>NZ_JBFRMM010000024.1:60341-258235 GCF_041470465.1 Vibrio sp. 10N.261.55.F4 | reverse complement strand
CGCGATGAACCATAAAAAAGCCGCTTACTTTTCAGTAAACGGCTTTGCAAAATGATTAACGCTTGGTCAACACACCACTATGGGCGGTAAACCTTAACGTTATGGAAGCCCTGCTCTTGTAGGTAAAGTGCCTGTAGACGGCTCATTACACCACGGTCACAGTACAGCAAGTACTCTTTCGCTTGGTCTAGGTCGCCAAACTGAGTCGAAAGCTTGAAGAATGGGATGTGTTTAATTTCAACACCCTCGATCTCTAATGGGCTTTCGTCTTCTTCTTCTGGGCTACGGATATCAAGAACGATAGCGTGCTCAGCAACAGCTTGAACTTGTTCAACTTCAGGCGCTTGCTCTTGGCTCTCTTTCTCGATGTCACGGATATCCATAACACGAGCGTTCTCGATCACTTGATCCAGCACTTCAAAGTTAAACTTAGCTTCTTCTGCTTCCAGTTTGCCTTTCTTCGCTTTCACTGTTGGCTTCTTAGAAATAACACCACAGTACTCAGGCATTACCTTAGCGAAGTCTTCAGTACCGATGATACGAGAAAGGTCGATGATGTCTTCTTTATCCCAGTTGATAAGCGGACGAAGAATCAAAGTATCTGTCACGTTGTCGATGTGACGCAGGTTAGTTAGCGTTTGGCTTGATACCTGACCTAGTGCTTCACCAGTAACCAACGCTTCGATCTTGAACTTGTCTGCAACCATACCACCAGCACGCATGAACATACGCTTAAGAACAACGCCCATTTGGCCGTCTTCTACGTTCTCAAGGATTTCAGCAACCACAGGTTCAAAGTCTACAGAAATGAACTTCACCTTTGCAGATGAGCCGTATTTATTCCATAGGTAGTGAGCCACTTGTTTAACACCAATCTCGTGCGCTGGGCCACCAAGGTTGAAGAAACAGTAGTGAACCTTAGAGCCGCGTTTGATGTGCAGGTAGCTTGAAACACCAGAATCAAAGCCGCCAGAGATCAAGCTCAGTAGATCTTCTTGAGTACCAAGAGGGAAGCCACCGAGGCCTTTGTGACGAGCTAGAACTTGGTTTAGCTTGTCGTTAGCCACTTCAACCTTAACGGTTACATCAGGGTTCTTAAGTCGAACTTTCGCTGACTCAACTGCTTGGTTTAGACCGCCGCCTACGTAGCGCTCAAGTTCAATAGAGGTAAAGTCATGCTTACCACGACGCTTAGCACGTACAGAGAAAGTCTTGCCTTCAATGTCAGCACGGCTGCGTTCTAGTACTTGCTCGTAAATATCGTGCAAGTCTTTGAATTCAGACTGTTGAACTTCAAGAGAGTGGTGAATACCTGGAGTGTGAGTCAGAGCCTCTAACACTTCTGCGTAGTACTGGTCACTCTCAGACGTCACTTCAATATGATCGCGACGGTTGAATACCGCAACACTTTCACAGCGACGTTGAATAACGTTACGAATGTTGCACTCTAGAATCCTTGTGAAGCGCTTACGCACCGATTCACTTTTTACAAAAATTTCCGGATGGGGCTTAACAATAAATTTCATAGTACTTTCACAACATTAATGTTCAAAATTTTGAAAACGCTCATCGCCAAGTAAATTAGAGAATTTACACAGCACTTGAAGCAAGAATAGATCATATCTAAATCTAAGGGCGCGAATTATACATGAGAAAGTGAAGCAAGGAAAAGAGTGCTTGCTGTAACACCATCATTAAACCGCTTGTTATTAACAGTAGCAGGTTTCGAAACGACATAAATGCCGCAGAGAGAACCATTGAAGACCAGCAAACAAAAAGCCCAACCTCATTATAAGGTTGGGCTTTCGATGCTATCTGCATGCTACCGTGTGTACATGTATCGGCTATTCATTAATAACAGGCACTTCGTCACTGTAAAGCGGCTCGCCCTGCATGATGCTGATTTCAACGCGGCGGTTGAGGCTACGTTGCCATTCAGTATCGTTCGGCTCGACTGGCTCGGTATCCGCCATGCCGCGTACTCTCAAGCGTTGATGAGAGAAACCACGCACCTTTTCCATCTCTTGAGCAACAGACACTGCTCGCTGTGATGACAAGTCCCAATTAGATCGATAAAGCTCGGAATCAAGACGTTGATTATCGGTGTGCCCTGAGATTCGAACGATACCCGGAACATCTTTCACCAACTCAGCAACCTGTCTCACCAAAGGTCGGAACTTAGGCTGTAGGAAAGCAGAACCCGATGGGAATGCACCCTTCTCACGAATTCGAATCACAATCTGCTGGCCAAGGTTTTCAACTTCAATCGCGCCTTGGTCTATCTCTCGCTCCAACGCCTTCTTGATGCTTTCCATCAAGGTTTCCATCTCTTGCGATTGAGCTTCAGCTTGTTGTTGCTGTTGGTCTGACTCAGAGTTTTGATTGTCGTGAGTCGAAACCTCTGGCGACTTGCCTCCGGTCATCTTGCCTTGATCACGCATGGTACCGCCAGCACGCTCAGATTCACCTTCATGAAACTCAAGCGTTTGCTGCGTAATATCAATCGTCTGCTGCATGATCACATCAATCGGTGTCGGCTCTGGACGACCAGGTCGAAACTCTTGTGCAATGATGCTGGTGCCTTTAGGAATGTCTTTCACTTCCAAGCGGTTTTGTACACCAAACGCAAATTTCATCGAGCCAGCGATCTGTTTGAACTTCAGTACGTCCATCTCAGAGAATGAGAGCAGCAGTACGAAGAAACACATCAGCAGTGACATCAAGTCAGCAAATGTCCCCATCCATTGAGGCAATCCCGGAGGAGGACATTTACATGGATTTTCTTCATCCATCTTCAACTCCTCTTACGCAGGTTCACCATCAATCGTACGCTTACCTTCGTTTAGGTAGCTCTTCAGGTAACCATCGATTACTCGTGGGTTCTGACCATCTTGAATCGCGAGTACACCATCCATAACCAAACGACGGTTGAGTGTCTCTTGGTCACGACGCAGCGCAAGCTTGTCGGCAATTGGGAAGAACACCATGTTCGAAAGAATCGCACCATATAGGGTGGTTAAAAGTGCCACCGCCATCGCAGGGCCGATCGCTTTTGGATCATCCATGTTAGAAAGCATGGCAACCAAGCCAACCAAGGTACCAATCATACCCATCGCGGGTGCTACATCACCAAATGCAGAGAACACCTTCGCGCCCTGCTCATGACGCTCTGTGGTTAATGCGATGTCTTTTTGCAGTGCAGCACGAACTACATCTCCATCATGGCCATCCACCAAAAGATCGATGCCCTTTTGCATGAAACTGTTGTTAATTTCCATCTCTTCCAGTGCTAAAAAACCACCTTTACGAGCCGCATCAGCCATCTCTACAACTTTCGCAATAAGATCTTCAGGCTCATCCGCTTTAAACATAAAAGCTTTGCCTGCGATTTTAGTCGCACCAAAGAACTGTCCCATGGTGAACTTCATTAGAACAACAAAGGTTGAGCCCCCAACTACGATCAAAATGGATGTCGTGTCATAGAACATCCCGAGGCTTCCACCTAGGATCATTGCCATAATTACAAAGGCAAATCCACCAATCAAACCTATTAGGGTTGCTAAATCCACTGAGCACTCCTCATGCTTTTTTGTAGCTCTATGTCGACGATAATCTTTGTATCGGCAAGACTATAAGATCTTTTAGTAAATTCTTGGCCTAAGTATCACACTTTTCGTTTTTGAATCCCAACTATTGGCTTACTTTGCTCTTATACGTAGCGCATAAACTCGATAAAGCTAAGGTTATTCAAGCAAAGTGCGTTCAAGCCCCTTAAAAACGAACTTTCTAGCAAAATTTCTTGGTTACATTTGACCATCTCAGCGGCCTAGGGTAACGTTCGTTCATCTTTCCAAACGCAGATTTATTATGGCTACTAAGAAACCTGAAAATATGAGCTTTGAAGCAGCAATCGAAGAGCTTGATGGCTTGGTTGATCAACTAGAAAATGGTGATCTAGCTTTAGATGATGCGCTGAAAAAGTTCGAACGAGGCATCTCCCTCGCTCGTGCCGGTCAAAGCAAACTAAACGATGCTGAACAGCGTGTTAGCATCCTACTGCAAAATGATGAAAACGCAGAACTTAGTGACTTTAACCCACAACCAGAATAACGAATTGTATGAGATCCCCTATGATTGAGACTTTATTGTCTTATCAAGCACGTAATAACGAGCAACTGAACCTTTGGCTTGATCGCCTACCACACCAAGATCAGAACCTGATCAACGCGATGCGTTATGGGTTACTTTTAGGCGGTAAACGCGCACGTCCATTTCTTGTCTACATTACAGGGGAAATGCTCGGCTGCACCGCTGAAGAACTCGACACTCCAGCATCTGCAATCGAATGTATTCATGCCTATTCTCTGATTCACGACGACCTTCCAGCAATGGACGACGATGAACTGCGTCGTGGCCATCAGACTTGTCACATCAAATACGATGAAGCAACGGCAATTTTAACTGGCGATGCACTACAAACTCTCGCGTTTACTATACTTGCGGAAGGTACATTAAGTGCTGACGGTGAAAGCAATCGCGTTCGAATGATTCAACGCCTAGCCGAAGCCTCTGGTGCACAAGGTATGTGCATTGGACAAGCACTTGATATTGAAGCTGAAAACCGCTCTGTCACGCTAGAAGAGTTAGAAGAAGTTCACCGCAATAAAACGGGCGCGCTAATGAAATGTGCGATTCGTTTAGGTGCTCTCGCTGCTGGTGAAAAAGCGTTTGAAGTGATGCCTCAATTAGACAAGTACGCCGACGCCATTGGATTAGCATTCCAGGTTCAAGATGATATTTTAGATATCACTGGCGATACTGAAACTTTGGGTAAGCCACAGGGTTCTGACCAAGAATTGAACAAAAGCACCTACCCTTCTTTGCTAGGTTTAGAGGGCGCTCAAGAAAAAGCGCAAACTCTGCTACAGGAAGCGCTTCAAGCTTTGGCTGCAATCCCATACAATACCCAGTTACTCGAAGAGTTCGCCCGATACGTCATCGAGCGCAAGAACTAAGACAATAAGCGCGCATTACCTATGACTCTTGATATATCAAAGTACCCAACTCTTGCTTTGGCTGATAAGCCAGAGGATTTGCGTCTACTTCCAAAAGAGACGCTGACACAGCTTTGTGATGAATTACGTACCTATCTTCTTAACTCAGTGAGCCAGTCAAGTGGTCACTTAGCGTCAGGCTTAGGTACAGTAGAGCTGACAGTTGCTCTGCACTATGTGTACAACACGCCTTTTGACCAGTTGGTTTGGGATGTTGGTCACCAAGCATACCCGCACAAAATTCTTACAGGTCGTCGCGACCGCTTGTCGACTATCCGTCAAAAAGATGGACTGCACCCATTCCCATGGCGTCAAGAGAGTGAATACGACACCCTTTCTGTTGGTCACTCTTCAACATCGATCAGTGCTGCACTTGGTATGGCTATCAGTTCGAAGAAAGAAGGCAAGAACCGTAAAGTCGTGAGTGTGATTGGTGATGGCGCGATTACTGCGGGTATGGCATTTGAAGCCATGAACCACGCGGGCGATATTCACAATGACATGCTGGTTATCCTGAACGATAACGAGATGTCGATCTCTGAAAACGTAGGTGCGCTAAACAACCACCTAGCTCAAGTTCTTTCTGGCAGTCTTTACACGTCAATTCGTGAGGGCGGCAAGAAAGTGCTATCAGGCGTTCCGCCGATTAAAGAGCTGGTTCGTCGTACAGAAGAACATCTAAAAGGCATGGTAGTCCCTGGCACCATGTTCGAAGAGTTAGGCTTTAACTACATTGGCCCAATTGATGGTCATGATGTCAATGAGCTGATTAAAACGCTTAAGAACATGAGAGACCTTAAAGGTCCTCAGTTCCTGCATATCATGACTAAGAAAGGCAAAGGCTACGAGCCAGCTGAGAAAGATCCAATCGGTTACCACGGCGTACCGAAATTCGATCCAGCACACTCAAGTCTGCCTAAGAGCACCAGCTCTAAACCAACTTTCTCTAAGATTTTTGGTGACTTCCTGTGTGATATGGCCGCGCAAGATCCTAAGCTGATGGCGATCACGCCTGCAATGCGTGAAGGCTCTGGCATGGTGCGTTTCTCGAAAGAGTACCCAGAACAATACTTCGACGTAGCGATTGCTGAGCAGCATGCTGTGACGCTAGCAACCGGTATGGCGATTGCGGGTGATAAGCCGATTGTCGCTATCTACTCGACGTTCCTACAACGTGGCTACGATCAACTGATCCACGATGTGGCTATCATGGACTTACCTGTCATGTTCGCTATCGACCGTGCTGGTCTTGTCGGCGCTGATGGTCAAACACACCAAGGTGCGTTCGACTTAAGCTTTATGCGTTGTATTCCAAACATGGTGATCATGGCGCCAAGCGACGAAAACGAATGTCGCCAAATGCTTTACACCGGCCACCAGCACACAGGTCCAAGTGCCGTTCGTTACCCTCGCGGTAATGGTATGGGCACTGAGATACAAAGTGAATTTACCGCGCTTGAGATTGGTAAAGGTCGTATCGTTCGCGAAAGCGAAAAAGCAAAAGATGGCTCGAAAGTCGCTATCTTAAGCTTCGGTACTTTCCTTGAGAGTGTACTTCAAGCCGCTGACGCCATCGATGCGACAGTTGCAGATATGCGCTTTGTGAAACCGCTCGATGAAGCTCTGATCAAACAACTTGCTGCTGACCACGATGTTCTGGTAACTATCGAAGAGAATGCGATTGCAGGTGGTGCGGGCGCAGGTGTGATTGAATTCTTGATGCAAGAGAAACTGCTGATGCCAGTATTGAACCTTGGCCTACCAGACAAGTTCATTGCTCAAGGTACTCAAGGTGAGCTGCATGAAGAGCTTGGCTTAGATGCGAAAGGGATTGAGAAGTCTATCACTGACTATCTTGCCAAGTAGCTTTAATACGTAAGCTCGTAAGCTCGTAAGCTCGTAAGCTCGTAAGCTATGCAAACTAAAAAGGTTGGCCCTAGGGTCAACCTTTTTAGTATCTGCTAATTAGTTTGGTGTATCGCCAACTAAACCTTAGCCCTTCAGTTAACTCACACTAACCAACCTGCGAAATGTGCCACGGCATACAACGAAATAGCCGCCATAATACCCGCTACAATATCGTCAATCATGATACCCAAGCCGCCGTGAATTCGCGCATCTAGCCAACCAATCGGCCAAGGTTTTACCATGTCAAAGAAGCGGAAAAGCACAAAACCAGTCAGAAGCCATTTCCAGTCATCGGCAGGGATATTCAGCATAGGCACTAAGCTCATGGTGATCCAAAAGCCCGCAAACTCATCCCAAACGATAGAACCGTGGTCATGCACGCCCATATCATCAGACGTTACTTGGCAGATCTTAATACCAATAATGCAGCTTACCACCACCACGGCAACGTAAGCAGGAAACGGTAGCTGAACCAACAATAGGTACAACGGAATTGACGCAAGCGTGCCCATTGTGCCGGGAATAATAGGCGATAAGCCACTGCCAAAACCCGTTGCTAAGAAATGCCAAGGATTTTTAAGAGAAATAAGAGAAAGTGGGTTTGTCATCAATTAACCTTAAAGTGATCGTAACCAGTTAAGTTCCAGCTTAGTGGTTCACCATTATTGTGTAATTCAAAATATTCTACAGGTCTTATCTGGCCAATGCAGGTGACTTTTGTACCTGTGTGTGACAAAGCACTTTCCAGCGACCCTTTATTCTCTTCTGGTACAGTAAAGCACAGTTCGTACTCTTCACCACTCGTTAGCGCATACTGCTGAGCTGAAGTGATATCAGGAGCGAACTGACGTAACTCTGGAGAGATAGGCAGCGTGCTTACATCAATACTCGCGCCAACTTGAGAACGCTTAAGGATATGTTTTAAATCAGCAATAACGCCATCAGAGATATCAATCGCAGATGAAGCAAGGTTCACTAGAGCCTGACCCGCTAACACTCGTGGGGCGCTCACATAATGTCTCTCTTCAAGCTCAGCAGCATAGGGCTTCGCTCTGTTCTGCTCAGGGTTAAGTAACACTTCTAAGCCAGCTTTGCTGTCACCTAGATTACCTGTTACGTAAATCCAGTCGCCCACTTTCGCGCCATCTCTGCGCAGCGCTCGTCCTTCAGGAACAAAGCCCTGTACCGTCAGTGTCAGGCTTAGTGGACCTTTGGTTGTGTCGCCACCAATTAACTGAATACCAAAGTAGTCTGCGAGTTTAAAAAAGGAGTGACAGAAGGGAGCAAGCCATGCTTCATCGATTTCAGGCATGGTTAAAGCAAAAGACACCCAAGCAGGCGTCGCGCCCATTGCAGCAAGGTCACTGATATTGGAAGCCAACGCTTTGTGTGCCACCCAAGCCGGATTCGCCTCAGCTAAGAAATGGGTACCAGCCACTAAGGTGTCCGTGCTGATCGCTATCTCAACATTGCCCGGCGCTTTGACCAAAGCACAATCATCGCCAGCAGCTAGAAGAACGTCTTTACGTTGTGGTTGTCGATTTACAAAATATTTTTCAATCAGGTTAAATTCGCCAGACATCACATGCCCTATCTTTAGTCTCATAAAAATCGCCGTAATCATGGATATTACAGAAATTTAGTTACAAAAAAGGCCAGCATAAAAGCTGACCTTTAGATTCAATATACGAACGTCTTATTTCTTACGAACGTGCGGTGCAGCTTTATCAAGCACACCGTTAACAAACTTATGGCTGTCTTCTGCTGCAAATACTTTTGCAAGCTCGATAGCTTCGTTGATAACCACTTTGTATGGTACATCTTCGCGACGAGTCATCTCGTACATAGCTAAACGTAGAAGCGCTAGTTCCATCAGATCCAGATCTTGCATAGGGCGAGATACGAATGGACGAAGCTTGCTATCAAGTTCCATGTGGCTAAGAGCAACACCAGTTAGTAGGTCGCGGAAGTATGCAACGTCTGTTTCTGGCATAGCAAGAGCAGGCTCTGCAGCATGATGCTCTTCTTCATCATACTTACCACCAGATAAGAACTGTTCTTCAACGGTAGCAATATTTTCTTTAGTAATTTGCCAAGAATAAATTGCTTGTAGAGCAAATTGACGTGCGTTACGACGTGCGGCTGGTTTCACACTGGCCCCCATTAGGAATCGATTTCAGAAAGAACGTTGATCATCTCAAGTGCGCTAAGTGCTGCTTCTGCACCCTTATTACCAGCCTTGGTTCCTGCGCGTTCAATAGCTTGATCGATCGTATCAACAGTAAGAACACCAAACGCTACTGGAAGAGAATATTCCAGAGACACTTGTGCCAAACCTTTATTACATTCACTACAAACATAGTCAAAGTGAGGTGTACCGCCACGAATTACTGTACCAAGAGATACAATCGCATCGAACTTACCTGTTTTTGCAACGCGCTGCGCTACAAGTGGAAGTTCTACTGCACCAGGGCAACGAACAACAGTGATGTTGTCTTCGCTTACTTGTCCATGACGCTTTAAAGTATCGATTGCACCAGAAAGTAAACTTTCGTTAATAAAACTGTTGAAACGAGCAATAACGATAGCAATTTTTGCATTTGGCGCTGGGAAGCCACCCTCGATCACTTTCATAAGCCTTCCTTTAACTATTTTCATCAAGTGAGAATCGCCGGATTCTAGCACAAAACTGTGAGCAATATCTAATGGTAATTTAGAAGAACAGACACCGGCAATGTAAAGATGATAATGCAGCGCTGATCCCAAGCATATAGGAACAGCGAGTAACCAAGTTTGTGTGTTGAACACGTTTTGAGTCGGACTTGGCTACTTTGCTCTTTTGGCAAGATTTATCACCAAAAGAGCCACTGAAATCATCGGTAAATTATGTTGCTACAAACGGAGAAACGTCTGCTTGCTAACGCATGGTTTATTCGCAAACGTACTCAACAACGTTAAGGCCAAAACCACCCAATGCGTGGTAACGCTTAGTGCTTGAAGAAAGCAGACGCATATCGTGCACACCTAGATCTTGAAGAATCTGAGAACCGACACCAACACGACGCGAGGTACCCTGCTTCTTCGCCATAGTTGGCTGCTCGTTCTTGTCTTGCGCTTCGAATGTCTTCACTTTGTGAATCAAAGAATCAGACGACTCTTCGTTGCCAAGAATAACCAACACACCGCCTTCGTCGCCAATACGCTTCATCGCTTTATCTAGCGACCAGCTGCGTTCAGTACCACGGTCTGAATGAAGCAGATCGGTGAACGTGTCATGCAGGTGAACACGTACCAAAGGAGCACCTACAGACAAGTCGCCTTTTTGCATTGCGTAGTGGATCTGGTTATCAATCGTGTCACGGTAAGTCACAAGCTCAAAATCACCAAACTCTGTTGGTAAATGGCATTGTGCTACACGCTCAATCGTTGTTTCTGTGTTGTTGCGGTATTCAATCAAGTCAGCAATCGTGCCTAGCTTGATGTCGTGTTTTTCAGCAAACACTTCAAGGTCAGGCCGACGAGCCATAGTACCGTCGTCGTTAAGGATCTCAACGATAACCGATGCTGGCTCGCAGCCTGCAAGACGTGCTAAATCACAACCTGCTTCTGTGTGTCCTGCGCGAGTCAGAACACCGCCATCTTGCGCTGTCAGTGGGAAAATATGACCAGGTTGAACAAGATCAGCCGCTTTCGCATCTTTCGCCACTGCCGCTTGAACCGTCACTGCACGGTCTGATGCAGAGATACCCGTTGTTACGCCCTCTGCCGCTTCAATCGAAACAGTAAAGTTAGTGGTGTACTGTGCGTTGTTATCTTGAACCATAGGCGCTAGACCCATGCGGTTTGAACGCTCTTTGGTTAGCGTCAGACAAATTAAACCACGGCCGTACATCGCCATGAAGTTAATCGCTTCTGGCGTCACATGTTCTGCTGCCATGATCAGATCGCCTTCATTTTCGCGATCTTCATCATCCATCAGGATAACCATTTTTCCTAGGCGAATGTCTTCAATAATTTCTTGAGGAGTACTAATTGGCATTGTTCTATATCCTTTGAAATGGTTCTGCTTCCTAGAACCGACACTATTTAAACCTGATGATATTGCTTCGCTTTACAAAGTCTCGCTTAACGCACTTTGTATCAACGGTTAGGCAAAACCATTCTGCTGTAAGAATTCCATCGTTAATCGAGATTCAGGCTCAGATTCTTGTTGCTGACCTTGCAGTAAACGCTCCATGTAACGTGCTAATACATCAACTTCTAGATTCACTTTACGACCGACATTGAATTGGTCGATGGTGGTTTCTGAAGAAGTATGAGGAACGATAGTCAGCTTGAATGCGTTCTTACGTAAATCGTTCACAGTCAGGCTAATGCCATCAACTGTTACTGAGCCTTTTTGAGCCACGTATTTTGAGATTTCTGCTGGCATTTCTACCCAGAATTCAATCGCACGGCCAACTTGGTTACGTTCAACAATCTCACCCACGCCATCAACGTGACCAGACACTATATGTCCACCGAAACGCGTGGTTGGTAACATTGCTTTCTCAAGGTTAACTTTATCGCCCGCTTGGTAATCGACAAAACCCGTTTTTTTCAGGGTCTCAAGCGAAAGATCTGCACTGTAGCTGTGGTCGTTATATTCAACAACTGTCAAACACACACCATTGGTAGCGATACTGTCGCCTAACTTAACGTCAGCCATATCAAGCTTACCAACATTAACCGTTACGGTGATGTCTTCTCCGCGGGGAGTGATTGCACTCAATGTACCTACGGCTTCTACAATTCCTGTAAACATTTTAAAACTCTTTTTGTTGTCAATGACACGTATGTAGTTGGAGTAACTATTTCCACTGTGGTTTCGTTACTATCTGTTTCGAAATACGGGTTTCGCAACGATGCGAATATCCACACCAACCTGTCGAACATCTTTAATTTCTAGGTCAATAACGTCAGACATTGAAGTGAGCCCTAATGCACCCATCAAACCTCGTCCGTCACTGCCCATAAGTTTAGGTGCTAAATAAAGGATTAGCTCATCCACCAGCTGCTCTTCAATCAAGCTTTTTGCCAATGTTGCGCCCGCTTCGACCCAAATATGGTCGATATGATTGGCAGGTAATTGACGCATCAGATCGTGCAAATCGAGCTGACCTGCATCTGTGGTTGCGACTTCAATATCAGCAGATGCTTCGGCAACTCTCAACACCGATGTTGGAGTCTGGAATAACTTGAGTTCAGGACGCAGTTGGTTTTGACGATCAAGAATCACGCGAATCGGCTGACGCAGCTCGTCTTCAGCGTAATGACCTTTGATACTGCTTGGCAACTCTGCCCAACGAACATTCAACGACGCGTTGTCTTCAATCACCGTCTGGCTAGTTGACAACACAGCGCCTGATTTTGCTCGGTAGTTCTGAACATCACGACGTGCTTCTGGCGATGTGATCCACTGGCTTTGGCCATTTTCCAATGCCGTTTGCCCATCAAGGCTAGCGGCCATCTTTAACTGAACGAATGGCATGCCAGTTTGCATACGCTTGATAAATGCAGGGTTCAAGTCGAGAGCGTCTTGCTCTAGCAAGCCGATTTCAACCTCAATACCCGCATCGCGTAGCATTTTGATACCACGACCTGCGACTTTTGGGTTTGGGTCCTGCATGGCACAAATCACTTTGGCTACTTGAGCCTTAATCAAACCTTCAGCACAAGGCGGCGTTCGACCGTAATGAGAACAAGGCTCTAGCGTGACATAAGCCGTCGCACCTTTTGCTTTGTCGCCTGCCATTCGCATGGCATGTACTTCAGCATGAGGTTCGCCAGCTTTGGCATGAAAACCTTCACCAACGATCTGACCGTCGGTTTGTACAATGACACAACCCACATTAGGGTTTGGCGCAGTAGTGTAAATGCCGCGTTTTGCTAACTGAATAGCACGCGACATCATTTGAAAATCTAGGGGAGTAAAGTTTGACATGATTGAGGAGTTAATCCTCTAATTTAGCGATTTCTTCGCCAAACTCTCGGATGTCTTCAAAGCTGCGGTAAACAGAGGCAAAACGAATGTACGCCACTTTATCCAATTCTTTCAATTGGCCCATCACAAGATTACCAATCATCTCGCTTGGTACTTCACGCTCACCAGTTGCACGGAGTTGTGACTTAATCGTACTGATCGCAAGTTCAATCGCGTCAGCACTCACTGGGCGTTTTTCTAGGGCGCGCTGTACACCACCCACCATTTTATCTTCATTAAATGGTTCGCGGTTTCCATTCGACTTTATGACTTTAGGCATCACAAGTTCTGCCGATTCGAACGTAGTAAAACGTTCACTACATGCAAGGCATTGACGGCGACGACGAACCTGATGGCCATCGGCTACCAGTCTTGAATCGATTACTTTAGTGTCGTTCTCTGAACAAAAAGGACAATGCATATCACCTCC
The DNA here is from genome assembly GCF_041470465.1 of Vibrio sp. 10N.261.55.F4. Classification (NCBI taxonomy): domain Bacteria; kingdom Pseudomonadati; phylum Pseudomonadota; class Gammaproteobacteria; order Vibrionales; family Vibrionaceae; genus Vibrio; species Vibrio sp. 10N.261.55.F4. The sequence goes on along the minus strand of NZ_JBFRMM010000024.1, from coordinate 244,821 downwards.
AAATAATTGAATATCAGTGTAACGGAATTGCCAAACGTTAGGAAAGAAAAAGGGCCAATTAAGGCCCTTTTGTGTGGTGATTCATTGATTATTGCTACTCGACCGCCATTTCAAAAATGAGCTGAGGAGTAAAATTAACGACCAGCGTTAACCGCGGACTAAATAGTTCGCTTTACCTACCCATTTGTAGCTTGTCAGCTCTTCTAAGCCCATTGGGCCGCGAGCATGCAATTTCTGAGTAGACACGGCAACTTCAGCACCTAAACCAAACTGTGCTCCATCAGTGAAACGTGTTGATGCATTCACATAAACCGCTGCAGAACCAACAGAGTTAATGAAACGCTCTGAGCTCTCTAAGCTATTGGTCATGATCGCATCTGAATGACTCGCGTTGTGTACACGCATGTGGTCAATCGCTTCTGCCACATCCGCTACCACTTTCACGCCTAGCGTGTAGCTTAGCCATTCAGTGTCAAAGTCGCCTTCAACCGCATCACGTTGGTCTTCAAAACCCGCTAGCAGCGATTTTGCACTGGTATCAGCAACTAAGGTTACCTTGCCGGCTAAACGCTGTTTCAGCTTAGTTAGGAAAGCTTCAGCAACCGCTTCATGCACTAGCAGTGTATCTAACGAGTTACACGCCGATGGACGTTGAACTTTTGAGTTTTCGACCACATCGACAGATTTCTCAAGATCAGCGCTTTCATCAACGAAGATATGGCTGATACCAAAGCCGCCGATGATTACTGGGATGGTGCTGTTCTCTTTACACATCTTGTGCAGACCAGCGCCGCCACGAGGAATGATCATATCCACGTAGTCGTCCAGTTTAAGCAGTTGAGAAACGAGTTCACGATCAGGCTTCTCGATGTACTGAACAGAAGCGGCTGGAAGCTCCGCTTTCTCTAATGCAGACTGGATAACCTTAACCAGTTCCATGTTCGAGAAAAACGTCTCTTTACCACCACGTAGAATGCTTGCGTTACCTGTCTTCAGACACAGAGCTGCAATATCGATGGTTACGTTCGGACGCGCTTCATAGATAACACCCACCACACCAAGTGGCACGCGGCGGCGAGACAGTGACATACCGTTTTCTAGTACTTTGCTGTCAATTTCGCTGCCAACTGGGTCATTCAGGCTAATCACGTTACGAACATCGTTAGCGATACCGGTTAAGCGCTCTTCGTTAAGAAGTAGACGATCGAGCAGTGCGTCAGTTAAACCCGCTTCACGACCCAGTTCGATGTCTTTCGCGTTCGCTTCTAAAATCGTTGTTGCGTTTGCTTCTAGCTCATCAGCGATAATCGCCAATGCTTTATTCTTTTGCGCCGTAGATGCGGTCGCTAGGTGGAAAGCAGCGTCTTTTGCTGCGATACCCATGTTAGTTAAATCCACGTTTAACTCTCCCTAAATTCTGTCTGTCTTTGGATGCAAAAAGGTGATTCACCTTATCATCACGAGCTACTCTTGGATTACAACTAGGTCGTCACGGTGAATGACTTCTGACCCATAATCGTATCCAAGGATGTCGCCAATATCTTTACTGTGCTTGCCTGCAATTTTTGCTAGGTCTTGGCTTGAATAACTGGCGATACCACGCGCAATTACTTTGCCTTTGCTGTCTGTGACTTGGGTAACTTCACCACGAGAGAATTCGCCTTTAACTCGAACAACCCCTTTCGCCAACAAGCTGCTGCCTTTGGTGTTGACTGCGTTTACTGCGCCGTCGTCAACCACGATGTCACCTGCTGAAGCAGGGCCCGCTAAAATCCAGCGTTTACGGTTTTCAAGCGCTTCCGCTAAAGGCAAGAAACGTGTGCCTTGTGGGTTATCACTCAGTGAATCAAACACCACATTTTCAGCACTGCCCGCAGCAATAATCACTTCGATGCCTGCGCGACGAGCAATGTCAGCCGCCTGCAGTTTTGTCGCCATGCCGCCAGTACCCAACGTAGTACCGCTGCCACCTGCGATCTTACGCAGCGTGTCATCAATGGTTTTCACTTCTTTGATGAGCTCAGCATTTGGATCTGTACGAGGGTCAGCCGTAAACAGGCCTTTTTGGTCTGTTAGTAGCAAAAGCTTATCAGCACCGCACAAAATACCCACTAAGGCCGACAAGTTATCATTGTCGCCCACTTTAATTTCGTTGGTTGCTACTGCGTCGTTTTCGTTTACTACCGGAATAATATCGTGCTCAACCAGTGCGTTGATCGTGTCACGTGCATTAAGAAAACGCTCGCGATCATCGAGATCAGCACGAGTCAGTAGCATCTGGCCAATCTTAAGGCCATAGATAGCAAACAAAGACTCCCAAACTTGAATCAACTGACTTTGCCCAACTGCCGCAAGCAACTGTTTGCTCGCCATTGAGTTGGGAAGTGCGGGGTAACCAAGGTGCTCACGTCCTGCTGCAATTGCACCAGACGAAACCATAACCACAGAGTGGCCTTGTTTTTTTAATTCAGCACATTGACGAACCAGCTCAACCATATGAGCGCGGTCTAATGCCAATGTTCCACCAGTTAAGACACTGGTACCCAGTTTAACAACGACAGTTTTACGCTGTGTTGTTGTCCCGCTTTGATGATTTGTTGTCATGAAGTCTTTTATGGATAAAACAAATAAGAGGTGATGTTTTAGCAATCAAAAGGGGAATTCACAAGCAGAAAAGGTGCGAAATCGCACCTTTTTGCTTTATGTAGAAGAGTAACCTTTAAAATTAGACGAATTCGACAGACTCTTCGTCTAATTGGATACTGATTTCAAACTTACTTTGAAGTTCATCAACCAGTTTTTTGTGGAAGGCTTCTTGAGTTCGAGAGACCTCAGCGACCGCCTTTTTAGGTAACGGCAAAGAATCCCAGTTACCATCGATGTTGTATTTACCGATATTGTACTTCGCCGAATATCCCTCTCCCGACTTGTCCAACTCCAGCCACCAGCCCCAAAACTCGCGTTCTTCTGGTGATTTTTTATCGTTCACACATACAGACAAGCAATCAAAGATATAATGACCTTCTTCTGATTGCGGTTCCCTCAAGTATGGCCCAATCGCCTTTAAAACATTCAACAAGCGGTAATGCGTAGGTTGTTGTGTCACTTCTGACATATTGAATCTCCATTTTCAATGTTAAGAATGACGTTACTCAGATTGTTATACGTAAAAACTACGCAATTAGGTTTTATAAATTATCTCTGAGTATCAGGTACTTAGTTTGTACACTTTTCATGCTTAACTAATTTTGGAGAAATGTCATCTAAATAATTCATCCTCAAGCCACTTTATCGCCAATTCGAGGGATTGCTCATAACCTTGTGTAATTGACTTAGCTTTGATTTTCTTCGCTTTTCCGTAATCACTGTAAATAGCAACCAGTTGATTATCCATTGGCGGTGAAACCGGGTCGCCTTCCAGAGCCAATGCCAAGATAGGAACACTGGTTTTACTGTTTGACAGCAAACCTTGTACCTTGAGTGACCACGCCATCAACTGCCCAGAAAGGCTATTGATATCGACCGCCCCTTTACCAAGGCGCGAAGCCAACACATCTAGATGCATTTTAGGCATCTGCTTAAGTTTGTCTGCATGAACAAAGATATCGTGAATTGGCGCGCCTAAAGAAATACACGCTTTAATCTTATGTTGCTCGAGGAAAGATAATCTCACCATCGCATTGCCACCGAAGCGGAAACCAAACAAGCCGACTTTGTGGTGATCAACCCATGGGATGTTAGGCAATTCATTCAGCACTGCTTGGTGAAGACAAGATGAGTCTTCTGTTAACGGCCAATGTGCACTGTGCCCTATTGATGGCATGTCTACCGTTAACATAGCAATGTTCTTAGGTGCTAAATAATCCCTAAACAGGCGCCACATATCGGTTTGCAAGCTATCTAGACCCGCGCTGACAATCACAACCGGTTGTGGTTTATCTGTCTTGGTTAGATGCAAGTTCGCTTTGATCTTCTTGTTTTGGTATGGAATATCAATCTGCTTGACGATCAACTTAGTGTGCTTGATCGCTTCAGAATACGCTGCGTTGGCCAACACTTGAGCCTGAGCTGCCAAGTTGTCGTTCTTGAGGTGTGGGTAACCCGCAATACTGAAGCACAACGATGCGGAAAATAGCTCTTCAGCCATCTCTTCACCATTCTTCTCATTAGAACGATTTTGATGCTGCATACCCAGCTTGGTCCATTCGTATGCCCAGTTACCACTTCGGTAACCCATGACCGTATCAAGCCACTCATCGGTTGTACGAGAGTTATCTGATGACGCGATGCGAGCCAATACCGCTTCCTGCTCTATTGGATTAACGCCTTGCCATACCCACTGAAGACGTCTTAGGTTTCGATACCATGATGAGTTTTGCTGTTCACGTTTCTCATCCAATAGCGCTTCAGAGCTTGGCATGTATTGTGTCAACATTGAGGTCTCTTTCGCTTGCTTGTGCTTTACAAACAAAGTTTCCGAAAGGTTCGAGCTCGTTTCTTCTGGTTCAGACATTGGGATACTTAATAAAAAATGGTTGTCACTAATAATATAAAAAAAAATGACCCTATAAAGGGTCATTTCTCAAAAAACTAAGTTTACGCTTATTTTGACTTGCGATTTACTGGCTCTACGTAGCTTAGGCTAGTATCCCAAGGTTGCTCAATCCATGTGTCTTGAGCGATATCAACAATGTACTCGTCTAGCAAATCAGCGCCAGATGGTTTTGCACATACAGCGATCAGTTTCGCTTTAGGGTACATTTCGCGAAGCTTACGTGCAGTGTCACCACTATCAACCAAGTCTTCAACGATTAGGAAGCCTTCGCCGTCACCTTCAGGTGCTTTAACTACTGTCATATCACGTTGGTGATCGTGGTCGTAGCTAGAAATACAAATCGTATCTACGTGACGAATACCTAGCTCACGAGCCAAGATTGCACCAGGAACCAAACCACCACGGCTTACTGCCCAGATGCCTTTCCACTGCTCTGCTGGCATTTGCTTTTCAGCAAGTTGACGGCAGTAAGTCTGCATGTTGTCCCAAGTGATAACGAATTTGTTGCTCATAGTATAAAACCTAATAATTTTGTCATGTTATTAGAGGCTATTTCAAACATAGCCTCTTCAGCGATTAAGCAGAAATCTAGACGATTAAGCGAAAATGTATTTAAGAATAAAGATAGCCGACATTACCCACACAGCAGGTGAAACGTCGCGACCTTTACCACTTAGCAGCTTAATTGCAGCGTAAGCGATGAAACCTAGTGAGATACCCTCAGCGATAGAGTACGTCAGCGGCATAAGCAGACATGTTACCACGACTGGTGCTGCTTCCGTAAGATCACGCCAATCAATGCCAACTAGACCAGACATCATCAGAATTGCTACATAGAAAAGTGCACCTGATGTTGCGTAAGCCGGAATCATACCTGCAAGTGGCGAGAAGAAAAGAGCCAGTAGGAATAAGATACCAACAACAACAGCCGTTAGACCGGTACGGCCGCCTTCAGCAACACCCGCAACACTCTCAACATAAGAAGTAGTATTTGATGTACCTAGCAGTGCACCAATAGATGTTGCTGTAGAGTCAGCAAGCAGTGCTTTGTTCAAGCGAGGTAGTTTGCCGTCTTCTTTGATTAGGTTTGCTTTCGTTGCAACACCAACCAGAGTACCCGCTGTATCGAACAAATCGACGAACAAGAACGCGAATACCACTGAAATCATACCGATTTCAAATACAGCAGAGAAATCAAGCTGCATGAATGTAGGAGCAAGGCTTGGTGGTGTAGACATGATGCCGCCGTATTGAACGTCACCAATAACAATGCCAAGAGCTGTGATAGCTAGAATCGCAATCATTACTGCCCCTTTCACGCCACGGTGAACAAGAGCAATCGTTAGGAAGAAACCAAGTGAGCCTAGGATAGGAGCAATCGCGGTAATGTCGCCCAGTGAAACTTTAGTTGCTGGGTTAGAAACAACGATGCCTGCATTGCTAAGCGCAATAAACGCTAGGAAAAGACCGATACCTGCAGAGATACCAACACGCAGAGACATAGGGATCGAGTTGATAATCCATTCACGGATCTTAAAGATGCTTAAGAAGATGAAGATTACGCCTGATACGAAAACCGCTGCCAGAGCAACTTGCCACGTATAACCCATACCCATTACAACAGCGTAGGTAAAGAATGCGTTCAAACCCATGCCTGGAGCTTGAGCAATTGGGTAGTTAGCAACAAAGCCCATGATGAAACAGCCAATAGCAGCCGCTAAACAGGTTGCTACAAATACAGCGCCATGGTCCATACCAGCATCAGCTAGAATCATTGGGTTTACAAAAATGATGTAAGCCATTGTTAGGAAGGTTGTTAGACCTGCGATGATTTCAGTGCGCACATTGGTGCCATTTTCACTGAGTTTGAATAGCTTTTCGAACATTATCGAATCCTATAAGGGTAAAAAGTAAACGGTTGCGTAATCGATTGGCTGTGGATTATAAAGTTATCAAATAACAAATTCCAGATAGAATTAAGGCTCTAATCGATATTTATCAGAATGCCGTATGAAACAAAGCGATTAAAAATGAAGATATCATCGATAAATAACCATTAAAAACAAACAATTAACAACAATAGACTCACTAAAACTAGTTGGTTGTTTTTTCTACCATCGGTTATTTTCATTGATAATCTAGCCAGTAAATTCTGAATTCAAACTCACAATAGTTATGTATTTTTCAACAGGATCAGTAATAAGGCGCAAATTGATATTTCGGCGTTTAAAAAACAACCACGCAGAACAGCAAGGAAAGTGACAAGCGAAAGCGGTTTGGAAAAGTAGCAGGCAAAAAAAACGCCACTCAAAACTGAGTGGCGGTAGAATCTGTCAACCAAAAGGGCTGTAAAAGAATTCCAATATATAGGGGTGAACAAAACTGTTCGAGTTACATGCTTACGGTATTAGTAACCAAAGCTTGTAGGGTATGCAAAGTTGCTAGTGTAAACAGAGCTGTTAAGCCAGAACATTGCAGATGGTAAACCTTTCATAACTATCACCTTAATAAATCAATAAAAAACAAATTTGATTTCTCGGTTCCTTGGAGGCGATAAAACGGACTCATCCTTTGAGCATTTACTCTTCGTCTCAGAAGTTGGTTATTAATATACCCCAAAGAAAAAATATTACAAGTATTTTTTGCTATACGTCACACTTTTGGCTACTTATGGTTATTTTGCAAACTTATTCTTGTAATTAAATTACAAAAAAGAATTAAACAAACGTTTGCCCGTGTCATTTATAAGCATCAAAGCGCTTAATCATGATCAGATGGACAAGATCGCTTTCAAAATTTGAGCTATTTGAGGTTTAGAACCGCTACTCGTCAAAACACTCTAGTGGTATGCTGTTGCCATCAAAACAGACCCATATTTTAGATTTTTGTTCTAAGTTTTCACCTATAAAAACCCTAAATATATGGTTATCAAATAAAAAAGGAGTCATCCGTGTCTGAATTCCATTCTGAGATCAGTAAATTATCCCCTGCCCCTATTTGGCAGTTCTTCGATAAGATTTGCTCAATCCCACACCCTTCAAAGCATGAACAAGAGCTTGCTCAATACATTATTGCTTGGGCAACAGAGCAAGGCCTAGATGTACGTCGTGACCCAACGGGCAACGTATTCATCAAGAAGCCAGCAACGCCGGGTATGGAAAACAAAAAAGGTGTGGTGCTACAAGCTCACATCGATATGGTTCCACAAAAGAACGAAGACACCGTTCATGACTTCGCTAAAGATCCAATCCAACCATACATCGATGGTGAGTGGGTTACAGCAAAAGGGACAACGCTTGGCGCTGATAACGGCATGGGCATGGCTTCTTGCCTAGCGGTTCTTGCTTCAAACGAAATCCAGCACGGCCCTATCGAAGTTCTACTAACAGTAGATGAAGAAGCAGGCATGACTGGTGCTTTCGGTCTTGAAGCGGGTTGGTTAGAAGGCGATATCCTTCTTAACACCGATTCAGAGCAAGAAGGCGAAGTGTACATGGGTTGTGCTGGCGGTATCGACGGCGCAATGACATTTGAAGTTGCACGTAATGCAATTCCTGCTGATTTCGTAACACGCAAGCTAACGTTGAAAGGCCTTAAAGGCGGTCACTCTGGTTGTGATATCCACACAGGCCGTGCAAACGCAAACAAACTGCTTGCTCGCTTCCTAGCGGGTCACGCGAAAGAGCTAGACCTACGCATCGTCGAATTCAAAGGCGGTAGCCTACGTAATGCGATCCCTCGTGAAGGTTTCGTAACGGTTGCAGTACCTGCTGCAAACCAAGAGAAACTGGCTTCTCTATACAACTACTACACAGAGCTTCTTTCAACTGAGCTAGGTAAAGTAGAAGACAGCATTGTTACTTTCAACGAAGAAGCTTCGGTTGAAATGGGCGCTCTTGCAGCAGCTGACCAAGCTCGCTTTATCGCGGCACTTAACGCATGTCCAAACGGCGTGATTCGTATGAGTGACGAGATTGAAGGTGTTGTGGAAACGTCTCTAAACGTAGGTGTTATCACAACAGAAGAGAACTCAATCACAGTACTTTGCCTGATCCGCTCTCTTATCGATTCAGGTCGTAGCCAAGTAGAAAGCATGCTTCACTCTGTTGCTGAACTAGCAGGCGCTAACATCGCGTTCTCTGGTGCTTACCCAGGTTGGAAACCAGACGCAGATTCAGAAATCATGCATATCTTCCGTGACATGTACGAAGGTATCTACGGTCACAAGCCAAACATCATGGTTATACATGCTGGTCTTGAGTGTGGTCTATTCAAAGAACCTTACCCGAACATGGATATGGTTTCTTTCGGCCCAACCATCAAGTTTCCGCACTCTCCTGATGAGAAAGTGAAGATCGACACCGTTGAGCTATTCTGGAACCAAATGGTTGCATTGCTTGAAGCGATCCCAGAAAAAGCTTAATTCGATAAGCTATGTTTGTTCAGTAAATGGTGTTTTACAGTAAACACCGTTTATCTGAGACAAAATAAAACAGGTACTCAATGAGTACCTGTTTTTGTATCTAATCTTTGTAGCTACTACTTGTGACTAAATAAACAATTAAGCGCGTGAAGCCGCGTAGCTTTCTAGCTCATCAATTGAAGTTTGTGCCACAACTTCGCCATCGATGAAGTACGTCACCATCTCGCCATCACGAACACCGATTAACGTCGCACGCTCACCAGACTGGTAAGTAATGTCCATTTGGATCGTGTTTTCATCAATCTGCTGCATTTGACCTTTTTCGATCACATCTGCACTCGTGATAGGACCCACTGGCGCTTCCGTTAGAGACGGATCAAGTTGGTGGTTGATGTCTAGGTAAGTATCAGTCTTAGTATCAAAGATGTGCGGAGCACCTGTTAGTGGGTTGCTACCAGTCCAGAACTCTAGTGAGTTGAATACTAGGTAATCGGCAGCAACTGTTAGACCGTATGCAGGTGCAAGTAGCATGTTCAAACCACCACGAGCGTAACGGTTATCAACAGCCTTGATGTTGAACTTCATTAGGTAACCCGTTACTGCGTTGCTACCAACACAGCCAGATAAAGCAACAGATACCACCGCTAGTGCTACAACTTTTGAAATTGTTTTTTTCATTTTGATCTCAATATTTGAATTTGGCCGCCAAAAAATGGCGGTGGATAATACCAACGAACTGAATGACAAATATCAGCTCTAAGTTAATGTATTGTCAGAAAATTCAAAATTTTAAACACCCTTCAATTAGCCAGATAAAAAACTGAAACCAATTCAGAAGCCCCTTCATAAAAAACTTTTGTCGTCACCGTAAAGCGATTGATTCGTACTAAAAATCAACGATTGCTACATTCCGTGTTAACGAATTATCACCATGTTGAGAACAACCTAAATGGCAAGACTAAAACCTAATCAACCATTCGAATTACTTGGTTATACTGTTCAGCCAGGACAACGAAAAGAGATTGAACTACAGGCAGCTCAGCTTTACACGCACTCTCCACTTTCGATCCCGATTGAGATCATCCACGGTCGCCAAGCAGGCCCAACACTAATGGTAAACGCTGCTATTCACGGTGATGAGCTAAACGGTGTTGAGATTGCACGACAGTTAACTAACGCAATAGAACCTAATAAACTGAAAGGTACATTAATTGTTGTGCCGATCGTAAACGTATTTGGCTTCATTCATAAATCTCGTTACTTACCAGACCGTCGCGACCTAAACCGTTGCTTCCCAGGTAGTGAGAAAGGCTCATTGACATCACGCATCGCTTACACCTTCTTCGAAAACGTAGCGAAGCACTGTGATTACATTTTGGATCTACATACAGGTGCTATTCACCGTACTAACCTGCCACAGATTCGTGCAAACCTATCAAATCCAGAAACATTACGAATTGCGAAAGCGTTCGCAACGCCAGTAATCATTGATTCACCTTTGCGTGATGGTTCACTGCGTAGCGAAGCTGAAAAACTGGGCATCCCGGTACTGACTTATGAAGGTGGTGAAGCGCTGCGTTTTGATCCTTTAGCGATTCGTGCAGGCTATCTAGGCGTTCATCAAGTGATGAAAGAAATAGGCATGTTGCGCCCTAACCGTAAGAAGTTGCCAGAGCCAGTATTGAGCAAATCCACCAGCTGGATCCGCGCTGAATCAGACGGCATCTTGCGTAATATGGTAAGACTTGGTGAGCAAGTTGAGGCTGGGCAAACTCTAGCTTACATCAGCTCTCCTTTGGGCCACGAAGAAGGCCAAGTGATCACAACCAAAGGTGGTATTGTGATTGGCCAGCAAACGCTGCCTCTTGTCAACGAAGGTGATGCAGTATTCCACATTGCTTACTTCAAACAAGACGATGAAGAAGTAGGACAATCAGTAGAAAGCTACATTGAAGAAGTGGCAGAAGACGATTGGCTAACTGCACTGAATAACTGATCAGACAATGCTTAACAGTTTAAGAGCTCGACGTTAAAAGCGAGAAGCCAAACCGAGCTCTTAAACACAATAAAACAGAACTCCACAAACCAAAAAGCCCCAATACACTTTTAACTATAAAGAAAAAAGTTGTATCGGGGCTTTTTTTTCACAAATCCCTTATCTTAAAATTAAGGGATCTATAAATTAGTCATGCACTGAATTACTCAGCGTCATCTTGCTCTTCTGCACGAGCTTTAGCGCGCGCTTCACGTGCTTGCTCAGCTTTAAGCTCTTTAGTGTGACGTAGTTCGTCACGCTCTTTACGCTGCTCTGATTTACGCTCGTTACGTTCAGCTTGGTTAGCGATGAAAGATGCTAGCTCTTTCTCTGCCCACTCTTGTGCTAGAGCTTCAGTTTCGAAACCAGACTCACGCTTAGATACTGTAGTGCTGCGAGACGTTACTTGACGAGTAATCTCTGCACACCAACCGTTGCGTTTTTCTGTAAGGCGGATATCAAATTTTTTGTTCTTAGACATGTTCTATTTTTTCCTAAGGGAGATCATTAAGGGATCGGTCAACTTTGATAACTCCATCTAAGTGAGCATCTTTTAACACCATCCCTTGGTAAGCGCGGTATTAGAGCACAAATCAATGAATATTGCTGCAAATATTTGCAGCGGATCACACTCCAATGCTGCAAATCGTTTGCGACTGATTTCAATAGGTTCATAACTCTCGGTTCACCATCAACCTTCTGTCCTATTTTATCGACAACAATGAAATGAACTATGCTCAAACAGAGATAAATGAAAGAGATACCTGCTTGCTCAGGTTTATAGACTCTACTGTCTCACCTACTCCGCTCATAATTAAAATAGCTAAGGAGTTGCTATGGATAGCTTCATCAAAAATTTACCTAAAGTTGAGCTGCACTTACATATAGAAGGCACACTAGAACCAGAGCTGATGTTCCAACTCGCCAAGCGTAATGACGTTTTGATTCCCTTTGAGACCCCTGACCAAGTTCGAGACGCGTACCAGTTCCACAATCTTCAATCCTTTCTCGATATCTATTATCAAGGTGCTAACGTACTGATTCATGAACAGGATTTCTACGACCTGACGTGGGCTTATCTACTCCAGTGCCAGCAAGATAATGTGGTTCATACTGAGATCTTTTTTGACCCTCAAACTCACACTGAACGCGGCATTGCCTTTGAAGTCATCGTAAGCGGGATCACTCGAGCTTTGAATCAAGCGGAGCAAGAGCTTGGTATCAGCAGTCAACTGATCATGTGTTTTCTGCGTCACCTCGATGAAGACAGCGCTTTTGAAACACTCAAACAAGCCCTTCCTTATAAAGATAAGATCATTGCCGTTGGGTTAGATTCATCAGAACAGGGCAATCCACCAGAGAAGTTTAAACATGTATTCCAAGAAGCGATCAACCAAGGCTTTCTGACTGTCGCGCACGCCGGAGAAGAAGGCCCAGCACAAAATATTAGCGACGCACTGAGCTTGCTAGGCATTACCCGAATTGATCATGGCGTTCGCTGTGTAGAAGATGAAGAGTTGATGGAACAGCTAATAGCAAAACGTACACCACTGACCGTCTGCCCGCTGTCGAATACCAAGCTCAAGGTGTTTGAGACCATGCAAGAGCACAACATCGTCGAGTTGCTGAGAAAAGGGCTGTGCGTCACCATCAATTCCGATGATCCGGCTTACTTCGGCGGCTATATGAATGATAACTTCCTCGCCGTCGCCAATGCTCACCCAGTGACCAAAAACGAATTGGCGCAGTTCAGTATTAATGCCATCGAAGCCAGTTTTATCTCGCCTCACGCCAAGGAAGATCTCATCACACAGGTACGCCAATACCTTGCTGCGAGTACTTAATGAGTTATCAAGATCAAAAAGGGAAGCTCTGAGCTTCCCTATCTATATCAATAGATAACTAATTGGCTTAGCCCGGGTGACCATCCACTCTTGGCGTTAACAGCATCATCCCAAATTTCCAGATAAATAGACCGAACGCTAACGTCCATAAACCCGCGCTGATGTTCACCATCTCAAATAAATACGCAGGGAAGAAAGTCACACCTACGCTGCGAACCAAAGCCGCGATAAAAATAGCCGAGAACGCTAACGCCATACTTGGCCCTTTATAGATTGCACGACCCGTGTGCCCCATTGTCACGCGCGTAATCATCGCAAGAATTAATCCACTCAAACCGCCAATCGCAAACAAGTGCAGCATGTTGTGGCTTGCGAACGGGTTGTCTAATAAACCTCGTAGCAGCAAGCTTAAAGGGATGCATAGGTAAGCCGCATGCAGCGACCACACCAAGGGCTCAGATAACGTAGTCCAAGGCTTCCAGCGGATAAAGCGCACCAACTGAGTCACACCTGCAAATACAATCAACTCATTGCCGACTTGAGCAAAGGTCAATGGGAAGAAGCTCAATACAAATAAGCCAACCAAAGGTAGATTCGCTAACCATTCTAACCAAACTAGTGGTTGTGCTTTTTCAAAATCAAAGCGACGCGCAGTGAAGAATGGAATAACTCGCCCACCCATCACTGATAGCAGCAAGGTAAACCACCATAACATTGCGTGCCATACCGCAGACGACGGGAATGGAGGCATCCCCTTAATGGTTGCGTAACTAGCAAAGTTCGCCACGATAGCCAATATAAACAGCGGCACAAAGAATAGATTCTTCCAGCCTTTCGATTTAACAACTCGGAAACCAATTTCGTAAGCGGCGAAGATTAAGAACAACGCCTCAACAGATGAGATCAGCCATAACGGTGCGGGGGTCCAAAACAGAATACGAGGTGCCAACCACAAACCAACCAGTCCAGCTAATCGATAGTGTTTGGTTCCATTGACGCCCGTCCACGTTTGCACCGCAGTTAACACAAAACCGACCACAATCGCCATGGCAAAGCCAAACAGCATTTCATGTACGTGCCACCAAAGCGCCGGTACTTTTAGCATTTCTGGCTGGCCGTTTTGGAACATGATGACCCAAGCTACAATCGCGATCACAGCATGGAGACTGCCTAAAAAGAAGAAAGGTCTAAAACCTAATCGAAGATATGCAGGAATCGCATCTTCTACACTTTTATCTGTGATATTTAACAAACTCGTTCCTCATTTCAGATAACAAGCCAAGAGTGGCTTCTGGGAATTGCTATTTCATAGTCAAATTCATGATGCAGTAATCATCACTGCAATATTTCCTAACGTAATGCATGAAACGCGCCAAAGATATAAAGCCAATAAAAACAAGCAACAAGGAGTCTTTAGGCTTCAAAAAAGTGTCAATAAAACACACCCCACAAAAGTCATTTAGACTCATGAGTGTGTAAAATAAAAAACTACTGACATTTGATGAAGCCAAACATATAGTAAGACTAGTCTCAAATACAAAAGAACAGACAGGGAACGCGATGTATATTTTTGGTTATGGTAGCTTGATCAACTCCTCTTCTCGTCAACTCACAGGTCAAACAGGACAAGCGATTCCTGCGATAGTGCATGGCCTAGTTCGTCACTGGAGTAAGATCGATGACAGCTATGTGTTGTCACCTTTGATCGTAAATCTCGGTGAGGGACAAGTGAATGGAGTTTTACTTGAAGTGGATGATATTGCGCTGACTGAGTTTGATCGCCGTGAGCGTGGTTATCACCGAATCGAATTAAAGGCCTCTCAGATAGAAAGCCAAAATGAGTTTAAACAGGATCAATCGATCTGGGTTTACATCAAAGACGAGATTCAAGCACCTTGCGAAAACAGCCCTATCGTTCAAACCTATGTCGATACGGTATTAGCAGGATGTTTAGAAGTGTCTGAAAGCTTTGCGGCGCACTTTGTTCAACACACACAAGGTTGGCATCACCCATTAGAAAATGATCGCCACCAGCCTAAATACGGCAACCTTGCTGGGGTTTCCGATCACCATCACAGTGTGATTGATGGCTTGATACTAACTGTACGCAGCTAGTTGATTTAGGTTGGTGAACACATTGACTCACCAACCTAAAGTGAGCTTAAACGACACGAATACCTGCTGGCATCGCACGTTCAGGTGTTAGCAATACACTTTCAGATTCATCTTCCGTTTCTGCACAAAGCAACATGCACTCAGAAGTGTGGCCTCTCATCTTCGCCTTCGCTAGATTGCACAAAACAACAACCTGCTTACCCATCAACTCTTCTTCTGTGTAGTAAGGGACTAGGCTGGTCACCGTTTGCAGTGTCTTGTCACCAACATCCACTTGCACTATGTAAAGCTTGTCGGCGTTTTCATGACGCACAACCTCAATGATCTTACCCACACGCATTTCTAACTTAGCAAAGTCACCATAAGAGACAGTATCCATTTCTCACTTCCTATATTGGTTTATTTTCACTCATTAAATCATTTACTAAAATTAAGTAAAATGTAAATGTTTACACTAGCATTAAGCCTAATAATTACAAGCGGTAAAGATCTCATTACTGGAAGTAAAATGAGAGTTTCGTTGCCTTACTATCATTGTCGGTGTTAAATAGATGAAGCAATGTATAGAGGTTAAAAATGGCAACAATTAAAGATGTAGCAAAGGAAGCTGGTGTTTCTGTTGCAACCGTATCTCGAGTGATCAACAAGTCTCCCAAGGCGAGTGCAAGCTCGGTAGAGTCTGTAACTAAAGCGATGTCTAAACTTGGCTATCGACCGAATGCCAATGCTCGAGCGCTGGTAAGCCAAAGCACGAACACTGTTGGTGTATTGGTCGGTGACATCTCCGATCCCTTTTTTGGCACGCTGGTTAAGGCTGTCGACAATGTCGCTCGTGAGAACGGAAAACATATCCTTGTCGGTAATGGCTCGCACGATCGTGAAGAAGAGAGACAAGCGATTGAATTGCTGATTAACAGCCGTTGTGACGCCCTGGTGATCCACTCTAAAGGCCTCACCGACGAAGAACTGATTGCCTATGCAAAAGAGGTCAAAGGCTTAGTACTGATCAACCGTTATATTGCTGAGATTGCCAACCACTGTATTTTCTTAGACAACAAAAAAGGTGCGTATCTTGCGACGGAATATCTGATCCGCCATGGCCATAAGAACATTGCCTGTATCGCCTCATCGCATAGCATTGAAGATGCCGATGAGCGTGTACAAGGTTACTTGTCAGCACTCTCGGATTACAAAATAGCGTTATCTGACAGCTATATTGAGTACTCAGCGCCGACCAGTGAAGGGGGTGAATACGCCATGACTAACCTATTAACCAAGTCTCTGCCGATCACAGGCATTGTGGCGTACAACGATTACATGGCAGCTGGTGCTTTGTCTGTCCTTGATGAAAACGGTATTCAAGCGCCAGACAAAATGTCGATCATCGGTTTCGATGATGGTTTGATTGCCCGCTATGTTCATCCAAAGCTCACCACTATTCGCTACCCGATTCAGATGATGGCAGAGAAAGCGACACGACTCGCGTTGCACTTAGCCAAAGGTGAAAACACCTCAACTGAACCAATGATGTTCTCTCCAACTCTGGTACGCCGTAATTCGGTAGAGAAAGTCTAGGTTCTGGTCGACTCATCAAGCAATAAACAAAAAAAAGCCCTAACAGAATCGCTTCTGTTAGGGCTTTCCTACCTTACTCAGATACTCAACAATCGCGCTTAATAAACCGCACTCTTGTTGAGCGCCACTTTTGCTCATCCCCCAAGAACAACGCGATAATTCACATCGTCCTATTCACAAACAAAAGATATTGACGTAACCGCTTTGAGCTAGAGCGTACTAGTTTGAAGAATCCCCCGAAAATTCAAACTGGTAACAGGTACTGTAGTTATATTCTTGTTCAGGCTTGAGAATACAACTGTCCTGCTTCCACTCTGGGTGGTTAGGAGAGTCAGGTAAGAACTGGGTTTCTAGCGCCAAACCAGCGTAGTCTTCATAGCTGCCACCACTTCGGTTTGGTGTGCCACCAAGCCAGTTTCCGGTGTATAGCTGCATCGCAGGTTTGGTTGAAAATACTTTTAGTGTGACGAGCGCATCCGGTGAGGTTACGGTCGCGGCGCATTGAGTGCGTTTGCAGCCATCAGCCAATAAGAAAGAGTGGTCGTAACCCTTTGCTGCTTTCTGCTGTTCATCGCCCAACAAACGCTCTGAGATCATCATAGGCTGATTGAAGTCAAAGCTGGTCGATTTCACTGATTTAAGGTTACCTAACGGAATACCCACCGAATTGGTCGGTAAGAACTGATTAGCATTGATACTGACAATGTGTGACAAACAATCGTGTCCAGCTTCAGCGCCAAGTAGATTGAAGTACGCATGATTCGTTAGGTTGACTACAGTCGGCTTGTCTGTGGTTGCAGAGTAATTAATGGACACTCGATTGTCTTCGGTGATGTCATAACGTACCGACACATTCAAATTCCCCGGGAATCCTTGGTCGCCATCAGCAGACTCTAGACTGAACACCACTGACGTTTCGGTTTGCTCGGCAATATTCCAACGGCGTTTATCAAATCCGTTCGGGCCACCATGTAAGGTATTGCCCGCTTGGTTGGTTTCCAGCTTGTAATTCTGACCATCAATTTTGAAACGACCATTAGCAATGCGGTTAGCATAACGGCCAACGGTTGTGCCCATATAGCTGGCTTGTTTATCGAAGTTCTCCATTGAGTTAACACCCAACAACACTTCTCTTTTGTTTCCCTTTACTGGCAGGATACAGCTCAACCATGTTGCACCAATATCCATGAATGTCACTTGCATGCCATGCGTATTTGATAGCGTCACTAACTGAGCGGGTTGGCCATCATAGGCAGGAGTCTGCGTCATGGATTGATGCAGGTTTTGCTCTTGTGTCATTCTAAATTCCTTCTAGTGCCAGTAAAAAGCCTCTACCTGAAGTAAAGGCTTTAGCATTTGGCCTACCATGATCTTTTTACTTGGTAAGCTCTATATTAAATCTCGAAGCCGTTAGATTACTTCAACTAAGCCTGCTCCGTCTTTCGCTTGGCACACATAAATAGATTCTTTTAGACCCGTCGCCGCTTGATATTTCTGCTCAACGGTTGTTTTGATTTCATCAACCAATGCAGGTGGAACCAATGCCACAATACAACCACCGAAACCACCGCCAGTCATACGCACGCCACCTTGCTCACCGATCACTTCTTTGACCATATCAACCAGCGTATCGATTTCTTTCACCGTGATTTCAAAATCATCACGCATTGATGCATGCGATTCAGCCATCAACTCACCCATGCGTTTCATATCATGAGTGCGCAGAGCTTGAGCCGCTTCAACAGTACGGTCATTTTCAGTAATCACGTGACGAGCACGTTTCGCGACCATTTCATCTAACTCAGACTCTTTCGCTTTGAACTGCTCAATGGTCACATCACGAAGTGCCGGAACACCAAAGATGCGCGCCGCTTCTTCACACTGTTCACGACGTGTGTTGTATTCGCTGTCGACTAAGCCGCGTTTCTTGTTTGAGTTGATGATAACCACAGCCATATCTTCTGGCATTGAAACCGCTTGAGTTTCTAAGCTACGACAATCCAAAAGCATCGCGTGGTTTGCACGACCTTCTGCAGAGATCATTTGGTCCATGATGCCGCAGTTACAGCCCACAAATTCGTTTTCGGCCTGCTGACCATTTAGCGCCACTTCGGCTTGGCTGATCTCTAGGTTATAAAGCACCTTGAATGTTTGACCAATCACCACTTCCAGTGCCGCAGAAGAACTTAAACCTGCACCTTGAGGCACGTTACCCGTTACAGAGATGTCTGCACCTGTAAATTCAAAGCCGCGACCTTTTAAGCACTTCACCACACCACGAATGTAGTTAGCCCACATCTTGTCTTGTTGGAATGTGATCTCTTGAGTTAAATCGAACTCATCGACTGCATTACCGTAGTCCACTGATACTACGCGTACAATGTTGTCGTCACGTTTAGCCGCTGCGACTACCGTTTGATAGTTAATGGCACACGGTAGAACAAAACCATCGTTGTAGTCGGTGTGCTCGCCGATCAGGTTCACACGACCAGGCGCTTGGATAATATGGGTCGCTTGGTAACCAAGGACTTGCTCAAAAGATGCTTTCACGTTTTGGATTAGGTCAGACATAAGTAAACTCTCTGGTTAAACTCTTTGTTCAATTGGTTATGGCCCTTCACGGCACCACTTTAATTCTTTTAGATTCCCTATATCGTTCGTCTCTCACGGTAGGGAATGACAACATCAGCGACTAAACTTCTATACTTCTATACTTCTAAGCTCTTAAACTTATGGGCTTCTCACCTGTCGTCATTCCAGAATCGAGGGACGAGATATCAGGAATCTCACTCGTTATCTACGAAGCAACGTATTACTGCTCTTTATAGTGAACGTCACTCAAATCACGCAGACGCTGCGCTGCTTGTTCTGCGGTTAAATCACGCTGAGACTCAGCCAACATTTCGTAGCCGACCATGAACTTGCGAACCGAAGCACTACGTAGCAATGGCGGGTAGAACAACGCATGCAGTTGCCAGTGATCGATGTCCGTACCTTCTTCGAAGAACGGCGCATAGTGCCAGCCCATTGAGTAAGGGAATGAGCACTGGAACAAGTTGTCGTAACGACTAGTCAGCTTCTTAATCGCAAGCGCTAGATCATCACGTTGTTCGTCAGTCAGTTCGCTCATACGGCGGATGTGTGTTTTTGGTAGCAACATGGTTTCAAATGGCCACGCCGCCCAATAAGGCACCACAGCGATCCAATGTTCAGTTTCAACCACAGTGCGAGAACCGTCTTTCATTTCAGATTCAACGTAATCCACTAAAAGATTCGAACCTTGTTGTTCAAAGTACTCTTTTAACAGTTTCTCTTTGCGTTCAATCTCGTTGGGCAAAAAGCTGTTTGCCCAGATCTGACCGTGTGGGTGTGGCTGAGAACAGCCCATGGTCTCGCCTTTGTTTTCAAACGCTTGAACCCATAGGTAGTCTTTACCTAGCTCTTCAATCTGTTCATTCCATGTGTCGATAACACCGCGAATCTTGTTTACTGGTAACTCTGGCAGCGTTTTGCTGTGGTCCGGAGAAAAACAGATCACGCGGCTCAACCCGCGAACACCTTGAGTCTTGAATAGAGGGTTTTCAGACTCTGGAGCGTCAGGCGAATCGGGCATCAAGGCCGCGAAATCATTACTGAATACGTAAGTGCCGTCGTAATCTGGGTTTTCGTCGCCCGAGATACGCGTATTGGTTGGGCACAAGAAACACTCTTTGTCGTACGCAGGAAGCTGCGCGGTCGATGGTTTTTCATCTTGGCCACTCCAAGGACGTTTTGCTCGGTGCGGTGATACTAAGATCCACTGACCAGTTAATGGGTTATAACGACGGTGCGGGTGGTCTACTGGGTTAAATTCAACTTTTGACATACTTACATTGCTCTTAAATTGTGTGCTCTGGTTCATTAACCAAAACGAATAATTCTTCTACAAGGAGATTCCCTATCACGCTCGTGCCTCGCTGTAGGGAATGACGTGTAATCTCATGTGCTAGTGATACAACGGCTATCGCTTCATATCCTTATGCTCATCCGTCATTCCAGAATAAAGGCACGAGATATCTGGAATCTCTATTTTTTCAATAGCTTAAAAGTTCTTTAGTAACCTTGTGGGTTATTCGACTGCCAATTCCATGTATCCGCCGTCATCTCCATCACGCTACGCGTCGCCTTCCAGCCAAGCTCGCGCTCTGCTTTTTCAGTACTTGCCCAACATTCGGCAATGTCACCTGCGCGGCGTGGGCAAAGTTCATAAGGAACCGGTTTGCCCGATGCTTGTGCGAAGGCTTCAACCATCTCGAGTACACTTGAGCCTTTGCCCGTACCTAGGTTGTAAATGTGTAAGCCCGCTTTCTCGCCCACGGCTTTTAATGCTGCTACGTGGCCATCAGCCAAATCCATTACGTGGATGTAGTCTCTAACACCAGTTCCATCCGGTGTTGGGTAATCGTTTCCAAAGATAGAAAGCTTCTCTCTACGGCCTACAGCAACCTGTGCGATGAACGGCATTAGGTTGTTTGGAATGCCTTGTGGGTCTTCTCCCATGGTGCCTGATGGGTGTGCACCAACAGGGTTAAAGTAGCGCAGTAAAGTCACGCTCCAGTCGTTTTCAGCGTTGAACAGATCGCTCAAGCACTCTTCCACCATATATTTGCTGCGACCATAAGGGTTAGTTGTCGCGCCAGTTGGTGAAGTTTCAGTAATCGGCACTACTTCTGGATCACCGTAAACGGTAGCCGAAGAACTAAATACGATGCTTTTCACGCCCGCTTTCTTCATGCTTCGAGCTAACACTAGTGAACCATTAACGTTGTTATCGTAGTACTCCAAAGGCTTAGCCACCGACTCCCCTACCGCTTTCAGGCCAGCAAAGTGAATCACCGCTTGGATATCGTTTTCTGAAAACACGCCATCTAGAAAAGATTGGTCACGAATGTCGCCAAGATAAAACGTTGGTCGCTTGCCAGTTAACGATTCGATTCGTTTCAGCACTAGCTCTTTGCTGTTGCAAAGGTTATCAACAATGATCGGCTCCATACCTGCCTGTATCATTTGAATGCATGTATGACTTCCGATGTAACCCATGCCGCCCGTAACCAGTACTTTCACAATCAACCTCTCTTTGTCGTCATTCGTGGGCTAACTCGAACTGACATTCAGCTCAGTAGCACCGTATGTCAGAAATAGTAGCAGCCATTTTGACTATAATTCTGTGATCAAAACCACGAAGTGTAAACGTTTACACTAACTTTCATCATTGGAACTGATCATGACATAGAGAGAACGTATAGCTGTTAACCTCTAATTCATTGAATTTTAATAAGATAATTATAGACAGTTAGATTTGAGACATCACAGATGAGTTGAGCATTTATTTTACTAAAAGTTAATGCAATGACGTCCAGTTTGATTACAATAGGTCTGTAGAATAAAGAGGTGCATTGCTTTTTTACTAAATACCAATTTCAAAGCAGCGCAATGTTCCAATAACAGGAAGTGAGTATGGCAACGTTAAAAGATATCGCGACTGAAGCGAATGTATCATTGGCTACAGTTTCAAGGGTTCTCAATGAAGATCCAACATTAAGCGTCAAGGAAGAGACCAAAAGGCGTATCTTTGAAATTGCAGAGAAGTTGGAATACAAAACCAGCAGCTCACGAAAAACCGTTAGCAGTAAAAAACAAAACCATCACTTCCTAGCACTGTATAACTACAAGCAAGAAGCGGAAGTTAACGACCCTTACTATCTATCGATTCGCCACGGGATTGAAACCCAATGTGAAAAGATGGAAGTTAAGCTAACCAACTGTTATGAAAGTAAAATACAGATCAATTCAGCACCAATCACAGGTGTTTTGTTGGTGGGTAGAATGACACCAGAGGTTATCGAGCAAGCTAAAAAGCTGAGCGATAATATCTGTTATGTCGATTTTACCGATCACTCAGAACCTTATGACTCTGTCGATATCGACCTGGCTTTGATCAGCAAAGAGATCACCAACTTCTTTATCAACCAAGGCTATGAGCGCATCGGCTTTATTGGTGGCCAAGACGACGTCAATACCCCTGATATTCGTGAAGTCGCTTTTGCTGAATATGGTGGCCTCAAGAACGTTGTCAGTGAGCAAGACATCTACCGTGGTGACTTCTCTAGCTCATCAGGTTACAAGCTTGCAAAACAGATGCTCGCGACGGGCGACTACCCTAAAGCCATGTTTATTGCGTCAGATTCCATCGCAATTGGCGTTTTACGAGCAGTTCATGAGCACGGATTAAACATTCCTGAAGATATTGCGCTGATCAGTGTAAACGACATCCCAACAGCTAAATTTACCTTCCCATCTTTATCGACTGTTCGTATTCACTCTGAACTAATGGGAATTCAAGGCGTTAACCTGCTAATTGAGAAAGTACGCGACGGCCGAACCATCCCATTACGCGTCTATGTACCAAGCAAACTTAAGCTGCGTGACACAACAAAATAATTAAATATATCAAATAGATAAATTAAGGCTGCCTTTGTTGAAGGTGGCCTTTTTTGTGCCCATCACATACATCAATCGACACATATCCCCCTCTTTAACCTGCTGCATAAAACAGCTAATAGCATTCTTTTAAGTGGATCACACAGCACCGTAAAAAGACCATAAAAAACGTGATGAAGTTAAAGTAAAACGTTTTCACCAATTTCATTTAGTAAAACTTTTACTAATAATTACCTCAGTCCAAAAATACTCGTATTCACTACGACCCAATTACGCATAAAAACGTCGGTCAGCAAACTGCATTCAGACCGAGAGAGAGGCAACGTGAACAACTGGGAAAACTTCCTGAACTTACATGAGAACCGTATGGCACCGCGTGCATACTTCTTCTCATACGCATCAGAAAAAAATGCAAAAACGTTTCAGCGTGAACTGAGCAGCCACTTCCAACTATTGAGTGGCCAATGGAATTTCAGCTACTTCACCAATCCGCTATTGGTTCCTGAAGAGTTTTATTCTCAGGAAATGAGCGACTGGGGCAACATCACGGTTCCAAACATGTGGCAAATGGAAGGCCACGGCGATCTTCAATACACAGATGAAGGTTTCCCATTCCCAATTGATGTGCCTTTCGTACCATCAGACAACCCAACCGGCGCATACCAACGCTCTTTCTTCCTTGGCGAAAGCTGGGACGAGAAACAAACCATCATCAAATTTGATGGCGTTGAAACTTACTTCGAAGTGTACGTAAACGGTGAATATGTTGGCTTCAGCAAAGGCAGCCGCCTAACCGCTGAGTTCGATATCTCTAGCCAGGTAAAAGCAGGCAACAACCTACTTTCGATTCGTGTGATGCAGTGGGCCGATTCAACCTACATTGAAGACCAAGACATGTGGTGGACGGGCGGTATCTTCCGTGACGTTTACCTCGTAGGTAAAGAACAGCTGCACGTTCAAGACGTTACCGTTCGCACTGATTTCGACGACGCTTACCAAAGCGCTACCCTTTCGTGCAAAGTGAAACTAGAAAACCTAGCAGCAGCGGCAAAAGCAACCCTTGAGTACGCATTGCTTGATGGCAGCCAAGTTATCTCGCAAGGCTCACTAGATAACTTAAATGTCGATGGCAATGCGAATACTCAATTCTCTATCGATGTGGTGAACCCAGTTCAATGGAACGCTGAAAACCCATACCTTTACCAACTGCTGCTTACGTTGAAAGACGCTGACGGCAAAGTGTTAGAAGTGATCCCACAACGCGTTGGTTTCCGCGACATTAAAGTTCGCGATGGTCTGTTCTACATCAACAACAAATACGTGATGCTTCACGGCGTGAACCGCCACGACAACGACCACCTAAAAGGTCGTGCTGTTGGGATGGATCGCGTAGAGAAAGACTTAGTGTTGATGAAGCAACACAACATCAACTCAGTACGTACAGCGCACTACCCGAACGACCCACGTTTCTACGAACTGTGTGATATCTACGGTCTGTTCGTGATGGGCGAAACCGATGTTGAAACACACGGTTTTGCTAACGTTGGCGACTTAAGCCGCATCACTAACGATGCAGCATGGGAAGCTGTGTTTGTTGAGCGTATCGAGCGTCATATTCACGCTCAAAAGAACCACCCTTCTATCATCATGTGGTCACTGGGTAACGAGTCTGGTTACGGCTGCAACATCCGTTCTATGTACGATGCAGCAAAAGCAATTGATGACACGCGTTTGGTTCACTACGAAGAAGACCGTGACGCTGAAGTGGTCGACATCATTTCAACCATGTACTCACGCGCTCAATTGATGAATGCCTTCGGTGAATTCCCACACGAAAAGCCACGCATCATCTGTGAATACGCACACGCGATGGGTAACGGCCCGGGCGGTTTAACCGAGTACCAAAACGTGTTCTACAAGCACGATGCGATTCAAGGTCACTATGTTTGGGAATGGTGTGACCACGGCATTCTAGCGCGTGATGAAGCAGGCACAGAGTTCTACAAATACGGCGGTGACTACGGTGACTACCCGAACAACTACAACTTCTGCATGGACGGTTTGATCTACCCGGATCAAACGCCAGGCCCAGGCTTGAAAGAGTACAAGCAAGTGATTGCCCCTGTGAAGCTTCGCGATTTCGATGCACAAACGGGCACCTTCACAGTAGACAACAAGCTTTGGTTCTCAAATATCGATGACTACACCATCACTGCGGAAATCCGCGCTGAGGGTGAAACCATTGCCGTACAACACATCAAGGTTGAAGAACTGGCTGAGAACTCTAGCCGTGAACTAACGCTTAACTTGCCACAGCTTGATGAGCGCGAAGTGTTTGTCAACTTTACGGTGCGCAAAGATTCTCGTACTTCATACAGCGAGGCGAACCACGACATCGCGGTTTACCAGTTCCAAGTGAAAGAGAACACAGCACAACTTGAAGCCTTCACTAACAACAATGCGACGGCACTGAATGTTGAAGAGTCTCGCTTAGCTTACCTAATCAAAGGCCACAACTTTGCTCTGAATTTCTCAAAAGTGAACGGCAAGCTGACGTCATGGTTAGTGAATGGCGAGGAGCTGATTAAGTCTGAGCCTAAGCTGAACTTCTTCAAGCCAATGATCGATAACCATAAGCAAGAGCACGATGGTTACTGGGAACCTGCACACCTGCAGATCATGCAGGAACATTTCCGTAGCATTGACCTTGAATGCGTGAACGTTGAACAGGTAAACGGCAAGGTAGAGATCACGACCACCAGCATCATTGCTCCACCGGTATTCGATTTCGGCATGCGCTGTGAATATCGCTACCAGATCAGTGCTGAAGGTCAGCTAAACGTTGAACTGAGCGGCGAGCGTTACGGTGATTACCCTCACGTGATTCCAGTGATTGGTTTAGATATGGGTATCAACGGCGACTTCGACCAAGTTCAATACTACGGCCGCGGCCCTGAAGAGAACTACCAGGACAGCAAGCAAGCCAACATGATTGATGTTTACCAATCAACCGTGGCTGACATGTTCGAGAACTACCCGTTCCCACAAAACAACGGCAACCGCCAACACGTTCGTTGGGCTGCGCTTTCAAGCCGTGCTGGCAATGGTATTGCGGTGAAACCACAGCAAGAAATCAACTTCAGCGCATGGTTCTACACCAACCAAAACCTGCATCAAGCACAGCATACGATTGAACTAGAGAAGAGCGGTTACATCACCCTAAATCTAGACCACCAAGTGATGGGCCTAGGTTCAAACTCTTGGGGCAGCGAAGTATTGGATTCTTACCGCGTTTACATGGACGAGTTCCGCTACGGTTTAACTCTGATTCCATTCCAAGCAGGCGATTGCGATGCGCAGCACCTAATCAATCACAACTTTGGCGATGAGTTTTTTACGGTGAATGCACCAAAAGCTCAACCACAACTGAACGAGGCATAAGCGATGATCGTTTTAGAGAACTTAGAACAATTTAAAGTCGTCTACCGCGATGGTCGTAAATGGCAACGCTGTGTAGAAGCGATTGAAAACATCGGAAACATCAAAGATGGCGTGATGTATTCAATTGGTGATTCACTGGCTTACATGATTGAAGACGGTGTGGCTCGTAACACAGAAAACTTCACCGGTAATCGTCGTTACTTCGACGTGCACTACTACCTAGAAGGCCGTGAAACGGTTGAATTCGCAGCGAAATCAGAGCTAGAGCAGATCCAAGCTTATAGCGATGAAACCGACCGCGAACACCTAATGGGGAACGGTGAAACTCGTGAGCTAGCTGAAGGCCAAGTGGCGATCTTTGACAACAATCAGGCTTACCGTTTCCACGGTGATAACCGAGTTCGAAAAGTGGTACTGAAAGTGACCATTGAAGACGGTTACTTCCTCAATAAATAAACAATAACGCTATCTATTCACAGTATGTATCGAGCCTTGCCGTTCAAGGCTCCAACATGCTGAACAAAGCCTCAATGCTTCCTCCCTACAAGGAAGCATTGAGAAATAACGACTATAATTACGTGATTCCTCGGAGGACACTATGTCTGAATCTGTACGCGGTAAGTTAGGCAAATTTGCCCTACTCTCCATGACATTTGCAGCGGTATTTAACGTTCGCAACATTGTAAACAACAACATCGAATTGGGATTGAGTTCAGCCCCTATCTTTTTGCTCGCGACCCTTATTTACTTCATTCCGTTCGTGTTCATCATTGCTGAATTCGTATCAGCAAATAAAAATTCTGAGTCAGGCATGTATGACTGGCTAAAAAAACCACTAGGCTCAAAAGCAGCCTACCTAGGTTCCTTCCTATACTGGTTCGTAAACCTTTTCTGGTTTGTATCCCTGCTACCAAACGTAATCGCCTATGCGTCTTACGCGATGTTGGGCTATGAATACGCCTTCTCGCCAGTCGTCACATCGGCTATCTCGATTGCTCTGTTTGCTGCAGCAACTCACATCTCAACCAAAGGCGCGAGCTGGCTAGGTAAGATTGCCGAGATCGTGGCCTACGGTGTATTCGCTCTGTTTGCAATCTACGTTATCGGTGCACTAATGGCACTGGGCGGCAACCATGAGCCAGTAGAACCAATCACGCTTGAAGCAATGACACCGACCATCAACTGGGCAACGCTAGGTATCATGTGTTGGATCTTCCAAGCAGCCGGTGGTGCAGAAACCGCAGCCGCTTACCTAAACGATGTTAAGGGCGGTCACAAGTCTTTCATCAAGGTTATCATTGGTGCAGGTATCGCAATCGGCGCAATGTACGCAGTGGGCTCTCTTCTAGTAAACGTATTCGTTGCTCGTGATGCACTGACCTACGCTGGCGGCATGGTTGAAATCTTCACAGGTATGGCGAACTACTTCGACATTTCACAATCTCTAACGGGTCGCTTCGTCGGTATTATCCTATTCGTTGCTATGTTCGGTTCGATGATGATGTGGACAGCAGCTCCAGTAAAAATTCACTTCTCTGAAATCCCTAAAGGTGTTTACGGCGAGAAGACAACAGAGCTTAACGAACACGGCGTGCCAGTACGTGCAGCTTGGTGGCAGTTCGCGTTTGTATTCGTGATGCTTGTGGTGAACGGCTTCGGCTCTGAATCTGTACAAGACATGATGAATACAGCAATCAATCTAACAGCAGGTACCGCAATGCTACCGCCAATCTTCATCATGGTGGCCTACTTTGTATTCCGCTTGAAACACGACGACACACCGCGTGATTTCCGCATGGGTACTCGAGTTCAAGGTATGGCAGTAGTATCGGTACTGATTGGTATCTTTGTTGTAAGCATGACAGCATCGGCATTCCCGACAGGTGTTGACCTTGTTCAAGCCTTCTTCATCAACGTCTTCATGACAGCGGTATTCTCTGGTATCGCATGGTGGTGGATCTCTCGCTTTGAAAAGAAGCAAGCAGGTAAAGAAGCAAAGCTAGAAACGGCTAAGCAGTCGTAATCCAGAATCTATACATCTAGTTAAAAGCGCCTTAATTGGCGCTTTTTTTGTTTTAAATCAGATAATTAAAATAAAAACCCCAAAAATAAAAACGGCGTTCCGTCAAGGTTTCAGTTCACGAAAAACACCAATTAATAGGTAATAAAACTCAAATAAAAACCAAGGTAAAACATTAACTAAATTTATTTACTCAAGGTCACATATTTGATCAATTTCGATTAACTTCCCGCCGCTTAATCTTTAATCTTCTTGCTGAAGAGACAAACTGATTCATATAAAGAAAGCGACAAAAAAGCCCCTACACGCCTTATAAATCGTCGCTCATGAAACAAGCAATCTCTTCAATGAACTTCTTAATCTTTAACTCTTTGTTTTGGTAATAAGTTTACTGAAATACCAAAGAAAAAAATCCCAAAGAAGTCCGATCGTAAATCTATAAAAACCACAATGAGCCAACCCTGACAAAACAAAGCGGGTGTTTGCCAAACCAACATAACAATAAAAGTGCGGCCTAGAGCTTCCCTCTCTAGGACCAAGTTATAACGATCATCAACGTGATTCACCGGAGAACATCATGTCCGAAAATAAACGCAGTACGATAGGCAAATTTGCCCTACTGTCTATGACCTTCGCGGCGGTATACAGCTTCAATAACATCATTAATAACAACATCGAGATCGGCCTTTCCTCGGCTCCGATGTTCTTTCTAGCAACCATCTTTTACTTTGTGCCATTTTGTTTGATCGTTGCAGAGTTTGTGTCACTGAATAAAGACTCTGAAGCGGGTGTTTACTCTTGGGTTAAAAGCTCTCTAGGCGGCCGCTGGGCGTTTATTTCAGCTTACACCTACTGGTTTGTTAACCTGTTCTTCTTCACCTCTCTGCTCCCTAGAATCATCGCTTACGCGTCGTATGCGTTCTTAGGTTTTGAGTACATATTCACGCCAATGACCACCGCAATTCTAAGTACTATTTTGTTTGCGGTCGCGACTCATATCTCGAATAACGGTGCGAAATTACTGGGCCCTATCACCTCACTAACATCATCACTGATGCTGCTGCTAACGATGTCTTACATCTTGCTATCTGGCGGTGCTTTGGTAGGCGGTATCGAGCCAGCTGACCCAATCACCATTGAAGCCATGACACCAAGCTTCAACTGGGCATTCCTTGGCGTAATCACTTGGATCTTCATGGCGGCAGGCGGTGCAGAATCGGTCGCGGTTTACGTTAACGACATCAAAGGCGGTCACAAGTCTTTCGTTAAAGTGATCATCATCGCGGGTATCTTCATCGGTGCACTTTACTCGGTAGGGTCTGTACTTGCTAACGTGTTTGTTGCTCGTGAAGAGTTGAAGTTTACTGGTGGTTCAGTTCAGGTATTTGAAGGGCTAGCAAGACACTTTGGCCTATCTGAAATCTTGATGAACCGTTTCGTTGGTGTGGTTTCATTCACGGCGATGCTGGGCTCGCTACTAATGTGGACAGCAACACCCGTTAAGATTTTCTTCTCTGAAATCCCTAAAGGTATCTTCGGTGAGAAAACCGTCGCGCTTAACAAGCAAGGCGTTCCAGAGCGTGCGGCTTGGATTCAGTTCTTGATTGTGATTCCACTGATGTTCATTCCGACACTGGCGTCCGATACGGTTCAAGATCTGATGAGTACCATTATCAACATGACAGCTGCAGCATCGATGTTGCCACCGCTATTCATCATGATCGCGTACCTTAATTTACGTTTGAAGTTGGATCACTTACCTCGTGATTTCAGAATGGGCTCACGTATGACAGGCATTACCGTGGTCTCGATTCTGATCGGCATTTTCACTGTTGGCTTCTTTGCGTCAACCTTCCCAACAGGTGCTGACATCATGACCATCATCTTCTACAACGTGGGCGGGATTGTTATCTTCCTTGGCTACGCGTGGTGGAAGTACGGAAAATATGAAAAAAGCTTATCTCCAGAAGAGAAAAAACTAGAAGCAAAACCTGAACCGGCGAACGCTTAGTTTACCCTGCACTCTGATTTAAACTTCGGGCACTCTGACTTAAACTTCAGGCACTCACATTTGGTGAGTGCCTTTTTATTTGTCGGTACATTTCCACTAACCATCTCGATTAAATCAAAGCCATTCAAGAATCAAAACATTCGAACCAACAATCTAACCACCCATCAAACAATTCACCTTCCGAATACTTACAACCCTAGCCATACCTCTGCAAATTCAACTGAAAGTCAAAATAAAAACAAAGTAAATATTTACTAAAAATAGATCACACTTTTAAACTTGATTAATTTTAAACATCAAAATTATCATTAATATTGGTTTTGCGATCGTAAGTAACCTGACCAATACGCCTTGAAGAGCACCCCATATTAGAAGTCAGAACTGCTTGCGAACCTTCATTTATAACCCCGACACAGAAGTGATTAAAATGAAAAGTAGTTTTACTAAAAACACTCTTATTACAAGCTGTATTCTTGCTGCCTTAAGTACCACTGCCCACGCGGAAGAGTCCGCAGCAAACCACAGTGATACTCAGCCTCCTCAGACAGAAACTGAAACCCTATTTAACTTTTATGGTGAGCTTGGCCTTGGTGGTCACGTGGCACTCGAAGGTGATGATAAAGGCCGCTACGCAGACGGTACTTACATTGAAGCTGGCTTGGCTATCGAGCACGGTAATTGGTTTGGTTTTGCTTATATGGAGGGCTGGACAGTACAAGCCGATGACGAAGGCAATGCTTGGGCAACGGGCCACGGCTGGGGCGGTTTTGAAGGTGGTTTCAACCGCTTTTACGCTGGCTACCGCACAGATAACAAAACAGAATTCATGATTGGTCGTATGGACTCTTCATTAGATGACGTTCAATGGTGGGGTGACCCTACGGTTGAATACGGCTACGCGATCTCAAACACGCGAGACGTGCACCTTGGTGTGAAGATTCAAAACCTAGAAGGCAAGCTTCGCTACAGCGTTTCTTTCGCGCCAGAGTCTGACTTCTCGGAAGACGATGCTCTTGTTCACTTCGGTAAATACGACAGCTTCGCAGACCAATGGAAAGATAAGAACGCCATGGTCAATGGTTACCTTCAATACGATCTGACCGACGACTTAACCCTAATGGGTGGTGGTGAAGTTCGTAACAACGATGGTGGTGAACTATTGCTATTGGGTGCTGAGTACAAAAACTTCGCCACTCGTGTTTGGCACGATACAGATAAAGGCAACCAAGAGTCTTTCGGTAGCGAGTCTGGTATTCAAACCAGTGCATGGTACGAAGCGGCACAAGGCGTTTACCTATCTGCAGCCTACAACTACGCAAACTTTGACGGTGACAATGGCGACAAAGAAATCACCTCTTACATCAATGCTGGCGTTTGGTATGAATACGGCAACGGCGCGTTTGCGACTGCTTTCGATAGCCGCTTTGGCGTAGGCAGCGACACTGAAATCGGCGACGCTCAGGTGTTCGCAATGCAATACTTCTACTGGTAATAACAGGAATTGATCATGAAACTGAATAAATCATTCGCAGCTCTCGCTATCGGTGCAGCCCTTGTCGTTACTGGTTGTGCTTCAAACTCAATCTCTGGCTCAGGCTCAGGCTCAGGCTCTGACACAGAGCAACTGCAAGCCAACGAATTTAAGAACGTTATCGACCGTACTGGCTCACCTGAATACATGCGTGACTACGACTTCGATGACCACCAACGCTTTAACCCATTCTTCGACCTAGGTGCATGGCACGGTCATCTGCTGCCAGACAGTGCAGAAGGCATGGGCGGATTCCCAGGTACAGCACTGCTTACCGAAGAATATATCAACTTCATGGCTGATAACTTCGACCGCCTAAGCGTGTTCAAAGACGGCAAAAAAGTGGCTTTCACTATGGAAGCTTATAGCCTACCGGGCGCATTGGTTCAGACGCTAAAATCTGACGATGTGACCGTAGAAATGACGATGCGTTTTGCTTCAAACCGTACCTCTCTGCTAGAAACAAAAATCACTACCGACTCACCGGTTGAATTAGTGTGGGATGGTGAACTGCTAGAAAAGACCCACGCCAAAGAAGGCGTGGCACAAACCGACAAAACAATCGCTGAAACTTACCCTGAGTATGACCGTCAAATCGTCGCAACCGACGATGGCCTAAAGGTGACCTTCGGTAAGGTTCGTTCGACATGGGATCTACTGACTTCTGGTGAGTCTGAATACCAAGTTCACAAGTCGATTCCAACGAAAACCACGGTTGATGGTTTAGCGTTTACTTCAACGGCAAACATTGAAGCATCGACGACTATCTACACCACATACTCGCATGTTCTAACGGCAGAAGAAGCGCAAGCGGAACAGCCTGAAATCAAAAAGATCATGGCAAACCCTACCGACTTCTTAGCCGCATCAGCAGAACGTTGGGAAGGCTATCTTGAGATGGGTTTAACCAACCCGAACGCGACACCAGAACAAGAGCGTGTTGCGGTTAAAGCGATGGAAACCCTAAACGGTAACTGGCGTGGCGCTGCAGGTGCGATGGAGTTTGACTCTGTGACACCATCCGTGACGGCGCGTTGGTTCTCGGGTAACCAAACTTGGCCTTGGGACACATGGAAGCAAGCCTACGCAATGGCTCACTTCAACCCAGATGTAGCGAAAGATAACATCCGCGCGATGTTCGCTTACCAAATTCAGGCTGACGATGCCGTTCGTCCTTGGGATGAAGGTTACGTGCCCGATCTACTCGCTTACAACCTAAGTCCAGAACGTGGCGGCGATGGCGGTAACTGGAATGAACGTAATACCAAACCAAGCCTAGCAGCATGGGCAGTAATGGAAGTCTACAAAACCACCAGCGACGAAGCTTGGCTACAAGAGATGTATCCAAAACTAGTGGCATACCATGATTGGTGGCTACGCAACCGTGACAACAACGGCAATGGCGTTCCAGAGTATGGCGCTGCTCGTGACAAAGCACACAACACACCTGAAGGTGAAATGTACTTCACCGTGGTTCGTGGCGATAAGCACGAAACAGTCGTAGGACAAGCAGCACTGGATAAAGTGGTAGCAGAAGGCAACTACGATTATATCGAGAGCCCCGCACAAACGGCTGCATCTTGGGAATCAGGCCGTGACGATGCAGCCGCATTTGGCTTCATTGATAAAGACCAGCTAGACGCATACGTTGCAAACGGTGGTAAGCGCAGCGATTGGGATGTTGAGTTCGCTCAAAACCGCGCTGAAGACGGCACTTTGCTTGGCTATTCATTGCTGCAAGAGTCCGTTGACCAAGCAAGCTACATGTACAGCGATAACAAGTACCTAGCAGAAATGGCTGACATTCTAGGTAAAGACGCAGAAGCGAAAGAGTTCCGTGAAAAAGCAGAGCACCTATCGAACTACATCAACACCTGTATGTTCGACGAAGGCACTAACTTCTTCTATGACATTCGTATTGAAGACAAGCCTTTAGCCAATGGCTGCGCAGGCAAACCGATTGTCGAGCGTGGTAAAGGCCCTGAGGGTTGGTCACCACTGTTCAACGGTGCAGCAACACAAGCTCACGCTGATGCCGTGGTCTCTGTGATGAAAGATACCTCAGAGTTCAACACCTACGTTCCACTGGGCACAGCAGCGCTTTCTAGCCCAGCATTTGGCCCAGATATTTACTGGCGTGGACGTGTATGGGTAGACCAGTTCTACTTCGGCCTAAAAGGTATGGACAGCTACGGCTACCGTGACGATGCGATTGAAATGGCAGGCGCATTCTTCGACCACGCCGATGGCTTGGTACAAGACGGTCCTATCCGTGAGAACTACAACCCGCTAAACGGTGAACAACAAGGTGCTCCAAACTTCTCTTGGAGTGCTGCCCACCTATACATGTTATACAACGATTTCTTTACTGACGCAGAGTAAGTAAAAACCTATACCTGTCTTCTGAAATTCAATGAAAATCTAACCTCATAAATTTCAGACTTTGGCACTCAGTTTCTCGCTGAGTGCCTTTTTTATATCTGAAGTAACGTAAGCGAAAAACAAGCACTTAGACCATTTGGCCTACCATGATCCTTTTACTCTGTTCGTTGTACTCAGCTAACACAGGCAAGCTTTTACTCACAAAAAGCAAAGAGTGCTCTTGCTATGAAATCCCATTCAAAAATTTCATCACCCTCACTGAAATATTGAATTCTGAAGACTTATTCGAATTTTATTTATCCTTATTAGCCTTCCGGACATTAATTTGATAGTCGTTTACTAAATAATAGCTAAACTATAGTGTCGCCTACCCCTTTTTTGAGAAAACCTAAATGCCTAATGCTGATTCCACCCTAAACAAACGTATGGGAATCGTTGCGCTCACCTGGCCAATTTTTATCGAAGTTCTTTTAAGAACCGCACTCAACACCAGTGATGTATTCATGTTATCGGGATACTCGGACAAAGCCGTGTCTGCCGTTGGTGTTATTTCTCAGATATCCTTTTTCCTGATCATTGTCTCGACCATGGTCAGCAGTGGTACGGGTATTCTAATCGCGCAATACAATGGTGCTTCCCGCACTCAAGAGAGCGCTCACGTGGGTGTAGCAAGTATCATTCTGGCCATTATTGCCGGTGTGCTACTGAGTGTGATTGCCGTTCTTGTTGCTGAATATTTTATCCCGCTTTATCAACTCGAACCTCAAGTCGAACAGTACGCGCAAGAATACCTGTTCATCAGTGGTGCTCTCACCTTCAATGTAACCATAGGTGTGGTTCTCACCACTATTTTGCGCAGTCATGGCTATTCAAAGTCACCGATGGTGATCAATATGATTGCAGGTGTCATCAACGTATTCGGTAACTACTGTGCCTTATATCAACCTTTTGGTTTGCCTGTATACGGCGTGCAAGGGGTTGCGACCGCGACCGTCATTAGCCAAGTAATCGGAATGTTGATCTTGATTGGTGTGGTCAGAAGCAAAGGGATTTATCTACCAGTGAAGCAGTTTAAATCTGTGCCGAAAGCCATCTATCAAAAAATCATGAAGATCGGCTCGATGAACGCTGGAGAAGTGCTCTCTTATAACATGGCTCAGATCAGCATTACCTTCTTTGTAGTGCAGATGGGTACGTCTTCACTGGCTGCGTTTACTTACGCACAAAACATCGCTCGCCTCTCTTTTGCGTTTGCACTGGCAATTGGTCAAGGCAGCCAAATCCAAACAGGCTATTACATTGGTAAGGGTTGGATCGACGAGATTACCAAGCGCGTGCAACGTTACTTTGTGGTTGGCTTTATCGCGTCAACCGCGATCACCTGCATGGTGTATGTGTTCCGTTTCGAAATTCTCGATCTGTTCACGCAAGATCCAGAGATCATTGCGCTAACGACGGCACTGATTGCAGGTTCCATCATTCTTGAAGCTGGACGAGTATTTAACCTTATCTTTATCTCTTGTCTAAAGGCTGCTGGTGACATTAAATTCCCGATCAAAATGGGCATTCTCAGCATGTGGGGCATTGGGGTTGCCATGAGCTATTTGCTTGGCGTGCATTGGGGTTATGGCGTATTGGGTGCTTGGATGGCAATCGCGATGGACGAGTGGTTCCGTGGAATCATCATGGCCTATCGCTGGCGAGCTAAGAAATGGACTCGATTCTCTTTTTAGGTTGTTGTTGATACGTCGAAATTTATCTCGACCAAAAGAAAAAGCGCTAGGGGGAGCTAGCGCTTTTAAGACCAACTAAGTCCGTTTAGCCTGGTAGATTTTTAAGCTATATCATGAGGATATAACCAATTTTTTACTTAGGTAAATCAAAAAGCCTATTCTTTACGACTGCCTTGAGTCGTAAATTAAGTATAGTCGGGTTCTTATAATAAACCGGATTTTTCTAAAATTAATTCATATGAATTTGACGATTAACCGACACAATAAACTATTCGGAAATCACAGATGAGATCGCATTAGTAATCAGCTTTCTAAGTAGTTTATTTTTATCATCTAAATGCTTTGCCTTTCTATAAACAAGCTGGATATCAAAATCTGGAACATCAATTGGTGGCTTCACAGCTAGTAAGGTTTCTTCACTATCCATATCCTTGCGCGCGACTAGCTTGGGGACAATACACAATAGTTCTCTGCCACGAATGAGTCGTTTAACAGTTAAAAAGTTACTGGAAGATATCGCGACTTTCCGGCTTAAACCGAGTTCACCTAAACGAGTGTCCACTCCCGTCTTTAAAGCCCCTGCAGGGGAAACAAGCGCATGCTCGACAGCAACAAATTGTTCTAGCGACATCGGCTCCTCAATGGATAGAACCGATTGATCAAGTAAACAAACATGTCGCTCCGTATACAAATGCTTTGTTCGATATTGCTTTGGTACCTCACCAAAGCTGCCTATCGTCATATCAAGCTTGGCATAGTCAAAGACTTGCTGGTAGTTACTCCGGTTTACATTGAACAACGCTACTTGGGAATAAGGAGAGGATTGCTTAATCAGGTCAAACAATATTGGAGCGAACATCTGCTCGGCATAATCAGTGAGACCAATCTTCCAAGTCCCTTTATAAGTCTCTGCATCAAACGATTTAGATAACAGAACTTCAGACTGGATGGTATTCAGTAGCGCGTCCACGGTACTTGATAGTTCAATGGCTCGGTCGGTTGCCTCCATCTTGCTACCCACCCGCTCAAACAAAGGGTCATCAAACAACTTTCGTAGCCTTTGTAAGCTATGGCTCATCGCAGATTGGCTGACATAACAACGCTCAGCAGCCTTACTCACGCTATTCGTTTTATACAAAGCCTGCAGTGCAATCAACAAGTTAAGGTCGATCCCTTTCCAATTAAAATCAGCCATGCCAGTTAACCCGTTTCATTCATAGTTATAATTAAAACAATTAATTTGAATCATAGTTCAACTCCACCTAAATTACGCTAAACATTTATCTGGAATCGATCATGCTTTCAATTTTTAAAACCTTTTTCTGGCTTGGCTGGATTAGCTTTGGTGGACCAGCAGCACACATTGGCTACTTCCGCAAAACCTTTGTTGAGAAACTGAATTGGTTGTCCGACGAAGAGTACGGGCAGATTGTCGCTCTTAGTCAATTTCTACCGGGCCCAGGTTCAAGTCAGGTTGGCTTTGCGGTTGGCTACAAGAAAGGTGGATTAACAGGTGCTATTGCTGCATTTGTCGGCTTCACTTCCCCATCTGTGATTCTGATGCTGATATTAGCGTTAGTCAGCAACCAGCTATTGGAAGCACCACTTTTCAATTCAATCATTCACGGGCTTAAGTTATTAGCAGTAGTGGTTGTCGCTGATGCAACCTTTGGTATGTACAAGAACTTTTGCCAATCGAAGATAGCGACCGCCTTATGTGTGATTACCGCGATTGTTCTACTACTGATTCCAGGCATCTGGCCTCAAGTTTTAGTGCTTCTATTTGCAGCGATGGTTGGCAGTAAGTTCTTGACGTCTCAAGAGCTCAAAACGATACCTTCAACGCAAAAAATATCGGTAACACCTCTCGTGATTTTTGTTGCTTTGCTGGTTGGTTTGCCTCTATTCAGTGCTTACTCTCAAGGTATTGAAGTATTTGGCCTATTCTACCAAGCAGGTAGCTTAGTATTCGGTGGCGGCCACGTGGTACTTCCTTTGCTGCAAAATGGTATTGGTGACCAACTGTCTCAAGATGCCTTTCTAACAGGTTATGCAGCCGCACAGGCAGTACCAGGGCCTATGTTTACACTTGCGACTTACTTAGGTTATGTATTGATGCCATCGGCACCGATCACAGGCGCACTACTCGCAACGATTGCTGTGTTCTTACCGGGCTTCTTATTACTATTAGGTGTGTTGAAGAACTGGCAAGCGATTGCAAGCAAACCTTTAGTGGCTGGTGCACTTACAGGTGTGAATGCGGCGGTTGTCGGTTTGTTATTGGCAGCGCTATATCAACCGATTTTCACAAGCGCAGTGAGTAGTGGTTTAGACTTCGCTTTGATCATTGTTGGTGTGTGGTTATTGAAAACGATGAAGATGCCGATTGTATGGATGGTAGCTCTATTTATTGCAATAGGGTTTGGACTCGGAGTCATTTAATATAATGCCCACTAATTCTAATTAGTGGGCATTATAATTTTCGGATTATGCGACCGTTGAGATAGTGGTTATTCTTCTATCTGTGTAGAGGCTGGACTGGCATCGTCTTGGTTAAAAGACTCTGGGGGAATATACACATCAGCACGTCTGTTTTGAGCTCTACCTTGAGAGGTTTTGTTACTTGCGATTGGCTCAGACTCACCCAATGATTTCAGGGTCATTTTCTCTTTTGAAACCCCATAAGTAAAAAGCTGTTTAGACGTACTTTGAGCTCTCTCTAGCCCCAACCCTTGGTTGTAAGCTTCACTGCCCACCCAATCGGTATGGCCTTCAATGGTCACTAGGTAGTCATTGTCTGCGAGATGTTTTGCCACATCAGCAAGCACTTCACGAGCAAGAGGGGTCAGATAATAACGATCAAAGGCGAAGTTAACACGAGCAACGAGCTGCCCTTTGTCACTATCGAAGCTAGCAATACCAAGGTTTGATATATAAGTGAGACAATCACTTGGATCAGTGATCAACTGTGAGCGCTTAAGAAGCTCCCACTTGAGAGCTGGATCATGACTTCCCTCATGAATTTGCCAATAGCCATCACGATGACTAGCCACCCCTTGAACTTCACCAATTTCGATGGTGTGAGAATACTCTGAAAAAGTATTCCCACAATATTCTACTACCTGATCACTAATCTCCTGCCCATAACTAGAGAAAGAAACAAGCATACCTATTGCTAGCATTGTATTTTTCATCTTTACTCACCCATATAGTCTCGATACACCAGTACCTCGAGATCCTTTCTCAATTAAATTTTGAATACGTTCAATCAATTCTTCGCGACTACGTACATCGATAATATCTTCATCAGGAT
Organism: Vibrio sp. 10N.261.55.F4; assembly: GCF_041470465.1. Taxonomy (NCBI): domain Bacteria; kingdom Pseudomonadati; phylum Pseudomonadota; class Gammaproteobacteria; order Vibrionales; family Vibrionaceae; genus Vibrio; species Vibrio sp. 10N.261.55.F4. The sequence goes on along the minus strand of NZ_JBFRMM010000024.1, from coordinate 205,363 downwards.
TTAAGACACACTTCTGAAATCCATTTTGTTTAGTCGCATCAAAATCAACACCTATAACACCTATATACAGGCTGCCATCCTCAGATTGAAAGTGCTCTCTTGCAGCATTGCACATATTGGCATCAACTAAGTCGGGTAAAATACTCGTATATGGATATTCTTGACCATCACTCAAAATAATCATAATTTTGACTCTTTGACTGTATTCATCAATCTCCTGCTGACTAGCCGAATTACTTGGCATACCATCATTAAGTACTTGAAGCCCTCTTAAAATACCTTGATATGAAGCCGTATTGCCTCCTGAATTCATATCCTGCATTTCTTCAATCAAATCAGAATCACTGGTAAGAGGAATCACATAGTGACCTATGCCATTAGTCATCGTCATTGAGCTATTGTAAATAACATTAGTATCCGCTCTAAAGTCAAATTTTAAATCTGTATTATCTCTTTTATAGTTAAACATATCATCAACAGATTTCTGATAATCTATATACTCTGGTATTTCAAGACGTCTAGATTTAATATTTAAAACATCCAACACTCTCTTAGCTTGTTTGTGTTGATTATTACTCCCAATATTAGGGCAATCAAATATATCATCGGCACAATCTTCGACTTCACTTAATGTTCTTTTTGACCAAAAACGCCAATTGACTTTTTCATACGTTTTAGAGGAAACAGAAGAATGGTAATCACTTCTATACCTCAACTGACTTCCTGAGAATAAATTGTTATTAATTTTATCCTGAACTCTGAGGTTAAAAGGAACAATCGCTAGACGGTTAAGCACTGTAGAATCACCTTCACGCACAACCAAAATATTATCAGCAAGATCTGAAACAGCTAGTTTGAGAGTTTGAATCTTTGTATTTACATCACCACTTGCCCCACTCCAATCCCGATTCATTGATCCTGAAAAGTCAGTGACTAGCACAATGTCTACTAATTTATCACCTAGATAGTAAGGATATTTCGCGGCGAGCGCTGAGCCTGCAAGCTTTTGATTTTTATCGAATGAGGGAATTAAATTACTCGCAAACCACGAATTATGGGTAGTCACTGCTGCAACTTCATATTGAATTTTCTCGGTATCATCATTCGCCGCAGTTGGCTCCTCATAAGTCCTTACTGTCGTGATATCTATATGCTCGATACTACGCACATAATCATCAACATATCGAGTCGCTAAAGCGTCTGCTTCATTCGATTTATCATCAATTGTTATTGCAAGGGCAGCAGCTTGTGCAGCATCTCTCAAACGACTTGTTTCTTGAATATATCGAGTTCCCTCGAGTGCAAAAACTGACACGCCTAACAAAGGTATTAACGTCAGTCCAAGCCAAATTGCGGCAATACCTCTCTGACGATGAGGACCGCGATTAAATGTATTTGGGTTTATCATATCTACCTCCCAACCATCACCGAACTCGATGAAATGGTTATTTCTGATAAATTAGCAATCCCCAACAAACGTGCAAACCAAGATGAATTACTTTCACATAATGACACTTGGTAAAGAGGGAAAGAGACTCCGTTCTCTACAGGAACCAAAGCCTCTTTCGATGAAATTAATGGTACATTACAACCTAAGTTGTTGAACTGGTCACTTTCGAATGAATCAATATTTGCAGCAGAGCCATCGTGCATAGCTTCAACTCTCAGCGCTACGCTTTCTGGAGCTGTGTTTAGCAGACGAGCGGCAATAATGACCATTTCGTCTCTATCATCACCAGTTAAGATGACATTTTCATCATAATATCGAGTGCGCTCTTTCATTACGTTAACCAGAGCAAAACTCACTCGGTCGAGTTTTGCTCTAACCAATAACTTATGACTCACGTCACTCATAAAATAAAATATGGCTATAACGACAAATAAAATGAGTGCTAACTCAATGGTAAAGGCGCCACGCTGCAGTGTTGAGTTGCGTTTTTTTCGAAAGCCTCCATTATTTGTTAATTCCGATATGTTCATCTAACACTCTCCCAACCCTCGTGCTCGAGAGTAAGTAACACTGAAGATGAAATTATTTCAGAATTTCCACCAAGCAAAGGTAAAATAGGTTCATATTGATAACTCAATGATATTTCGGCGAAGGAATATCCCGAATCATCAATCAGCATATCGCCATCATTAAGATAATTATCAGATAAAAGATCCTCATAACTCACATAATATTTGCCTGCCATTGAAAAGTTATCAACAGGCGTCAGTGAAGACCATAATTTACTTTCATCATTCATCACGTTGAAAAAGCTGGTATTATAACTGGTGTATGAATTATCTCCCTGAAAAACAGTCGTTGACCTAACCGATTCTCTGAGCGCAAACTCAACCAAATTTGAGACGTAAATCCGATACGCCATTTCGAATATCATTACCGTCGCCGTGATGAGAATGATGATGCCTAAAGCCACCTCGACGGTTAGAGACCCCTTAGCATACTTGACTATTCTTCTCATATTGAACTCCCAGCGCCTGAAGATAGGCGTCTAGACATGGTTGTAACTTCATTGATTGAATAACTACTACCTAAAACATCACTGGCTTGTTTAACGTGACCTAACTTAATCAAAGCAATAGCTAAATTTGCCTGAACTTTTTTATTTTTAGGATCAGACAAGTACAATGGAAGTAATAAATCAATCACTTCTTGATATCTTCCATCAGCAAACTTAATCAATGCCAAATTATTCTTTATCGCAGTATCATTGTAACCTTTGATTCTGGCATTATTAAAATATTTCTCGGCTAACTCATAATCTCCATTCATGCAGTGAGATATCCCCAATAGAACATCTACTTCTGCCGTATTATTTCCCAACTCAATAGAACGTAGATAAGACTCTACCGCCAAAGCATCGTTATGATCTGCATTATAAACTTGACCTCGTAATTGAGATAACTCCCAATTAACCACTTTCAAGCCTAAAAGATAATCACTATAAAACCTTGCTGATTCGATATCACCCTTATCAAAATAAACTTTAGCTAGCTCCTGCATAGAAACTGTATCGTTGGGTGATTCTTCAAGCTTACCTTTATAATAGTTAACTAAACCATCATAATTACCCACTCGCTCCATGCTATCGACTTCATTGTCTAGACTTAGTTCAGATTGACTTGAAGAGCAGCCAATTAACGACACCAATAAAAGAGTGAAAATAAAATATCTAGCTCTCATAATTCACTCCTAAACAAGTCCCATCTGGACGACTCCAGGTGCTAAAATTAAGATGACAATAGGCATCATAATAAGTAAAATCAAAGGTATACTCATTTTAGCGGAGAGTTTCCCCATCTTTTCCTCAACGGTAAGTAACTGCATTTTACGCATATCCTCAGCCAAATCAGATAAGATCATGGAAATAGAAGATCCGTATTGAATATTTTGAATAATAGTCAAAACAAAGCTCGACATTTCAGGGGAAGGAACGCGTTCAGACAAGTTGTATAAAGCTTTATCGATACCCTGAATCTTGCCAAAGTCTGACGTTTTTTTTATCTGATAGCATAAATCACGATCAAAGGTTTCTAGTTCCTTTGACAAATAGGCAAAAGATGCCTCTATTGTCATACCGGTCTGCACACAAACAGACATCATATCTAGTAAATAGGGAAGATTTATCGAAATCTTTCTGACAACCGCCTTTTGCTTTAAACTTAAGATAAGGTCAGGGAGGAGTACAGCTGTGATCACACTAACAACCACTAATATAAACTTAGTTTCTATAGCAATGTCCGCTATCCAAACAAAGAATAAGAGAACCGCGAAAAATAAAACTTTAATTGGAAAATAATAAATAGCCAGTTGAGGGCTGTGAATACCAGCATCCCTAACTTTCTGCTCTAACTCCCCTCGGTATTCTTTACCAAACTTGACAATAAATGAGTTAATTCTAGATGATCTATGCTTTTTTTGTGTTGCGCTTAGCAGAAATTCTATTCTTTTTTCTCTCTTCAAATCAACTAACATATTAATTGCCATATACAAACCAAAAGCAAAAACAAATAGTATAATAATAGTATTCATAATTTCACCCTTTTAACAAGAAGCCACACTATAAATAAACCTAACAATTCACTACCTAACACATAATAAAGTATCCATTGACCTTCTGGATCATGGAGAATAAATTTAATATTGTCTGGGTTCAAAAAATTTAGCATTATTGCAAAACACAATGGTATGGCTGCCACTATTTTTGCTGATATCCTCGCTTCAGATGTCATCGCCATTTTTTTTCTTTCCATTGCACGAGCATCGACTAACACTCTAATCAACCTAGCTAATACTCCCTTAAGTTGGCCTCCACGATTCAGATTGGCTCTTATTGCAATCGTAAAAAAAATGTATTCAGGGTAGGGAAAGACCTCACAAGATCGCTTTAAAACATCCTCAGAATTTTCACCTAGACGAAGTCGGTCACCCATTAACTTAAATTCTCGCCCAACTTCACCATCCATATTCCCCCCAACGAATATAAATGCCTGCATCAGGCTTTCACCAGCAGTCACCGCACTCATTAATATATTCAGAGCATCAGGAAATGTCCGCTGAAATGTTTTTCTTCTAACCGTTTTAAGCCTAAAGTAACCGAAGAATAATAAACACAAGATTGAAACAATCATAATAAACATTGAACGAATATAGAAAAAATGATAAATCAAATAATAGGATATAAAAACACTGAAAATAACATAAAATAAAACAATTAGTTTTGCTCTTGAACCTAATATTCCTATAGTTGGATGTAGGTCTCTTCTAATACTTCTCCAACTTGCTCTAGGCAGCAGTCCACTGATATCAATCACCGAAATATCATCTTCTTTTTGCGTCTTTTTCAATTTTGGAAAAAAATTAACCACTTTTGATTTTTCATCATCAAAAAGTAAAAATATGGCAATCCCAAATAAAATAAAAGATATCCAAATGATCATGTCCCTACCCCTTTAAAGGATTCCATCAGTTCATTATATAAACCGAAAAAATGGGCTTTTCGTACCAAGTGGGATCTCTGCATGATACCTTCTGTAACAAACTTGCCTTTTACATTCTCACCATAATTGACTTCATCATATTGGAAGGAAAATATCTCTTCCATGACAACACTATCCCCTTCAATTCCGACAATTTCTGAGATGCTTGTTACTTTTCGAGAGCCATCTCGTAAACGGTTCACTTGCACAACCAGTTCAATTGAGCTGACGATAGCCTTACGAATAGCATCCAATGGCTGGTTTAAGTTTGCCATCATAATCATAGATTCGACTCGGCTGATAGCATCTCTTGGTGTATTAGCATGTAGGGTAGACATAGACCCTTCGTGACCGGTGTTCATCGCCTGCAGCATCTCAAACGCTTCTGAACCACGACACTCACCAAGAATAATGCGATCAGGTCGCATACGAAGCGCATTAATCACCAAATCTCTCTGTGTCACTAGGCCAGTACTTTCAATACTCTTAGTTCGCGTTTCAAGTCGAACTAAATTAGGCTGTTGAAGCCGAAGTTCAGCAGCGTCTTCTATTGTTATCACCCTCTCATCATCACTAATATAATGTGATAAAGCATTGAGTAACGTTGTTTTACCTGAACCTGTACCACCAGAAATCAAAATATTTAACCGACAACGAGAAGCAATCGATAGCGCCCTTGCCATATCTAAAGACATAGAATTAAATTCGACCAAAGATTCCATCGTGATATTTTGCTCACGGAACTTACGAATAGAAATCGTCGTACCATCTAAAGCAATCGGAGGAATAACGATATTTACTCGGCTACCATCTTCGAGTCGGGCATCCACTGTAGGGGATAGCTCATCAACTCGGCGACCAACTCGAGAAGCGATTTGTTTAGCAATATTGAGAAGTTGGTCTTCATTGACAAAAGTAATATCTGAACGTTCCAATTTACCGTACTTTTCATAAAATACTTCATTTGGGCCATTAACAAGTATGTCAGTTATCGAAAAGTCTTCAACAAGCGGTTGAATAGGTCCTAATCCAAATAGCTCATCTAGCATACTTTTAACAATACTTGACCGCATCATTGCCGTTACTGGACGCTCATTATTGCTAGAAAGTACATCAACAGCACTTCTAACTTGTCCCTCTAAATCATTGCGATTCATGGTTTGAATCGCTTCGACATCAAGCGCTTCAAAAATCTGAGTGCGAAAAGATATATATAGCTCTTTAGTTGTGCTCATCGTGCCACCAGTCTATTTAACCAACCCTGATGTTTTTGCACTGATTGACCATTTATTAAGTTTGATAGGTCCTCAATTGTTTTACGAATGCTTTTCTCATGTTTATGAGCTCGCTTACCTTCTACGATTAAATGAGACAGCCTTTTACAATAAGGCATATCAATATCAACTTTTGATTCAAGGTATTTTGTTATATCACCTTGTCCAATAACGAATGTACTCTCTGGTCTATGATGGTTGGCTAAAGTTATAATTCGAGTGCGACGACTTTGTGACACTTGATTTTGTTCGAGTGCTGATAGCAATGTACGTGCATTTCTTACTGATGAAACGGAAGGTTCTAGGACAACGATGATTACATCATAAATTTCTATTAATGCATGCGGGGTAATTTTAAAATCGATACTTCCAGAAAAATCCTCGATAATAAAATTAGCACTTCTATTTAATAGTTCACATAATGTTTGATTATAATCATAAATGAATTTTTGGTCTTGCTCTCCTTGCAATGACAGCAGTCTAAAATTTTTCCTCACTTGCGTTAAATAACTTAACGCTCCATCATTATCTAATTCGTGAATTGGGACAGAATATTCATCAATCAATCTAGATTGAAAATTTTCCAAACCAATTAACACATCGATATTTGAGTCACTGTATTGGTGATCGACTAATATTGTATCAATACTTTGCGTAGATAACATTGAACTCAACTCAGTGGAAATCAGAGAAGTACCTACCCCACCTTTACTACCCACAACAGCAACGCGCTTTGCCTTACGCTTTTCACTCACACCAGAAAAAGATTCTAAATTTGCTTGAACATTTAGTATAAAGTCAGAAAACTCAAACTTATTAATAGGCCAATATAGATAGTAAAATCCCATTTCTTTTAATTCACGAAGCTTAACTATAGAGTCCTGCTGTCCTATAATGATCAGCCCTTTTCGGGTAGGAAGATGACTAGCGAAATTTTGAGCATCGTCCGCCATTGTTTCTGAGTTACATAACTCCAGTAAAACAATGTTTGATTTTTGTTCTTCATAGAACTTTTTATTTACATCCGTGTTTTTAATAAATTGTGGTTCATCCCAACCTTCAAATTGAAACATTTCTTTTACGAGATCAACGCACTCCTGCGATTGATACACTAATACGCAATCAGATGGACCATTATTAATGCCTGACAAATCTTCCGAAGCTGCGGACTCTTTCATTGTTTTAACTAAATCAAACATTATAATCCCTCCACGAGCCTTTCCTTGTGAATAACCTGCCCCACTCTTGCCGCTTCCACAAAACAGTTTTGGCTTACATCAACACCTTCTACAGAAGCAAACTTACATTTTTCCTGTAATAGAGAGTGGTAGATCACTGTAATTTTAAGATCTTTGTCTAATTCGATATTTTTATGCACACTGAACGCCTCAGCAGACAGTGGTAACTTTTCAAATTCATTCACAACATTGTCAATCAAATTTTTTGAATTTCTATTCCTATACTCAAACTTATAAGAGGCTCCGGGATCTATATCGTTAACTTTAGCGATAAGATTACTTAACTGCTCTTTGGTTTCAGGAATAGATTTGACACTAAATTTATAGATATGAGTCTCTGGGTAGACTAAGTATTCACTACCTTTGCCATTAAGATAACGCTCCGCGCAACCCGAGATAAGAAACATCATGACCACTATTACAATTAATTTCTTCATTGTATAAATCCTCCTTGAGATAACAGTTCAATTGTAGGATCACTACCACTGTTTGCTTCAGCTGGAGAATCGATATTAAGCCAACGATGAAATGTAGAAGTCTTATGCATTTGAGGCAGCTGTACCTTCTTACTTTTTATTGGTTGAACCAAATTCACTGTCGCGACAATTAACAATTCGGTTCTTCTTCTATCTGTCGAAGATTTTCTAAATGCCGCGCCTAAAATTGGAATATCACCTAGTAGGGGGGTTTTCTGTAACTCTTCCAAGTCAGAGCTACTCATTAGCCCGCCCAGTACGAAACTGTCACCATCACCCAACTCGATCGTCGTCATGGCTCTACGCGTTGCCAATTGTGGAACCTCAATGCCTGCCGCTCGAATATACCGCTCGACTTCGCTCACTTCGGGAAGCAACTGCATACGAATACGCTCTTCGCTCATCACATTGGCCGTCAAACTCAAACGAACACCGAACTCTTTAAACGTAATGTTTATATTATTGTTCGTGGTTACGATTACGGGAATTTCCCCACCGACTAAGAAGCTCGCGGACTCACCGGAAATAACGGTCAGATTTGGTTCTGCTAAAATTTGCGCGACATTTTCATTGCCCAATGCTGTAATAACAGTTGTAAGGTCAGCAGCGTCGAACTGTTGGAATAGAAACTCTCCGACACCCGCCCCCACGCTTGACCAATCAACACCGACTGTCTGCGCAAAATTTTCAGTTACTTGAGCGACCGAGATTTTGACGTTAACCTGCTGCGCTGTTGCGACCTCAAGTAGCTCTAAAATCCCATCCCAAGTCATATTTCTAGCAAAAACCATATCTTGTGGTTCTGGAATATCGATAAGATCGGTTTCTATTTCAAGCAATCGAGTCGCTTCATACTTTGCGACTTTCTCACGCCCCAGTAGGGTTGCGACCATCCGATATATATCATCACGCTGCTGGTTAGAATCAACCACACCGCTTACCGCAACTTGCATTCCGACGGACTCTAGCTTAATGTCTAGCTTTGGATAATGGAGTTTAATCTGGCGACGAACTTGGCTCAGATCCACATCGACGATGATTTTCTCGGACAATAGTAATTTATTGTTTTTGCCATAGATTTCGAGTCGCGCTTGCCCCACTTCTTTCGCAAAAACGACAATTGTTTTTTCATCGATAACATTATAATCGGCTATATCTGGTGCGCTAATAAACACTGTTGTGATCGTTTCATTGAGAGAGATATGCTGTCCTTCAAATTGAGTAATATATCGCTGTGAAGCGAATACCATTGAGTTTATCAACAGCAGATTCATCACTAATACCCATCTCGTTATCTTTGCTGTTATACCCATTACAGTTCGCCCCCTTGAACGGTCTGACGTCTTGAACCTCTTAACTCCGACACTCCACTATAATTTTCAATAACATGTCTAACGTCAGCATCAATCGGAACTTCATAGCTATTACTGCGATACACCTCCAAGTGCATCGTTTTTTCAGCAAGCGACACTCTTGCAATATCTACCGGATCAATCTCAATAATGACAACAGCTTGCCCGGTTTCCTCACCAGCGGATGCCGCCGGCTGAAACGTAGAATCGAGATTACCATCATCACCTTTGCTGCCACTCGACGTACCGAGCACCTTAGCTCGCTTAAGAAGCAAATTAGCATTAACACCATTAAAGCCAATACGTCTATCAAGGTCACCAGACAGATTTTCCACCGGCGAGCTTATTGATAACACATCAACATAAATTCCAGGTCTTATATAATCTAATATTAGGTTAGTACTGCTGACTAATAGTGGGTAAGGCTCTTTACCTTCTGATATAAGCAAATCAATATATCCAGGAGAACCTTTTTTATTTTGGTATTCGGGTAAAACCAAATCACCTTGGGATAAATTTCTATTAAGTAATGTGGCTGGAGAAAAATCTAAATTTACATCAGCCTTAATCCCTTCCCCAATGGCCAAACTCTTAAGAATTTGCTCTCTCTTAACCAAAGAAGCATCGATCGGTTTCCCCTTAACGAGTTGGATGTTTGCTCGCCAGACCTGAACGTATTCTTCAGTTTTTTCAACCGTAGGTTCACTCGTCTTATTTAGGTTCTGATATATTCCATAACCGCCGATTGCAACAGCTGCTACAGCAACAAACAGACTGAGACTTTTTTTCATACAAAACCTCCTGTTACAACATTTTTGAAAATGACCAGAGCAAAACCACTACAGATCGCAACGCCATATGGAATACCTTCATTCGTCGGTTTTAAAGTGCTTAATCCATCCCAAATATTGGAACCATATTTCCCACAAAAATGAAGTAGTAGATAAGTAACAGAAATAACTCCACCAATCAAAATCACCAATATAGTGGCTACAAACATATCGTTCGCTGGTATCGCTAAAGAGAAAGCCAAAATAAGCTTAACATCGCCCCCACCAATAAAATTTGCTAACCAAAAACTAATAAGAACGACACCTAAAACAAAAACAATCAATATCTTACTAAAATCTGAGGTCGTAAACCCTAAAGTAAAAGAAGCTATCGCAATAATTACGACATATAAATTAGGTATTTCTCTCTCCGTTATATCTTTAAAACATATTATCAAACTAAAGAAAATAAGAGTAATAAATGCGGATATATATAACATAATTTACTCTCATAAAAATTTACAAGTAACACTTTATCAAATGAAGTTATTAGCTACCTAATGTAAAATTTCGGTAATATTAGGTAGCTAATCAAACCTAAAATTAGTCGCCAAGGCTAAGATTTGTTCTAATAGTTGCAAACGACGTTTCCAAAGTGTCTACAAAACTAGTCGCATCTGTATAAAAAACTGCGATTAACATGGTTGCCATTGCAACAGCGATTAACCCATATTCAATCGCGGTAACGCCTTTTTCATCATTTTTAAGTTTATTCAAATAATTGAGCATATTTACGTAAAGTTTAATAATCATGATGCCATCCTTTTTTCATGCTTCTAGTGCAAAGCAATTAGATCTTAGTAATCAGATCACTTTCTCACATTCGGTTACTATCGGTTTCCCCGATATCAAAACCAAAAATACACGCGATTTAAAAGTGGTTATTTTTTCATATTACCTATCTAATTAATTTTAAAGGATTTAGCTTCTAAATTAATATTTATTCTTGAAAATTAAGTTCATTTCACCCAAAGTTAAAGTGTGATCTACATCACACTTTAATTTCAAATAGTGCCAATTCAGATTATTAGTATTAGCCTAATACTTACGGTGCAAAGCCTGTAGGAGGGAGATATGAGGCTCACTTTAGACAATTTAATCTCATTTCATACTGTTGCCTCTGAAGGTTCGTTCAGTTGTGCTGCGAGGAAACTAGGTAAATCGCAATCAACGATAAGTGGAGCGATAAAAAATCTAGAACAAGATTTAGGATATTTTCTTTTTGATAGAGGTGGTCACACCGTATCATTAACCGATAAAGGAAAAAAAATATATGCGCTAACCACACCAATAATAAGCAAACACAAAGAGTTAAGTATCATTGCTAAAAATCTATCAAATTCAAATTTAACAAAAATAAAAGTAGGTATTGACCTACTAATGCTAAATTCAAATGTAAGAAATGCTCTTATTGAATTTTCTGAGGAGTTTCCAGAAGTTGAGATAAACGTTGTAACAAAACCAAGCTATATTTTAGGTGATTATATCAATCGTAAGAAAATTGATATCGCGATAGGAAACCCCTATCACAAAACCATCTATAACTTTAATATAGAAGAATTATTTTTAGTTAATTGCATTTGGGTGGCGAGTAAAGAAGTCGTTCAAAACTCAAAATTCAATTCAAAAAACAATCGATTGTTATTGCTTGATGGATATAAAGATATTATTGATTATTCCATCATTTCAAGCCATAACATTTGGGTATTGGATGATATTAGTACTATCCTTGAACTCTGTAGCGCAGGGAAAGGGATAGCCCTTCTTCCACAGCATATCATTGAAACCAAAACAGTAATGAACAAATTAATAAAAATACCCAGTGATACTCAATTGTTTGGTAAGCAAATATATGCGTCCATGATCTGGCCATTGCACAGTGAGTTTGGAAAATATCATCAGTGGATTCATAACAGACTAAGAAGTACCTATCACCTATGAAACATGAACAACAGCTCTATTAAAATATGAAGTATCTCTGTCTTTCAGCTTCATTGATATTAATTAGTTTTAATAGTGAGATCTCAGCGAAAGTGACTTATATGAGAGACTCGATAAACTCTTATGAAGAACTGCAAGAAAATCAAAGATTGCAGCGAATTGTGGTTCCGAAAAGCAAAAGAATACACGAAATACGAGCTTCCAAAACCGATCCACCCGTACTTCTATCCCATAAAATCACTGACAGCGTCAGCAATAAATATACAATATATCAAACTCACATTGAGCGTTCTGCAACAAAGTGGGAAATTCCATCATCATTAATCGTTGCTATGATACACGCCGAAAGTTTCTTCGACCCAAATGCTGTTTCCCACGCCTCTGCTATTGGATTAATGCAAATTCTTGTTAATGGTGGGGCTGCTGAAGTTTCACGCGAACTTTATGACAATAGACCTATCAGAGCACAAGATCTCTTTATCCCTGAATTCAATATTGATGTAGGGACCGCTTATTTGCATCTCTTGGAGACGAAGTATCTCAACAACATTCGCTCCTCTAGCGCGAGAAGACTACTAGCAATTGCTTCCTATAACTGTGGCTTATCTAATCTAATGAAATACTCCTTCGGTGATAAAGACATCAGTTCATTCTCCAAAAATATCAATAAGTTATCAGTTGATGAGTTATATACAATGCTAACAACACAATTACGTATTGCAGAAACAAGAACTTACGTAGCAAAAGTGTACAAACTAAACAAGCAATACCAAGCCTTGCTCAACTGATGCATATATTCTTATATGGCGATGGCGATCATTAAATTTCTAACCTAAAATTTGAATTGATAACAGCTCTGGTAATTGAATACAGTGGCAGGGTTGTTTCGATAATATCTTATAATAAACCGTGGACTTACACGTAGCGGATACCGAATCAAAAATAGCTGTAATTTCTTATCAATGTGGCTACAAGGATGTGTCGTATTTTTCAAGAATTTTTAAGAAAAGGACGGGCGTAACCCCTGCAAGCTACAGACGTGCCTGCACAGATAACAGAAAACGCTAATTTTACTCCCTAAAAGAAAAAATCATGGTACATTTAACATGATTTTAACAAAAATAACCAAAAATAACTTAGCGAAAAACATGGAGTTAGACAATGATTCAGCCTAACGAGTTTAGCCAAGAACAAGCAACAGCTCTCCCTACACCCAATGACATGATTTTAAAATGGGCAGAAGAACGCCCAGATGAAGTCTATTTGAAACAGATTATTAACCGCCAATTTGTCGAGTTTACTTATAAAGAAGTAGCCGACAAAGCTCTGAAACTGGCGTCAGCATTAGAAGGACTCGGAGCCCAACCTGGCGATCGAGTCGCTCTCGTATCGAAAAACTGTGCAGAGTGGTTCATCTGCGATCTTGCCATGATGTTAGGAGATTTTGTCAGCGTCCCAATCTTTCCAACAGCGGGGTCAGATACCATTCAGTACTGTATCGAGCATAGTGAAAGTAAAATTGTGATTGCGGGTAAGCTTGACGATCCTAAAGCCACTCAAAAAGTACTTGATGACAATCCGAGCTTGGTGAGTATTTCACTGCCATACGACAGCGCAGCGAAGTGCCAACACACTTTCGAGCAGCTCATTGAGACACATGAACCATCAACCAAACGTCCTCAGCATCACGACGATAAGCTGATGTCACTTGTTTACACATCGGGTACATCAGGGTTACCAAAAGGCGCAATGCTCACCTACGGCGCGTTTACTTGGTCTGTTCAAAGGTTGATTGACCATATTGGGATCCAACCTGGCGATCGCCTGTTTTCTTACCTACCGCTTGCTCATATTACAGAACGCGTTTACATCTTTGGTTCTTCAGTAATGGGGGGCGTGGTTACGGCTTTCCCTGAATCTTTAGACACCTTTATTGATGATGTGAAAATGCATCGCCCTACGCTGTTTATTTCAGTTCCTCGCTTATGGACTCTGTTCCAGCAGCGAATCCAAGACAAATTGCCACAGAAGAAACTGAACTTCTTACTGAAGATTCCGTTTATCAACAACATCATTAAGAAGAAACTTGCTGATGGCTTAGGGTTAGACCAAGCTCGCGTTCTTGGATGTGGTTCTGCCCCTGTATCACCAGCTCTACTCGCATGGTATGAGAGCGTTGGCCTGCACATTACCGAGGCATGGGGCATGACAGAGTCTTTCGCCTACAGCACGCTCAATTACCCATTCAGAGCCGATAAAATTGGTACGGTTGGTAATGCAGGTCCAGGGATCGAACTCAAAATAGCTGAAGATGAAGAGATTCTAGTTCGAGGCAAAGGCTTATTCTCTGGTTACTACAAGAATGATATTGCAACCCAAGAATCTTTTAACTCGGATGGTTGGCTTCATACCGGTGATATCGGTGATATCGATAGTGAAGGTTACCTAACGATTCGTGGGCGTAAGAAAGATACCTTTAAAACCGCTAAAGGTAAGTTTGTTGCCCCTGTACCAATCGAAAACAAACTGTTTGAGTACAGCCGCGTAGAAATGATGTGTTTGATAGGTCTAGGCCTACCAGGACCAATCCTACTTGTGGTACCGCATGACTTCCCTAATTTCGATAGAGCTCGCTATGAGAAAACGACAAAGCGCGTTATCGAGAAAATGAACGAGCAGCTCGGTTCACATGAGAAGATCAAAGGTGTATTGATGATTAAGGAACCATGGAGCATTGAGAATGGTGTGTTGACCCCGACTCTCAAAATCAAGCGACATATCCTTGAGCAGAAATACCATGAAGTTGGTCATAACTGGCCGAAAGATAAATTGGTGGTTTGGGAAGAATAATCAAAATCGAGAGGGAGCCATTATGGCTCCTTTTTTGTAAGCTCACATTATAAGTACTTAGTATAATCCGCAGCATCACTACTCTCGCAATCTAAACCGACATCCTTTTTCATTCGATGACTTAACGATTTAGAGCAAACAACTTGTCTAGATTTAGCCCCCTTCCTCACCTTAGTATTATCATTGATTTTAAGTACCTGAGTAACAAATATTCCGACCCAACAGGTTATTGCTTTCATGTTCTCTCTCTTGTATTCCCTTTGTATTTATCGCTATTATGAAAACGACCTGTTCGATAATCGAACAACCATTATTAACAAGAACTATAAGCTGAGATTATGGACAATAGACTGCGTCACCTTTCAGGTCTCCGTTACTTTGAAGTTGCGGCTCGCTTGAGCAACTACAGCAAAGCTGCTGAAGAGCTGTTCGTCACTCAAGCAGCCGTCAGCCAGAAGATTCGACAGTTAGAAGAACAGGTTGGATGTAAGCTTTTTATTCGTAAGGGGCGTGCAATGACTTTGACGCATGAAGGGCACACACTTTTTAGACATGTCTCTGATGGATTTCAAGAGGTTCTGCTGGGGTTAAACAAGATCCAATCAGAACCTATTCAAGGGCTGCTTGTTGTTAGAAGTCCCCCTTCTTTTGCTTCGCGTTGGTTACTGCCTAGGCTGTGGAAGTTCTCGGTAAAGCACCCAGAAATCCCAATTAAGGTGCTAACAGGGTCTGATACCCCAAATTTAAAACATGGCGAGATTGATGTGGCTATTCTGCAGGGCGAAGATCTATGCGTTGAAGAAGGCTTGACTCTAGAGATGCTAATCAACGAACCGGTTTACCCTTTTTGTTCTCCTGAACTCGCAAACTCTTTGAACTTCACATCACCTGAACAACTCCTCAAATGTTGGCTAATTCAGTTTGATAGCGGTTGTTTCCCGTGGGAGGAATGGTTTAGGCAAGCAAACATATCGACTCAAAGCAGCACCATTCAGTGGATGGAAGTAGGCACCTTTGATATGGGGCTAACCACGGTCATGGCAGGGCATGGGGTTTGCTTGGCAACCGACAGCTTGGCTGGTGACTTCATCGAACGCGGCTTGCTAGTGAAGCCCTTTGATATAGGCATGACACCTGGGGTTCAAGTCAACCTATGCTTTGATCCTAACTCCCCGAGAGAAGAGCGTATTACCGCGTTCACCAATTGGTTGCACGAAGAAGTAAACGAGCTATTGGAGAGTTAAATCTTATCTCCCACTTCTTTATATAAACTATAAACCTAACTCAACATAGAACGGTAACGTAAACCTCCCGACACCGACAAAACTATGTTGAGTTAAAGCAACGTCGAGTTAAAAGCTACGTTGCCTCGAATCACTCCCAAAATGACTTCTTCAGTTCTTTCTCGACTTGTTCCGACGTAATCCCGACATCTCTCAGTAAATAATCGGGTAGCTCAGACAGCTGCTTTCTAGTTCTACGATTTTGAAAGTACATGCCTAATTTAGAATAGAATTTCTTAATTGATAATGATGAAAAAAATGAATGGTTGGTGTTTGCTGTTGCTGTGATCGTATTCATAGCCTTTCTCCTGTTGATCTTTTGTTTTGTTATGGTCAATAATTAATCAACAGAGCAACATCGACAAACGATAGATACTGGCATTCAGTTAAGGAAAACTAATGTGAGAGAACGCACTCCACCATTCCAAGGGATCTACTATTTTTACACGGCGGCAGAAACAGGCAGTTTTAAACTCGCCGCACAAAAGCTATTTGTCACGGCTGCAGCAGTCAGCCAACAAATTCGCCAACTTGAAGAGTGGTTAGGCGCAGATCTGTTTATTCGCCAGCACCGAAAAATAGTATTAACCCATGAAGGTGAAGTGCTTTACCTGCAAGCGAAGAAAGGCTTTGCTCATATTCAAGATGGGGTGAGACGAATCAACCAAGATCCTAACCCCACTCAACTGTCGATCTCTACCGTGCCTTCCTTTGCTCAGCATTGGCTCGTACCAAGAATTGGCGACTTTCGCGATCGCCACCCTGATCTATCCATGCTAATTGAGCCGACCAATAAGCTAGTCACATTTGAAGATTCTAATGTCGATATCTGCGTTCGATACGGTCATGGAGACTACCCAAACATCGAATCACGTTGGTTGATGGACGAGGTCATTTACCCGGTTTGCCACCCTATTTATCAAGAGAAACATGGTATCTATGACATCGACGATCTGCATAAAGCGGAACTTATTGAAGACCGTTGGCCTGATATGGATTGGAATCTCTGGTTACAAGTCGCAGGGGTAAAAGCTGGCCGAACATCACTGCAATTTGATGGCTCTCATTTTGTGTTAGAAGGTGCGCTATCCGTTCAAGGTGTAGCGCTTGTTAAGCACAGCTTGGTATACCGCTATTTACAAGAAAAGAAATTGGTGCGAATCGGAAACATCGCGCTGAAGCCTAAGTACAATTATTTTTTGTGTGCGCCTCCAGGTTACTTTCATCGAGAAAAGATAAAACGTTTCGAAGAATGGATGCAGAATCAGGTTAAATTATTTGGTAATACAGGTAGAGAAGAGCTTTCGATTATCCACACCGACTACGAACTCAAATGGTCGGATAATTCATAAGGCGAAACTGGTATACTTAGCTCAAATAAATGGCGAGAACATCTCATGACACAAGACAATAATCCACTTCACGGTATCACGCTACAGAAGCTACTGACTGAATTGGTTGAACATTACGGTTGGGAAGAGTTGAGTTACATGGTGAACATCAACTGCTTTAAAAAAGACCCAAGCATTAAATCGAGCTTAAAGTTTTTGCGTAAAACAGATTGGGCTCGTACCAAGGTAGAGCAGATTTACATCGACTTAAAGCGTTAATCTCTCCCTACTTTATCTGTCCCGTGTTGATTAAATACGGGACAACCCCTGTGTCTACTTTTTAGGGGCCATATCAATATCACATCTCGCATCTCGCATCTCGCATCTCGCATCTCTCGCATCTCTCGCATCTCTCGCATCTCTCGCATCTCTCGCATCTCTCGCATCTCTCGCAGTATGTTACAAGCAATAAAAAGCCCCGCAAGCTTTCACTTGCGGGGCTTTTTTAGCTAATTGAGAAAAGGGCTAATTACTTACCAGCTTCTTTTTCTGCTTTAACTTTTGCAATCACTTCGTCAGCAACGTTAGTTGGACATGGTGCGTATTGTGCGAATTCCATAGAGAATTGGCCACGACCAGAAGTGATAGTACGTAGGTGACCGATGTAGCCGAACATCTCAGAAAGAGGTACGTCAGCTTTAATACGAACACCAGTAACGCCAGCTTGTTGATCTTTGATCATGCCACGACGACGGTTAAGGTCACCGATAACATCACCAACGTGATCGTCTGGAGTGAACACGTCAACGTTCATGATTGGCTCAAGAAGTTGCGCGCCAGCTTTAGGCATAGATTGACGGAATGCGCCTTTCGCTGCGATTTCAAATGCGATAGCAGATGAATCGACTGCGTGGAAACCACCATCGAAAAGTTCAACTTCAACGTCTAGAGTTGGGAAGCCAGCTAGTACGCCGTTTTCCATCATAGATGCGAAGCCTTTCTCAACTGCAGGCCAGAATTCTTTAGGAACGTTACCGCCCACAACTACAGAGTTGAACTTGAAGCCAGAACCTGCTTCGCCTGGTTTGATACGGTAATCGATCTTACCGAATTGACCAGAACCACCAGATTGCTTCTTGTGCGTGTAGCTATCTTCAATTGCTTGAGTGATAGTTTCACGGTAAGCAACTTGAGGAGCACCTACAGTTAGGTCAACGCCGTATGTACGCTTAAGGATATCTACCTTGATGTCTAGGTGAAGTTCACCCATACCTTTCAGGATAGTTTCGCCAGTCTCTTCGTCAGTCTCAACTTGGAAAGATGGATCTTCTGCAACCATTTTACCGATAGCGATACCCATTTTCTCAGAACCGCCTTTATCTTTTGGAGATACAGCGATTGAGATTACTGGAGTTGGGAATACCATTGGCTCAAGCGTTACTTGGTGCTTAGGATCACATAGAGTGTGACCAGTTTGCACGTTCTTCATACCAACGATCGCAATGATGTCACCAGCTTGTGCGCTAGTTAGTTCGTTACGGTCATCAGCTTGCATCTCAACCATACGGCCAACACGTTCAGTCTTGCCAGTGAATGAGTTAAGAATCGTGTCACCTTTGTTCAGTTTACCAGAGTAAATACGAACGAAAGTTAGAGCACCGAAGCGGTCATCCATGATTTTGAATGCAAGCGCTTTGAAAGTCTCATCTGTAGAAACGATAGCGTGTTCGCCAGTTTCTTCACCGTTCTCATCCATTAGAGGCTGAGGGTCAACTTCAGTTGGTGCTGGTAGGTAATCTACTACAGCATCAAGGATAAGTTGCATACCTTTGTTCTTGAACGCAGAACCACAGAACGTTGGGAAGAATGCGATATCACGAGTACCTTTACGGATACAACGCTTAACGTCTTCAATAGAAGGCTCTTCACCTTCCATGTAAGCTTCCATTAGGTCATCGTCTTGCTCTACAGCAGTTTCGATTAGCTCTTCACGGTATTGCTCAACGTCATCAACCATGTCCGCTGGAACATCTTTGATTTCGTAGTTTTCAGGAAGACCAGTGTCATCCCAAACGTATGCTTTACGGCTTAGTAGGTCTACAACACCAACGAACTCGTCTTCACGGCCGATTGGTAGAACCATTACTAGAGGAGTTGCACCTAGAACGTTTTTAACTTGGTCAACAACGTTGTAGAAGTCTGCACCCATACGGTCTAGTTTGTTAACGAAGATCAGACGAGATACTTCTGATTCGTTAGCGTAGCGCCAGTTAGTTTCTGATTGAGGTTCAACACCACCAGAACCACAGAATACACCGATACCGCCATCAAGAACTTTAAGAGAACGGTATACTTCAACTGTGAAGTCAACGTGTCCAGGAGTATCGATAACGTTTAGACGGTGATCGTTCCAAAAACAGCTTACAGCTGCTGATTGGATAGTAATACCGCGCTCAGCTTCCTGTTCCATGAAGTCAGTCGTTGATTCGCCATCATGTACTTCACCAGTCTTGTGGATTTGACCAGTTAGCTTAAGGATACGCTCAGTGGTAGTTGTTTTACCCGCATCAACGTGCGCGAAAATACCAATGTTTCTGTATTTCGATAAATCTGCCATTGTCTTACTCTGTTAATAGGATATAAAATGCGCGCAGAGTATATCACAATCTGTGAAGACTGATAGCTTTGCATGCATTTGGGACTAAAAAACTTTGCCTTTTTCTAACATATAGAAAAAGGCACTCAGTAGTAACAATCTAAATGATTGTTAATTATAGTGCTAACCTAAAGCCTAATCGGCGTTAAGGTTAGGCTGAATTGCTGCAGTATAGAGTAGCTGAAGTGAGTTCAATTACAACTCATCAAAAGCATTAATTGCTTCCGATAATTTTTTCACACCGTGGATCTGCATTCCTGGAATGCCACCTTTAGGCATGTTAGCCGCCGGTACAATCGCTTTCTTAAAGCCGTGTTTAAATGCTTCATTTAAACGCTCTTGTCCGCTCGGTACAGGTCGAATCTCACCCGCTAGGCCTACTTCTCCAAATACCACCACATCTTTTGGTAATGCGCGGTCTCTGAAACTAGAAAGTAGAGCCATCACCAACGCAAGATCAGCACTGGTTTCGGTTACTTTAACACCACCGACGACATTCACAAACACATCTTGGTCAGCCATTTGTAAGCCGCCGTGTTTATGCAGCACCGCTAATAACAAAGAAAGCCTGTTTTGCTCTAGGCCGACAGCGACGCGACGTGGGTTAGCCAGCTGTGAATAATCCACCAGCGCTTGGATTTCGACAAGAAGTGGACGCGTCCCTTCCCACACCACCATGACAGAACTGCCCGAGGTTTCTTCTTCACCACGAGACAAGAAGATAGCGGATGGGTTGCTGACTTCTTTTAGCCCTTGGCCTGTCATCGCAAACACACCCAGTTCATTCACTGCACCAAAACGGTTTTTGTGGCTGCGTAGCGTTCTAAAACGGCTATCGGTTCCGCCATCTAATAAAACAGAACAGTCAATAATGTGCTCAAGTACTTTTGGCCCTGCTAAGGTGCCGTCTTTAGTTACGTGTCCAACTAAGAACACAGCAACGTTATTCTGTTTTGCGTAGCGCGTTAATGCGGTTGCCGATTCACGAACCTGTGCAACACTGCCCGGAGAAGATTGAACATCCGCAACGTGCATAACTTGGATCGAGTCGATAACCATGATCTTAGGTTGTTCTTTTTCTGCAACCTGACAAATCTTATCCACGTTCGTTTCTGAGAGCATCTTTAGGTGCTCTTTTGGCAATCCAAGTCGAGACGCACGCATCGCGACTTGTTGCAGAGATTCTTCCCCGGTTACATAGAGAGTCGGTAATTGAGAAGAAAGCTGACACATGGTTTGTAATAGCAGCGTTGATTTACCGGCACCCGGGTTACCACCAATCAGGATCGCAGCACCCGGTACGACACCACCACCAAGTACGCGGTCTAGCTCTTTAAAGCCACTGCTAAAACGTGGGACTTCTTGCAGATCGATTTCTGACAGCGTTTGAACCGAAGATTCAGTTGCACCGCCCGCATAACCACTCAATCGTTCATTACGTGCGACCTGAGGTGAAGCGGCTAACCTAACTTCTGTAATCGTGTTCCAAGCACCACATGCATTGCACTGCCCCTGCCAACGTGGAAAATCGGCACCACAGTCATTACACACATAAGCTCGCTTTGCCTTCGCCATAAAACCTCAATAATTTACTCAATTACACAATGATGTTGTCAATTTGTGACTTATTTGACCGTACGGATGAAAATAAAAGTTGCAGTCATACCACTTATACTTAAAGATCGATTTAAACTAGTCGATAACATAAACGCACCGTCCATTCTAACAAGAAAAGTATGCAGCAATCTGAAATTCTATCTGTAGCAGAACGTTTAATCCCGGCTTACCACGCCGAAGATTTCGAATTCCTTCTTTCTCAAATGACAGAAGGGGAATCGCCGTCTCTGAAGCTGCTCGTTAAAATGGAACTGAATCGTATCATGGCTCCGTGTACAAAGAGCATTGATTTACGCGGGCGTATTGATAATGAGTGTCGTCAGTTCACTCTCGATGGCCGTAAGCACTGGCTCGATGATATCGCTTTAAACGCATATCAACGTGGTACGAAAAAGTTTAAAGGTTACACAGAAGGCGCATGGGAGTTAGTAATGACTCCGCGAACTCAGCCTCTGAGCGTTGTTAAAACATCTTCTCAAGGTAACCACGACATTACTAGCGCCAATAGCCCGTACGAAGCGGAAGCTATTAACCTAGGTTACGACTTAAAACGCCAAGAGAACAGACTCAAGATTAGCTCGCAGGTCGAGATCACCACATCGAAAGGGCAAAGCCTACATGGTGTAACGGTTGATATCTCCCCGTCGGGTGCAAAGTTCAAAGTACCGAGCGCCTTTCGATACAACCTCGGCGAGATCATCAGCGTTAAGTTCTCAGAGCTTATCGAAAAGTCCCAAGAAAACGATGTTAACCAAGCGGTTGAATTTCGTGTTTTGGGTATCGACGAATCTTATGAGAACAACGCGGTCAAATTTCTAAGAACCATCAAGGTAAGCGACAACAATATTGTGGCTCGCTTACTCGATGAGTCTTTAAATAGCACCAGTAAGAAAACCAGCCATGAGAATCAAGATAGGATTATTCGAACTCGTACTCGAGGAATCGAACATACCTATCTAAAGCATACTTGTAACCTACCCCTGTTTTTCAGCGGCAGCGAACTAAAGCTTGCCCTACTGACGGATAACAACCATCCATTATGGCAATATTGGCACGACGAACGAAATCAACAAGCGCTGGGTACCCTGTTCAACGAGCAACGTATGAACCTGTTGGCGAAACCAGGAGTGAAGGGAACCAGTAACGTTATCTACTCTTTTACCCATGAACACCAAAACAAGACCTTGTTCTATTCAATGATGCTGCCTGAAGCCTCTCGTGAACAAAGACAGCTGTTCTGGCACATCGGTGGCAAACGTAAAAGTTGGAAGGCGTTCAAGTTCTCGGTTTTCGAACTTTCAGACACTGAGCGACAAGCATTAGCTAAACACTCGGATACGCTGGCTCAAAGCTCAGCTCAACTGACGCATTGCGGAATCTTGCAAGAGATTGGCGATCACGAAAGTGCGGCGGACTATCTTCTGAGTGAAAAGCCACGCATTCCAAGCAGTGAATTGAACCGCTTCCGTCACCCGCGTACTGTCGTCGGCAATATTCAAAGCATCTACTTTGACTCTCAGACTCGTCGTAAAGAGCCGAGATACCAATTTAAGTCACCGTTGCAACTTACATCACAAGATGGCGCAGCGGCGAACGGACACACCTTAGATATTTCGAAGCGTGGACTGAGCATTAGCCTTGAACACCCAATGGTACTCAAGATTAATGATCCGGTATTAGTGAACTTCAATGAACTGCAGCTCTATGACAAGAACCTGCCACTGAGCACAGTGCCTTACCACGTAATTCGAGTGAGTCCGAATGGTCGCAACGTGCAGTTGGTTATTGCCGAGAACGCCAAGACAATGCGTACCATCGCTTTCCTTAATGGGCTTATCGATCAAAACCAAAGTAAGCTGATTAAGAAGCAAGAGATACTGCCAACACATTCGCTACTCGAATCACTGCACAACATTTTGTTGAGCAAGATGGTCAGTAACCCAATATTCATTGATAAGCCAAGTTCAACGCTGCGCTGTAAGATCATTGGTGTGAATTTCCCACTGAATAAGCATCTAACGTTACTTGCTAAACTTGGTCACAACCAAAAGTTCTCACTCGAGCCAATCTTCAAGGGTCACACCAACTCACTGTTGGCTGAGCCACTAAAAAGAATTGAAGGTGCGGAGCCTAAGCATCATGACGTGTACATTGCTGCAGTGAAGTTTGGCGACAAAATCCAGTCGGTACACACCAAGTTGGTCAAAGACTTCACCTCAGCAAAGGAACGCATCTTATTCATCAAGAAAGCGCAGCACTTAGGTGATGTGTATGTATTGCGAGTCACCACGGCACCTATCTTTAATCCGCTAACGAGTTTATTCCAGTCGGATTTAGAAGAGCTTTCACGCATCAGTATGCATCAAGCTAAGAAGCTAGAGAATGAGGTGACGGCGTTTATCGGTTATGGCGAGATAGAGGACATTACCGATGAAGTGCTGATTCGATTGGAGCTAACACGCTAGCCTCGAGTGGCGTATTAACTTAAGCATGAAAATTGAAAAAGCAGGCTGATAGCCTGCTTTTTTTGTGTCTGAGCCACTATTGCTAAATAAGATACATCGCCAATAGCACTTAGGTAGAGCCCCTAAGGTTTCGCTTGCCAGCTGATCTTCTGTTGCTTAGCCAATACACCCGACAAGATACACAGCACACCGCCTAAACCTGCGTAACGAACAGCAGTTTGAGCTTGCTGCTCTACTTTTGGTTTTGCGTGGTAGGCAATGCCTAAACCTGCAGAGCCCATCATCACCAAGTCATTGGCACCATCACCAACGGCAACGGTATTATGTAGTTCCAATTCGTACTCTTCAGCCAACTCTACCAAGATATCCGCTTTGGTCTGCGCCGAAACAACATCGCCTAAGACTTCACCCGTCAACTTACCGTTGACGATCTCAAGCGTGTTTGATTGAGCATGGTCTAGATCAAGGGTATCTTTCAGGTAGTCAGAGAAGTAAGTAAAACCGCCTGATGCAATCGCCGTTTTCCAGCCAAGCTTATTTAGAGTATTCACCAGCCCGACCAAGTCTGGCATGAATGGCAATGACTGACGCACTTGCTCTAATATCGATTCATCCGCACCTTTCAGTGCTCCTACTCGCTGGCGTAGGCTCTGTTCAAAGTCGAGCTCGCCTTGCATTGCTCGTTCTGTGATTTCAGAGACTAACTCTCCCACTCCAGCTAGCTTGGCAATCTCATCGATGCATTCAATTTGAATCGCTGTGGAATCCATATCCATCACGATCAAACCTGGCTTAGATAAGTCTGGAACCTCGCTAAGGCAAGCATAATCAAGCTTTAGCGCTTGGAGGATTTCTTCGTGTGCTGGCGTTAGATTGCCTGACATCAAAGCCACTTCATAATGCCCAACCTTCCACGTATCGAGGATGGTGTTGTAAGTGCCAGTGAAAAAGTCGATGTCATCGAAAGATTGTGGAGATAGGTACTCACCAAACACAATCCAATTGGCCTTGGATTTAGCGAGTTGAGAAGCGAAACGAGTCTCGGGGAGTCGAGTTAATAATGTCGTATGCCTTTTTATCGGCAGATATTTCTGAGCGTCCATGTGTATGATTCCTAATTAACTATGCTAAACGTTAACCTATTGCAATTTGAAAACGCAAGTCTCAATATGTCTTAATCATAACATTTGTTTATTTCAGGCTTCGTGAAACATGAATGAATCATTGTTCTCAATACGTAACGCTTTACGAATGCTAGCCCTCATTTTGTTGGCTACCATGTTCGTTGTAACGATTAAAAATACGGTCGTGATCAGTAAAGGTAACGAGAAGATCCAAGCAAAACAGTTGGAAACTCTTACCAAGCTGCTTATCTCTCAGGCATCACTTTCAGCCAGCAAGATGATCACGCAACAAGACCAAGAGCGATTGCTTGATCTGACTAACCAGCTATCTCAAGACCGACTGGTGTTCGATACCACCATCTATGATGCAGAGGGTATTCGACTGGCTTCGAGCGAAAAAGCCCTCTCGGTACGTGAGGTTCTTGGCTTAGATACACCACTTTCAACAGCAAGTATCGGCAGACAACAGTTAGTTGAACCTATTTATTCTCCAGAGAAAACGATCATCGGCTTTATTCGAGTGACTTTTGAAACCGGTAAGATGACGGCGATTTCTGATCACCACTACCGCAAAAGTGATCGCTACATGATCGGTATGGTGTTGATGGGGTTTGTGAGTGGCTTGTTGTTCATCATGCTGATTCGCAGAAGACCAACTAAGTCTGGTGAGAACTTACTATTGAAAAATGTAAGCTCATAAACACACTAGGCTGACAATAAATACTAGACTCAGAATAAGTACAGCAATCCAATAAAAAGCCCCGACGCTCAGGCAGCAACGGGGCTTTTTGTTATCTGTTCACTTATCAAGCTAAGACAAATCAAGATTATTCTTGGTCACCAAGCAACACTGAGTCTAGTGCGATAACCATCATGTCGTTGAAAGTCGTTTGACGTTCATCTGATGTCGTTTGCTCACCAGTCTTGATGTGGTCAGAAACAGTACAGATCGTTAGAGCTTTTGCGCCGTATTCAGCACATACACCATAGATGCCAGCCGCTTCCATCTCTACGCCAACAATGCCGTATTTGTCCATTACTTCGAACATCTCTGGATCTGGCGTGTAGAACAGCTCAGCCGAGAACAGGTTACCGACTTTTACGCCGACACCGAGAGCTTTGGCTGCATCTTCTGCCGCGCGCACCATTTTGTAATCCGCAATCGCCGCAAAGTCATGATCTTTAAAGCGAATACGGTTCACTTTAGAGTCAGTACATGCGCCCATGCCGATCACCACATCACGCACTTTGATATCTTCGCTCACTGCACCACAACTGCCCACACGAATGATCTTCTTCACACCAAAGTCTTTGATAAGCTCAGTCGCGTAAATAGAACAAGATGGAATGCCCATACCGTGTCCCATTACCGAAACCTTACGACCTTTGTAAGTACCGGTGTAACCAAACATGTTGCGAACGTCGCACACTTGAACCACTTCTTCTAAGAAGGTTTCAGCGATGTATTTAGCACGTAGCGGATCGCCTGGCATTAAAACTACGTCAGCGAAATCACCCATTTCAGCATTAATATGTGGAGTAGCCATTGAAAATATCCTTAATCTCAAAACAAAAAAAGAAGAGAGAGGTTTCCCTCTCTCTTCGTTAACTATTATAGAAAGCTTGTACCGTGTCCCATTGGCGATGTACCAAAGTATGACGCTAAGCTTTGACCGATATCAGCGAACGTATCGCGACGGCCTAAAGAACCGGCTGGAACCTTCTGACCGTAAACAATCACAGGGATGTGCTCACGAGTATGGTCTGTACCTGGCCATGTCGGATCACAACCGTGGTCAGCAGTTAAGATAAGCACATCGTCTTCTTTCATCATATCGATGATTTCATTGATGCGACCATCGAAGTACTCAAGTGCCGCTGCGTAACCAGCAACATCACGGCGGTGGCCGTAAGCTGAGTCAAAATCAACGAAGTTAGTGAACACGATAGTGTTGTCGCCCGCTTCATTGATCGCATCTTTGGTTGCTTCAAATAGCGCAGGGATACCTGTTGCTTTGGTTTTCTGAGTGATGCCACAACCCGCGTAGATATCAGAGATCTTACCGATTGAGTGAACGTTACCGCCCTTCTCATCAACCAACTTCTGAAGAATGGTAGCTGCAGGTGGCTCAACAGAAAGGTCACGACGGTTACCAGTACGTTCGAATTGACCTTTACCAGGGCCAATGAACGGACGAGCGATAACACGACCAATGTTGTAATCTTCTAGCTCTTCACGAGCAATCTGACAAAGATCTAATAGGTTTTGCAGGCCGAATGTCTCTTCGTGACAAGCGATCTGGAAAACAGAGTCTGCAGAGGTATAGAAGATAGGCAAGCCAGTCTTCATGTGCTCTTCACCTAGGTTATCTAGGATTTCCGTGCCAGATGAGTGGCAGTTACCTAAGAAACCAGACAGGCCTGCACGCTCAAGGATGCGGTCAGTCAGTTCTTTTGGAAAGCTGTTCTCTTTGTCGGTGAAGTAGCCCCAGTCAAACAGTACAGGAACACCCGCGATTTCCCAGTGACCTGATGGCGTGTCTTTACCAGAAGACAGCTCAGCAGCGTGACCGTAAGCGCCAATGATCTCAGCGTCTGCATCCATACCAGGAGCAAAACGACCTGTAGACTCTTTGTGAGCCATCGCTAGACCTAGCTTAGACAGGTTTGGCAGTGCCAGTGAACCTTTACGATCTGCATTGTCTGCAAGACCTTGGTCACAATGATCTGCGATGTGGCCCATAGTGTCAGAACCTACATCACCAAATTTGTCTGCATCCGCTGTTTCACCGATACCGAATGAATCTAAAACTAAAATAAATGCTCTTTTCATTTTCTTCACCAACTTATTGCTCTTTGCACCAGAACTCTGTTTATCGGTATACGCGAGGTATACCGATACCTGTTATTTACACGTCTTCAGAACGAATCTGACGGTAAACGTCTGGCGTTGCTGTATATTCTCCGCCCACAGTGATTGCATTTTGTAATGCTGTTGCAGCTTCTTGCCACTGTTGTTCGTTACGAGCATGAATCATTGCTAAT
This sequence comes from Vibrio sp. 10N.261.55.F4, assembly GCF_041470465.1. Taxonomy (NCBI): domain Bacteria; kingdom Pseudomonadati; phylum Pseudomonadota; class Gammaproteobacteria; order Vibrionales; family Vibrionaceae; genus Vibrio; species Vibrio sp. 10N.261.55.F4. Next base: position 176,895 of record NZ_JBFRMM010000024.1, on the reverse strand, counting down.
GGCTTATCTTCACTTGCTACTTCACCTAGGCGAATGAAGTGATCAAAACCGACTGCGTAATCAATGCTGTCAGTTGCTACACGACGACCGCCGCCCATACCAACCACAGCCATACCAATTGCACGAGTATCCATTGCTGATACCACACCGCTTTCTAACGCGTACACTGGCTTAATAATGTCTGCTTTTTCTAGGTAGTTATCGTAGTTCATTACGAAATCAACTGGACCACCAAGGCCCGCTACCATTTTACCGAAGCACTCTGCTGCCTTACCGTTATCCAGTACTGCCATCAGTTTTTCGCGCGCTTCGTCTGAGTCTTTAGCTAGGTTACCGAGCACCAGCATTTCAGCACACGATGCTAGAGTGATCTCTAACAAGCGAGGGTTACGGTATTCACCCGTTAGGAACTGAACCGCTTCACGAACTTCTACTGCGTTACCCGCTGAAGAAGCCAGCACTTGGTTCATGTCCGTTAGGATTGCTGTTGTTTTAGTACCCGCACCGTTTGCTACTGCAACGATAGATTTCGCTAGCTCTTCAGATGCTTCGTAAGTCGGCATGAATGCGCCTGAACCTACTTTTACATCCATCACTAGAGAATCAAGGCCCGCAGCCAGTTTCTTAGATAGGATTGAAGCCGTGATCAGCGAGATGTTATCGACTGTTGCTGTGATATCACGAGTTGCGTAAACACGCTTGTCAGCAGGAGCTAGATCGCCTGTTTGACCGATGATAGCCACGCCAGCATCTTTCGTTACTTCACCGAACACATCGTTGGTTGGTGTAATGTTGTAACCCGGAATAGATTCCAGCTTGTCTAGCGTACCGCCAGTGTGGCCTAAACCACGACCAGAGATCATTGGAACGAAACCGCCACATGCTGCCACCATTGGGCCAAGCATCAGAGAAGTAACGTCGCCAACACCACCAGTAGAGTGTTTATCAACGATTGGGCCATCAAAGTTCATGTGGCTCCAGTCAATCACCATGCCTGAATCACGCATTGCACACGTTAGTGCGATACGTTCTGGCATTGTCATTTCATTAAAAAAGATAGCCATTGCGAATGCGGCAATTTGGCCTTCAGAAACCGTGTTCTTAGCCACACCTTGAATGAAGAAGTTAATTTCTTCAGCTGTTAGGACTTCACCGTCACGTTTTCTGCGAATAATTTCTTGAGGTAGATACATTAGTGCCTCCCAAACTCTAGTGAGTATGGTTTGTAGGGAAAAGAGGTAATATGGAGTGGCTTGACGCCACTCCATCAAACAGACTTATTATGTTCAATACTCTAAATATTTGGCGTTGCAGTTAGGCGACCAGTGAGTTCATTCCTATGAGCATAGAGGCTCTATGTGATTAGGAGGAACTTACGCAGTCAACAACGCTGCGGTGTCAAATATGACGAGTAAATTAGTATGCTGCTGGATCAGCAGTCTGGTCTGTCACTTCTAATGTATTAAGAAGGTTAGTTAGTAGGCTTGAAGCACCAAAACGGTAGTGCATGTTGTCTGCCCACTCAGCGCCTAGTAGCTCATCAGCCATTGCTAGGTATAGTGCTGCATCTTCAGCAGTACGTACGCCACCAGCTGGTTTGAAACCAACTGTTTTAGCAACACCCATGTCACGAATAACTTCAAGCATCATGCGCGCGTACTCTGGAGTCGCGTTTACTGGCACTTTACCTGTTGAAGTTTTGATGAAGTCTGCACCTGCTTCGATACAGATTTGAGAAGCTTTCTTGATTAGTGCTTCTTCTTTCAGTTCACCTGTTTCGATGATCACTTTAAGCGTGATGTCACCACAAGCTGCTTTACACTGTTTAACTAGCTCAAAGCCAACTTCTTCGTTGCCAGCAATAAGAGCACGGTATGGGAATACTACGTCAACTTCGTCTGCGCCGTACGCTACCGCTGCTTTTGTTTCTGCAACAGCAATTTCGATGTCGTCATTACCATGAGGGAAGTTAGTTACAGTCGCAATGCGTACTTCTGGAGTACCTTGCTCACGCAACGCTTTCTTAGCTGCTGGGATAAAGCGAGGGTAAATACAGATTGCAGCGGTGTTGCCTACTGCAGTCTTCGCGTCATGACAAAGCGCCACTACTTTTTCTGTAGTGTCATCGTCATTTAGCGTAGTTAGGTCCATAAGTTTAAGTGCACGTAGAGCTGCTGCTTTTAAATCGCTCATTTCTATCTCCGATCAATATATTCAAATAGTTAACTACTTCGCCCTCCATCCAGTATAGATGGATATTTTAGTAATGCTCAGTAGCCACAAATGAACGGACTTGGTTCCCTGAAGACTTGATAACTTTCGCTACCAATTGCAATCCTTGTCACCGCACAGTACCAGTTTGGTCTATGGCACAACAAATCAGTCATGTTGTGTCTAACATCTATAGCGTATCGCTAATTTTGGCTTAATCCCAGAAGAATAACGTTCGAGTTGATTTCGAGGTTACTTTCTTGCCAACAGAGACATCCTATCCCTTTAGCTTATACATTATAGGTATCCATCAATAAATTGTAGTGCTCCTTAGAACGCAAACGGTTTGTATCTCAAAAAAACATTCTAGACCCTACATCGAATCTAAGCATAAGCGCGTGCATATACTAAAAACGGCAGGCCTAAAAACAAAAAAGCCCCGCAGCAATTTCTTGCTACGGGGCGATATTATTATGGCGTCTATATATCGATTTCTAACTAATTAGAAAGACAGGAAGAAGCCAGCAATTGTTGCTGCCATCAGGTTAGATAGAGTACCAGCAATTACCGCTTTAACACCCATACGTGCGATGTCGTGGCGACGGCTTGGTGCAATACCACCTAGACCACCTAGAAGAATCGCAATTGAAGAAAGGTTTGCGAAACCACATAGTGCGAATGCGATGATAGCTTGAGTCTTCTCAGACATCACTTGACCAGTTGCTGCAACAACTTGAGCGTTTTCACCAACGTATGGTACGAAGTTTAGGTATGCAACGAATTCGTTAACAACTGTCTTCTGACCAATGAAAGAACCAGCGATAGTTGCTTCTTCCCATGGAACACCAATGATGAATGCTAGCGGTGCGAAGATCCAACCTAGAAGAAGTTCTAGAGTTAGGTTTTCCATACCGAACCAACCACCGATGCCACCTAGGATACCGTTGATTAGAGCAATTAGACCGATGAATGCTAGTAGCATTGCACCAACGTTAAGTGCTAGTTGTAGACCAACTGATGCGCCGCCTGCTGCTGCGTCGATAACGTTAGCTGGTTTGTCATCGCCACCGTCCATTTCGTCAGCGATGTTGTCGTCTGGCGTATCTGTTTCAGGCTTGATGATTTTAGCGAATAGTAGACCACCTGGTGCTGCCATGAATGATGCTGCTACAAGGTACTCTAGAGGTACACCCATAGATGCGTAACCCGCTAGTACACCACCAGCTACAGAAGCCAAACCACCACACATTACTGCGAATAGTTCAGAGTTAGTCATTTTAGGAACAAATGGACGAACAACTAGAGGTGCTTCAGTTTGACCAACGAAGATGTTTGCTGCTGCAGACATAGACTCGGCGCGAGAAGTACCTAGAGCTTTCTGAAGACCACCACCAAGAACTTTGATTACAATTTGCATAACACCAATGTAGTAAAGTACAGAGATAAGTGCAGAGAAGAAAATCAGAGTTGGTAGTACTTGGAAAGCAAAGATGAAACCGATACCGTCAACTGAGAAGTTAACTAGGCTGCCGAATAGGAAACCAGTACCGTCTTTACCGTAGTCGATCACGTTTGCTACACCAGCAGAGAAACCTGCAAGTAGATCACGACCCCAAGGGATGTAAAGTACGAATGCACCAAGTGCGAATTGGATAGCGAAAGCGCCACCCACTGTTCTTAGATTAATAGCTTTGCGGTTGTCAGATAGTAGTACTGCGATTGCGATCAGTGCAACCATTCCGACTAGGCTCATAAACAGGCTCATAGTTTATGACTTCCTTATTAGTTATTTATTGGCGTGTTACAAAATGGGGCTATAAAGCGGAGGCAATTATACTCATGCGACCACTAATAAAGTAATGCCGTCCTCACACTTTCGTAGAAGATTCATGTACCATTCACACACAAATGTGACCCAAATCACAAGCTCAGTGCAATTTACGCAAACGATAAACAAAAACCTTCGATTTTATTCACATATACCGAATGCGCGATGGCTATTTTGCCAAATTTGCGCTGCAATCGATTGCTTTGGCTCTTTTCTAAGCAAAAAAAGTTCATTTAAGATCGTAACTAAATATTTGGAATGATTAACATTTCCTTGGTTTCCATACATGGGCATGTCCGGAGCATCCGTTTCCAATACCAGACATTCAAGGGGCAACTTTGCGATGGTTGTGCGTGTTTTTTGCGCTCTTGGGTAAGTTATCGTTCCACCGACGCCAATATAGAAACCTAGCTTGATCCACGCCAAAGCTTGCTGTTCACTCCCAGAAAAACCGTGAATCACACCACCTAAGGTGAACTTATGCTGCTTTATTAGCTCGATAAGTCGGTTGTAAGACTTCCTCTCATGGATGATTAAAGGCAGGTCAAACTCCTTCGCAAGCTCCATTTGTTGGATGAAAAAGCGCTCTTGTTTCTCTCGTTCAACGTCCACAAAAAAGTCGAGCCCGCACTCACCTATCGCGACACATTGGCTGTTTTTTGAAGCGAGTAATTGGCGAAGTTCCGAAAATTGTTCGTCATTGGCCGGTTCTAAAAAGTAAGGATGGAAGCCTAATGCATAGTAAATATTGGGGTGAGATTGAGCGATTTCATCGAGCTTCCTCCAGTTACGTTGGCCGATAGAAGGGATGATTAACTTCTCGACTTGCGCTTGTTTCGCTTCTTTAAGATAGCCATCAATAGTTTGATCAGGTGTAAAACCTTGCTCAAACGCCTCAAAATCCGCGTGGCAATGAGTATCAAACAGCGGAAAGTCACTTATTTGCTGTGTCATTTTCCCTACTCTCCATTTGTTTCCCTTGAGGATCACGACGATAAGCAACACAACTGCGCTTGTTTTCAGGCGTTAGCCCAAGCTCTTCACACCACTTATCATATCTTTTAACCCAAGTTTTTATCCAACCCAACATAACTGCCTCTAACCTCAGCCTTTAAACCTTAAATAAAACGCATTAAAAAACGCCTATTGCAGAACAATAGACGTTTTTGTTTAACTCGAATAGATCGCGGAGAAATTAGTGCTCGCGCGTCGCTCGGAATTGAACTTCAGGGAAGCGTTCAGAAGCTAGGTTCAAGTTCACCATAGTTGGTGCGATGTAAGACAGGTTGTCACCGCCATCTAGCGCTAGGTTAGATTGGTTCTTACGTTTGAATTCTTCTAGTTTCTTAGCGTCATCACATTCAACCCAACGAGCTGTTGCAACGTTAACACCTTCGTAGATAGCTTCTACGTTGTATTCCGCTTTCAAGCGCGCTACAACCACGTCGAACTGAAGTACACCAACCGCACCAACGATCAGATCGTTGTTCTGCATAGGACGGAATACTTGTACTGCGCCCTCTTCTGAAAGCTGAACTAAGCCTTTTAGAAGTTGCTTCTGCTTAAGTGGATCGCGTAGGCGAATACGACGGAATAGCTCAGGTGCGAAGTTAGGAATACCAGCGAACTTAAGGCTCTCACCTTGAGTAAAGGTATCGCCAATCTGGATTGTGCCATGGTTATGCAGACCAATAATGTCACCAGCGTATGCTTTTTCAGCACGCGCACGGTCGCCCGCCATGAAGGTTACCGCATCCGAAATACTTACGTTCTTACCAGTACGAACATGGTTCATCTTCATACCTTGGTTGTAAGTACCCGACACGATACGCATGAATGCGATACGGTCACGGTGTTTAGGGTCCATGTTTGCTTGGATCTTAAAGACGAAACCAGAAAACTTCTCTTCTGTCGCTTCAACATCACGCTCGTTCGCTTGACGCGTTTGAGGAGCTGGAGCCCATTTCGTTAGACCATCAAGCATGTGGTCAACACCAAAGTTACCTAATGCAGTACCGAAGTAAACCGGCGTTAATTCACCCGCAAGAAACAGTTCGTGATCAAATTCAGGGCAAGCACCGATAACAAGCTCTAGTTCTTCACGTACGCTTTCCGCAAGATCAGCACCTACCGCTTCATCTAGCTCAGGGTTGTCCAAACCTTTAATGATGCGAACTTCTTGAATCTCATGACCGTGGCCAGATTCGTACAAGATCGTTTCGTCACGGTGAATATGGTAAACACCTTTAAACTCTTTACCACAACCGATTGGCCATGAGATTGGAGCACAGGCCATACCTAGCTCGCTTTCCACTTCATCAAGCACTTCCATCGGGTCACGAACATCACGGTCAAGTTTGTTCATAAACGTTACGATTGGAGTATCACGAAGACGTGTTACTTCCATCAGCTTACGAGTACGGTCTTCGACACCTTTAGCAGCATCGATAACCATCAAACAAGAATCAACCGCTGTTAGCGTACGGTACGTATCTTCCGAGAAATCTTCGTGTCCTGGAGTATCGAGTAGGTTTACTAGGCAATCATTGTATGGGAATTGCATTACCGACGTAGTTACCGAGATACCACGTTCTTTTTCCATCTCCATCCAGTCAGATTTAGCGTGCTGGTTAGAGCCACGGCCTTTTACGGTACCCGCTTTTTGAATCGCGTTTCCGAATAAAAGAACTTTTTCAGTAATCGTGGTTTTACCCGCATCCGGGTGAGAGATAATCGCAAACGTTCTACGTTTGCTCACTTCTTGTTGGAAAGACATAGTCGCCCTTTGCTGATCTAAAGCGTAAAAAGGGCAAGTAGATAATACTTGCCCTTGAATTCTGTGTGCGGATTATACAGAAAGCGTATCACTTTCTAAAGGGTCAGTTTACACCCTATTTTTTGGCTAATTTTGTGATTAGCTATCTAGTTAGCGAAAAGACGTAACATGACTAGCTAAAAGACATAAAAAGATAGCTCATAATGATGGCATCTTCGTTGCCTTGTTTAGTTGGATAGTAATTACGACGGCGATCAACTTCGTTGAAGCCTGCCTTTTCGTAAAGATTAAACGCGTTCACATTACTTTCGCGAACTTCCAGCCAAGCGCTTTCAGCATCAGCTTGTTCACACATATCAAGGAAATGTTCCGTTAACGCTTTTCCATACCCTTTGCCTTGCTGGCTTGGGTCTACCGCGATATTAAGCAATGTGACTTCGCCAACGATGTTTTGCGCGAAGAAATAGCCCACCACTTGTCCATCAACTTCAAGGACATGATGACAAGCGCCTCGGCTATCAAGATCTCGGATCATATTTTCAGACCAAGGGTGAGAATGCGCGGCCTGCTCTATCTTCCAAATGGCGTCTAGGTGTTGTTGTGAAGTCGGTAAAAATTGATTAGTCATAAGCACAAATTTGTTGCCATAAGTCGCGGCGGTGTTGGTTGTTACCGTTAATGTCAGACAGTAATGGCGATTGAAGTGTTTTAGCCTTCAGCTCTTGAGCCGACTCACAACCAGCAAACCATATCCACTCAACCGAACCTAAATCCACAGTAGACAAGTGTTGCGGTTGAAGGTGTAAAGCCTGAGATAAGTCGAGCTTGATACTTTTGAGTACTCGCTCAAACATCACGGCGAGATCTTCCTGAGGTTTTTCAGGCGAAACCAACAGTAACTTGCAATCGCTCGAGAGCGGAGTCAATTCAGATTCATAACCTGCTAAACGCTCTGGGTGACTTAGTTCCCATTGGCTAATGCCCATCTCATGTAGGTATTGCGCGTGTGTTTGTGACATATCTAGCGGTAGTAACCTTAAGTTTATTGGAGCCAAAGTTTATTGAAACCAGAAGTTTGTTAGAACTAGTTTTGTGAAAGCTGCCTCTATTGAAAGAGCGCTTATTAGAGCAGGGCTGATACTAACAAAAAATAAAGGAGCATCAAGCTCCTTTATTTAGACTAAATCAGTTTGTATCTTGTTGCGTGATAAATCAGCTTATAAGTCGTTGAACTCAGGACTGTAAGCAATCTCACCAGAATGCCCTGCAAGCGCACCTTCAACTAACTCGATAGCTTGGAAAGCTCCTTCAGGTACATCCCAAGTGCAGCTCAAACCAAATTCACTCGCAGCCTTGAAACCAAAGCGACCGTAATAGGCAGGATCACCAAGCACGACACAGGCTGGGTAACCAAAATCAACCAAAGTAGAGAAAGCATCTTCAACCAGTGATTTAGCAATGCCTTGGTTGCGGAACTCTTCTTTCACAGCAAGTGGTGCAAGCCCCTGCCAGTTGTGATCGTCACCTTTAAGGGTAATTGGGCTAAACATCAGGTGACCAACCACCTCGCCTTCATCAGAACAAGCCACCAGCGATAGCGTTAAATGGCTATTCTCACGCAAGCTCATAACCAAGTTAGCTTCTGCATCTGTTTCAAAAACAGATTTCAATAAACGATCAATGACAAGTATATCTGCCGGTGCTTCAGTTCGAATAAGCATTCATTACCTCACTTTGTGTATCTGGGGATTGTACTCCCTTCTGCACAAAATCAGCTAATTGATTTAACAAAGTTTTCATAGGAGTCGGCAATAAGTCCAAATCTACGCTATCCATCAAGTTTTTAACTTCTAAACCGAGCTCGGTATCGCCTTCAATAGACAGTCTACGTTGGAAGAAAAGCGTATCTGGGTCTTCTTTACGCCCCGCAATCAACACAAGATCGTTAAGATTGCCGCTAAAGCTTACATCTTCAACCACCTCTTTATCAGCTACAACCAGTTGCTCATTTTTGTAGCTAATACACCAACTTAACCCCATGTCTTTTATTGAGACTTTCAGCCATTTGTCTTCTAAAAACTCAAAGTCACCGTCCTCTAAAGCTTCCTTGAATACATTCTTAAGCGCCTCCAATAAGGCTCTTTTTTGTACTGTTTTAGGCAATAACTGGACTGGAGATCGCAAAATTGATGCGGCATTTTGAACTAGTTGAGTGCGAATCTTGTTTATCACGTGACTTATCCGTAACTTTGTCAATAATATGGAATGCATCATAGATGATGTTGAGATCTCAGTTACTGTTATGTATCAAATTAACTTCTGTTTGATACTCGACCTTTAATATCCTGAAAATCACAGTTATAGTAACTCAGGTAATGAGAATTACAGCGGATCGCTGCACTCACAGGTAAATATCGATAGCCACACAAAAAGTAATAAATATTTATCGATAGTGAATATTCAAGCTCTTGGAGAATTGGTAGTACTTTGATGCCTCCCCAACAACTACAACATTGGTTTACCCAGCTAACTGCAAATAGTCCGTTCTTTTTTGCAGTACTTGATGCTCAACATAACTATTTTATGGTGAATGAGCGTTACTGCGATATTGCTGGTTTGAGTCAAACAGAGCTTGCAGGCATGAATGATCGCCAAACATTGGGCGAACAGTTCTACCAACATCTCAAGCCTTACTATGAGCGTGCATTCAGTGGCGAAACGATTGAGGCCGAAGTCACCCTCAACGAAACAGACCTCGATACCAGCCTTCATTTCAGCCTATCTCCGCTTACCAATGGCAACAAAACCGACTACATCGTCTTTCACGCCTTCGACACATCAGAAAACCAAGTACTTGTCCGTTCTTTAGAAGAATCCGAAGCCAAATTCCACAAACTATCTCAACTACTCCCTGACGGATTACTGCTCGTTGAAAGTGACTATATCTTGTCATCCAACCCAGCGGCAGCGCGCCTGCTTGGCTTTAACTCAACCACAGAGTTAATTGGCGAACAGCTGGGACGCCTATTTATCGATGAACAAACCAAAACAGTCTTCAATAATAACCTCAGCTCTATTATTTCTGAGTCTGGTTTGGTTTGCTTAACGGGTGCGCGATGCGGCTTTGAACGTAAGGTCCAGCTCAACATCGACTCCACCACCGTTCTTGGAAGCAACACTCAGCTGGTGCTTATTCAAGACGCACAAGAAACCGCAAAACAATACACACCAGCAAACAGTGAAGATGCCTACATAGATGCACTGACCAAACTCTACAATCGAGTTGGGTTTACTAAGCGTCTTGAGCAGTTCATTCACAACGATACGCCGGTGGTGATGCTCTACTTAGACATTGATAACTTTAAAAATATCAATGACTCACTTGGTCATCACATCGGTGACAAGGTGATTAAAGAGGTCGCTTCGCGTCTTAAACGCTTACTGCCTCGTAAGGCCGTGATTGGACATTTAGGCGGGGATGAGTTTGGTATTATCCTTCCAGAACCTGAACATCAGCGAACACCTGAAATGCTCGCTGAAAAGATCATTTCCCTGATCAATCAACCCTTCGATCTTCACCACTTTAGCAAGCGCTTAGCCTGCTCTATTGGTAGTGTGAGCTTTCCTCAAGATGGTACTGATGCTCGTATCTTGCTGCAAAATGCAGACACAGCAATGTATGAAGCGAAAGATCGTGGTCGTAATCGTCTGATCAAGTTCAACGAACAGATGAATAAAGAAGCGCGTATGCGACTGTGGCTTGAGATAGAGCTCCAAAAAGCACTGCAACAAAATGGACTTGAGGTTTGGTATCAACCGAAAGTGAATGCCCGTGATTTCACCATCAACGGCGCTGAAGCTCTGGTACGTTGGAAGCATCCTGTCGAAGGTTATATCAGTCCGGCCGCGTTCATTCCTGTGGCGGAACGAGCAGGGCTTATTGAACAACTTGGCCGAGTGGTAATGCGTGAAGTATTTGCTACGGTTAAGCGCTGGAAGATGCAAGGTATCCTTCCAGGTCGAGTGGCTATCAACCTTTCACCAGAACAGTTTGGTAACCCGAAACTGATTGATTACATGGAAAAGCTACTGCGTTCGACCGAGCTTGATCCAAGTGCGATTACGTTCGAGCTAACGGAAAGTGCGGTGATGAGTGATAGTGAACACACACTCCAAATGCTTAACGCCATCAAGAAACTTGGCTTTGCTCTCTCCATTGATGATTTTGGTACAGGTTACTCTTCACTGTCTTACCTTGCTCGCTTCCCAATTGATGAGCTTAAGATAGACCGTGCTTTCATCTCTGATATCGATACCCTACCAAAGCAAATCACCGTAATTGAAAACATCATCAACCTAGGTAAATCTCTCGATTTGACCGTGGTTGCTGAAGGTGTCGAAACCAGTGAGCAAGCAACTCTGCTATCGAACCTCAACTGTAGTTCGATTCAAGGCTTCCACTTCTACCGTCCGCAACCAAAACAAGATGTCGAAGAGTTGTTTGCCCAAAACCGCCGTCATAAGAACTAATCAAGTACCTCATATTTAAACCAAGCCAACATGTAAAACGGTCACTCGTCAGTACCTCAAACGGAGTAAAAGCAGATTTATCCATCTAAACCTGCCTTACATCAATTCCGTCATTCACAATTCTTCATAAAATGCTCGCTTCAACTTAATTCTACTGGTAGTGAGCAAATGGAACTCTTATGCCCAGCGGGTAACTTACCTGCTTTGAAAACCGCTATTGATTGTGGTGCGGATGCTGTCTATATCGGATTCAAAGACGATACCAATGCCCGACACTTTGCAGGCCTAAACTTTGCGGGTAAAAAGCTCGATCGTGCTGTGCAGTATGTGCATGACCACAACAAGAAAATTCATGTTGCCCTAAATACGTTTGCTCACCCAAATGGCTTCGACCGTTGGACTAATGCCGTAGACAACGCCGCTGCTCTGGGTGTTGATGCGCTGATCATCGCAGACATCGCGGTGCTTGAGTACGCAGCAAATAAGTATCCAGATCTCGAACTGCACCTATCAGTGCAAGCATCTGCGACCAATGCGGCGGCTATCGACTTCTACCATAAAAACTTCAACGTTAAGCGTGTCGTACTACCGCGTGTGTTGTCGATTCATCAGGTCAAACAGCTTTCTCGTAACATCACTTCTGACGTTGACCTTGAAGTATTCGCTTTTGGTAGCTTGTGCATCATGGCAGAAGGCCGTTGCTACCTCTCTTCATACATGACAGGCGAATCACCAAATACCGTTGGTGCTTGTTCTCCCGCAAAATACGTTCGCTGGCAAGAAACAGAAACTGGCCTCGAGTCTCGCTTGAACGAAATCCTTATCGATAAGTATGAAGCAGGTGAGAACGCAGGTTACCCAACGCTGTGTAAAGGCCGCTTTGAAGCCGAGATCGATGGTGAACGTAAGCGCTATCACGCACTTGAAGAGCCCACCAGCCTCAACACGCTATCCATGTTGCCTGAGCTTTTCGCGGCAAACGTTGCCTCAGTGAAGATTGAAGGTCGCCAACGCAGCCCGGCTTATGTTGAACAAGTCACTCGCACTTGGCGCGCAGCTATCGATCGCTACTTAGCGAACCCAGAACAATACCAAGTGGAACAAGCTTGGAATGCGACACTGGCGAATGTATCTGAAGGTACACAAACCACGCTTGGCGCTTATCACCGTAAATGGCAATAGAGCCAAATGGAGAACTCAATGAAATACGCATTAGGCCCTCTACTTTATTTTTGGCCAAAACAAGACGTTGAAAGCTTCTATGAGCAAGCGAAATCAAGCTCTGCCGATATCATCTACCTAGGTGAAGCGGTGTGTTCAAAGCGTCGTGAGATTAAAGCGAAACACTGGATGGACATTGCTAAAGAGCTGTCGGCTTCAGGTAAGCAAGTCGTACTTTCCACCATGGCATTGCTAGAAGCACCAAGCGAAGTCAACATCATGAAGAAGTACATCGATAACGGTGACTTTGCGATCGAAGCCAATGATGTGTCTGCAATTCAACTGGCCAGCGAAAGCAAAGTACCTTTCGTGGTTGGCCCGGCAGTAAACACCTACAACGCACGCACCCTGAACCTATTCTTGAAACAAGGCATGACGCGTTGGTGTATGCCGGTTGAGCTTTCTCGCGAATGGCTAAGCAACGTAATGACCCAGTGCGAAGAGCTAAATATTCGTAACAAGTTCGAAGTTGAAGTGTTTAGCCACGGCTACCTGCCGCTTGCTTACTCAGCACGCTGCTTTACCGCTCGCGCTGAAAACAAAGCTAAAGACGATTGCGAAACCTGCTGTATCAAGTACCCAACAGGGCTACAAGTAGAAAGCCAAGAAGGCCAATCAGTCTTCAACCTTAACGGTATTCAGACGCAATCAGGCTACTGCTACAACCTAGTCAATGATTTACCGAACATGCACGACCTGGTTGATGTGGTTCGTTTAAGCCCTCTCGGTATCGATACCTTCTCTGAAATCAATAACTTCAGAGCGAACGAGCAAGGTCAAAAACCGATGAAGGTTGAAAGCCGCCAATGTAATGGTTACTGGCATCAGCTTGCAGGTTTAGACGTTAAGAACATCTAGTTCCTCGCATTGGACTAACCAGCAACAGATACAAAAAAGGTCTAGCGTTCGCTAGACCTTTTTAATGCGACTTAAGAAACACGGCCTATGCCGTCGCTGTTTCCATCGGTGAGGCATCGAGCTTCTTTAAGTCTTTGTAGAGCATTACCATCACCACCACACTTAGTGCGATGTTAGACAGTGGGTACGCAATCCAGATCCCCGGCACACCATACAACTTAGGCATAATGTACAAGAACGGTAGTTGGATAAGCATATTACCTATAGTCACAAACATCGCCTTGCTGCCCTTGTTTACCGCTTGGTAATAAGCACCCGCTACCACTAAGAAACCGTCCAGCGCCAATGCAAACATGTGTAGTCGAATACCCAACACCGTGTACTCAACTAACTGAGGTTCGTCTGAGTTAAATACTGATACAAACTCACGTGGGAACCCATTGAGAAGCAGCACGAACGCCACACCAATCAATACCGAACTCATCATCGCAATCTTAAGTAGCTTGCGGATGTTTGCTTGGTTACGCGCACCATGGTTGTAGCTCACCAATGGTTGCATGCCGTTGGCGATACCTTCAGCCGTGAGATAATAAACCGTCACGATGTAGCCCAAAATCGCGTAAGCACCGATCATCAACTGGTCGCCATATTGAGAGAACAACGCATTGTGCAACGCCACCATCATCGAACCATAAGCGTACATAAAGAAGCTTGATGTACCAATGGCGAAGATTTGTGGAATCACATCCAGCTTCAATCTCAACTCATTCCAACGTAAACGTAGGTTTGCTCGACGCGAGAAGAAGTAAGCCAAGCCGAGAGCCGTTACTACAAACTGGGCAATCGCTGTTGCTAATGCTGCACCCATCAACTCCCAGCCATAGAGAGCGATAAACAGGTAATCGAGCACGATATTAATCACCGCACCAACGATCATCAGTATCGTCGCTAAGTTCGGACTGTCATCGTTACGCAGTAGAAACGGCATCGCGATCGAACCTAGCGTGAAGACACTAGCACCAATCAGAATGTGTAAGTACTGCAGACCAAGTTCATACACTCGCCCTTCAGCGCCCTGCCAAAGCAAGAAGTTATCAGCAAACAAGAACAGCAATGCAGAGACAATAGGCGTTATCGCTAACAACAAGGTTAAGCCCGTTGCTAAGATCTGCTTAGCGCCTTGAGTATCTTTTTCACCTTGGCGAATCGAGACAAGCGCACCTGTGCCCACACCCACCAACATACCAATACCAAGAATCGAACCAATCACAGGCCACGCAACATTGATACCTGCAAGTCCATCAGCCCCCACATAGCGGCCAATGAAGATGCCATCCACCACTTGGTACAGGCCATTAACCAACATGGCCGCCACGGTAGGGATTGTGTATCGCCAAAATTGACGACTAATTGAGTTACTCATTTCTTACTCTACTTTCATTTGTGAGTCGCATATCAACAAGATATGACTCGAAAAGTTAGTTAACAAGGCTAACTAAATATCTAAATTATTTACTTTAAAGCTTTATTTAATAATAGGTTTAACTGCTGAGATTCTTGCTCAGACAAACGGCTTTCCAGTATCTGTGCCATGACCTGATAGATCTTACTTTCTTCTTCCAAGCCGACTTCCGCTTTGCTGGTCAGTACGACCAACTTAGACCTCGCATCTTCGAGCGAAGCTTTACGCTCAACGAGACCTTTTCTCTCTAACCTTTGAACCATAGTAGTTGCTGAAGGCTTGGTTACTTGCATTTCAATCGCCAGATCTGTCAATCGGATCGGTTCAGGAGAGGCTTGAATGACCTTCAAATAGTCATATTCATTGAAGCTCAATTGGCAAATAGGATCTTCATTTACCTGAGTGCGCCATATCTTAGAGGCGAAGCGCTCAATCTTTTCTAAATTCTGGTTCAGCATACTCACCTAATCAAAGAATAGCATTTAGTTAGCAAGGCTAACTATTTTAGTGTTATTTAAATAAAAAGCAATCAAAACGAGATGAAGATCATAAAAAAGGAGCATAAAAAAACCGCTGACAGACAGCGGCTTTTCGGAATCAAAATGTGTTGCTTACTTAGCGTTGGCTTCTTCTTCGGCCTCAGCCAGCTTAACTTGCGCTAAGTGCTCAGCTTTAAGTGTGGTGAAGATACGGCTTAACTCTAAGAAAGAGTAACGATGTTCTACGTATTCATACACGTTAAAAGAAACCGCTAACTTGTACAAAGAGATAGCATTCGCGTAATCACCATTCATATGGTAACGCTTAGCAAGGTAGAAGTACGTCTCTGTTAGACGCTGCGCAAGTAACGTGTTGTCACGAGTACCGGTTAAGATCGCCTTGAAAGCCTGCTCTTCAGTAATGTCATCAAGCATAATCGCGACTAATACCCAACCCCACTGCTCATCACGGCTCTCGTAACGTTTTTGCAAATCAAGCTTAGCCTGCTCTGGCGTCAGCTCATGCTGAATGATGTACAACCACAGAGCGCGAAACGGATCGCTAGGATCGTCGGCATAGTGCTTGATCATCTCTTCATTGGCTAAGTCGTAACGCTCGCCATAGTAAAGCGCGATAGAGCGGTTCCTTTCTGCGTAAGAGTTTGCAGGATCAAGCTCTAACGTAGAATCAAAAGATTCATAAGCCGCATCAAACTCCCCTACCTGCGTAAAGTAAACACCCAAAAGATTGAAGATATCAGGTTGAGCAGGGTTCAATGAAAGAGATTGGTTGAAGTCGAGACGCGCGAGATCACGCAGGCCAACACTGTCGTAGTAGTTACCACGTTCAAACAGCATCTTAGCTCGAACTTCATCGTTCAAATCTGGGCGCTGTAATAACTGACTAAGACGTGCAATTTGAACTTCTTGCTGAACGCTTGGTTGCAGTGGCACAGCCATCGGTGGATAAACCCAACTTGAGGTGTTATCTGATGTTGTCGCACAACCTGTTAGTACAAGCAGTAAACACATACTCGCGGTTTGAAACCATTTCACAAATAATTACTCCTGTTATGACCGCAATAAAAAAGGGGAGCGATATGCTCCCCTTTATAACATGCTTTGTTGACGATAGGTTAGAAATCACTAAAAAGCGATATCACCATCGACACACTGAGAATTACTCAGCAGCAGGTGCTTCGCCTTCAGCTGGCGTTTCAACTGCTTCTTTCATGCTTAGACGTACACGGCCTTGACGGTCAATTTCAAGAACCTTAACAGGAACTTCTTGACCTTCAGTTAGGTAGTCAGACACTTTCTCAACGCGCTTGTCAGCGATTTGAGAGATGTGTACTAGACCATCTTTACCTGGAAGGATAGTAACGAATGCACCGAAGTCAGCTAGACGAGCAACTTTACCTTGGTAAATGCGGCCAACTTCAACTTCAGCTGTGATCTCTTCGATACGACGGATAGCTTCTTTAGCAGCTGCGCCTTCAGTAGCAGCAATCTTGATTGTGCCATCGTCTTCGATTTCGATTGTAGTACCAGTTTCTTCACAAAGAGCACGGATAACTGCGCCGCCTTTACCGATAACATCTTTGATCTTATCAGAGCTGATTTTCATTGTGTGGATACGTGGAGCGAATTCAGAGATATCTTCACGAGCACCAGAGATAGCTTCATCCATTACAGAAAGGATGTGCTTACGTGCACCTTGCGCTTGGTTAAGTGCAATTTGCATGATCTCTTTAGTGATACCTTCGATCTTGATGTCCATTTGAAGTGCAGTGATACCAGCGTTAGTACCTGCTACTTTAAAGTCCATGTCACCTAGGTGATCTTCGTCGCCAAGGATGTCAGAAAGAACAACGAAATCGTCGCCTTCTTTAACAAGACCCATTGCGATACCCGCAACAGAAGCTTTGATTGGAACACCAGCATCCATAAGAGCTAGAGATGTACCACATACAGAAGCCATTGAAGAAGAACCGTTAGATTCTGTGATTTCCGATACAACACGAACTGTGTATGGGAATTCTTCAACAGAAGGCATTACTGCTTGGATACCACGTTTAGCAAGCTTACCGTGACCAATTTCACGACGCTTAGGAGAACCAACGAAACCAGTTTCACCTACACAGTATGGAGGGAAGTTGTAGTGTAGAAGGAAGTTGTCTTTCTTCTCACCCATCAGGCTGTCGATGATTTGAGCATCACGTTGTGTGCCAAGCGTTGCAGTAACAAGTGCTTGAGTTTCACCACGAGTGAATAGAGAAGAACCGTGTGTACGTGGAAGAACACCAGTACGTACGTCTAGCGCACGAACCATGTCTTTTTCACGGCCATCGATACGTGGGTTGCCAGCGATGATGCGGCTACGTACTACGTTTTTCTCTAGAGAACCAAGCATGCCGCGGATTTCGCGCTCATCTAGGTTTTCGTCTTGTGCAATTAGAGCTTCAACAACGTCGTTCTTGATTACGCCAACTTGCTCGTAACGAGCCATTTTCTCAGTGATCTGGTACGCGTCAGATAGACGAGTTTCAGCAAGTTCAGCAACTTGAGCTTTAAGCTCAGTGTTAACTGCTGGTGCTTCCCAGTTCCAAGATGGAGTTGCAACTTCAGCAGCAAACTCGTTGATTGCTTTGATTACAACTTGTTGTTGGTCGTGACCGTAAACAACAGCTGAAAGCATTTCTTCTTCAGATAGGTTATCTGCTTCAGATTCAACCATAAGTACTGCGCCTTCTGTACCAGACACTACTAGGTCTAGTTTAGAGTTTTCAAGCTCAGTATTTGATGGGTTAAGAACAAGTTCGCCGTCGATGTGACCAACACGTGCAGCACCGATAGGACCATTGAATGGAGCACCAGAGATAGCAAGCGCAGCAGATGTTGCGATCATAGTGATCATGTCTGGGTTTACGTCAGGGTTGATAGAAACAACCGTAGCGATAACTTGAACTTCGTTTTTAAACGCACTTGGGAAAAGTGGACGAATTGGACGGTCAATCAGACGAGCTGTTAGTGTTTCGCCTTCAGAAGGACGACCTTCACGCTTGAAGAAACCACCAGGGATTTTACCCGCAGCGTATGTACGCTCTTGGTAGTTTACTGTTAGTGGGAAGAAGTCTTGACCTGCAACTGCTTCTTTCTTAGCAACAACAGAAACGAATACTGAAGTATCGTCCATAGTCGCCATTACAGCAGCAGTAGCTTGACGTGCAATTACGCCCGTTTCTAGAGTAACGGTGTGGTTACCGTACTGGAACGATTTTACAACTGGTTTTTCAAACATTGTATATCCTTAGCTCTAAAGTCAGACTTTAGATTAAGTGAATAATGACTCAAGACATTACCAATCGCGACTAGTGAAAAGGGACTTAGGATGGTGACTCTTTGTATGTGTTCATACGCCGAATTAAGACCAAATCCGCCTTTGAATAGTCGCGACCTATTGGCCGACATCTGTGACTGTAATCTCTTGAGAGGTTGATTGCCAAACGCTGAAAACGCTATAGGCGGGCGTAGTATAAACTATTTTTATTAGGAGATATATTTCCTATCAGAAAAAGCCAGATGATATTCTGAGCATCCAGCCTAGCATTTTCTTACAGGCACAAAAAAAGGAGCATAAATGCTCCTTTTCTTCAAACTGTCTTTGCAGACATCGCTATTAGCGACGTAGGCCTAGACGCTTGATTAGGTCTTGGTAACGAGCAAGGTTTTTGCCTTTCAAGTAATCAAGAAGCTTACGACGGCTAGAAACCATACGTAGTAGACCACGACGGCTGTGGTGATCGTGTTTGTGCGCTTTGAAGTGACCTTGTAGGTGGTTGATAGAAGCAGTAAGTAGTGCTACTTGTACTTCTGGTGAACCTGTGTCGCCTTCAGATTGTGCGTATTCTGCAACGATTGCTGCTTTAGTTTCTGCATTCAGAGACATAATTCTCTCCTGATAAGAGTAAGTTTATATTTGTAGCAGCCAATCTCTGATTCAGCCGCTACGCGAGCCGAGGATTATAGGGAAGTTTGTCAGTTGGTGCAATAACAATCGAACCCATTAAAAACAAAAAAAGCGAACCACCTAAATTAGGCGTTCGCTTTCTGTCTTATTTGCTCGCATTTCAAGGCAAACCGCTAAGATCTGACTCGATATAAGCGCTAAGCTTGTGGCTCTTCATCTCTGAAAACAACCAAACGCTTCGGTGCAACTCGGCCATCTTCAGCAATCTGAGCTACGCCGACAAACAGCTTCTCTTCGCCACTTGTCATACGAACCGTGCCTTCAGTTGGCGCACCAGCAACCTGAACTGGCATACCGTGCTGAACTAGGTCAGTCAGTTCCGCGTTCAGGTTTACTTCTGGTAAGTCTTCAACGGCAGTGTCCATTGGCATCAGCAGTGGATCAAGCAGCTCTTTCGGTGCAATTTCTTGCGCCTGTGCTTGCTCTAAGATCTCGTTTAACTGCTCCAAAGTCACCATACGCTCGTATGGGTACTTCGCGACACCTGTACGACGAAGCATGGTCACGTGAGCACCACAACCTAGCATCTCACCAAGATCGTCGGTAATTGTGCGGATGTATGTGCCTTTCGAACAATGCACTTCCATTTCAACTTCATCACCTTCAAAGCGAAGCAGTTCAATAGAGTACACAGTGATCTTACGAGACTCACGAGGAACCTCAATACCTGCACGTGCGTATTCGTACAAAGGCTTACCTTGATACTTCAATGCCGAAAACATTGATGGTATCTGATCGGTTTCACCCTTGAAGCTCGCAATGCAACGCTCAAGCTGTTCTTGAGTCACGTTAACATCACGTGTCTCTACCACTTCACCATCAGAGTCAGAGGTATTGGTACGCTCACCAAGCTTAGCGATAACAACGTAGCGCTTATCAGAATCTAGAAGAAACTGAGAGAACTTCGTTGCTTCACCAAGACAAATTGGCAGCATGCCAGTCGCAAGAGGATCCAGAGCACCGGTGTGCCCTGCCTTCTCTGCAAAGTAAATACGCTTTACTTTTTGCAGTGCATCATTAGACGAAATGCCAGTCGGCTTATCTAATAGAATTACCCCGTTGATAGGGCGACCTTTACGACGGCGAGCCATTACTCTTCGCCCTTAGACTGAGCTTCGTCAGTGCGGCCAGCTTCTTCTTGCTTACGCTTATCATCGTTCAGAACTTCACTTACTAGGTTAGACATACGCATGCCTTCTACTAGTGTGTTGTCGTAAGTAAAACGAACTTCAGGCGTTAGACGGTGGCGAATACGCTTACCAAGAGCCATACGAACTGGCACTTCATGCTCTTTAAGAGCTTTAAGGCATGATTCAGGAGTTTGCTCACCAACACACAGGAAAGTCACGAACACTTTTGCGTAAGCAAGGTCACGAGACACTTCTACGTCTGAGATAGTTACCATACCAATACGTGAGTCACGAACTTCACGTTGTAGGATAAGAGCAAGCTCTTTTTGAAGCTGCTGAGACACACGTTGTGTGCGGCTAAATTCTTTTGACATTTTCTTTTCTCACTTAGAAAGATGGGGGGCTTGGTAATTACCAGCCCCCCATGGTGTATTCAACAACCGATTACTTATTACCTTTACTAGTAATGTTAGTAACCTTAGTCAATATGTCGAGTCGTACAGACTGATTAGTCTAGAGTACGTTTAACCTCAACGATTTCGAATACTTCGATCTGGTCACCAACGCGAACGTCGTTGTAGTTCTTAACGCCGACACCACACTCGTAACCGTTCTTAACTTCTTGTACGTCATCTTTAAAGCGACGAAGTGACTCTAGTTCACCTTCGTAGATAACAACGTTTTCACGAAGTACGCGGATTGGGTTGCTACGCTTAATCGTACCTTCAGTCACGATACAACCAGCGATTGCACCAAGTTTAGGCGACTTAAATACGTCACGAACTTGTGCAAGACCAATGATCTCTTGACGGAATTCAGGAGCAAGCATACCGCCCATCGCCTGTTTAACTTCGTCAATTAGTTGGTAAATGATTGAGTAGTAACGTAGATCTAGGTTTTCGTTCTGAACCGTGTTACGCGCAGTTGCGTCAGCACGAACGTTGAAACCAAGGATGATAGCGTTAGAAGCTGCAGCAAGCGTTGCATCAGTTTCAGTAATACCACCAACACCAGAACCTACGATGTTCACTTTCACTTCGTCAGTTGACAGTTTCAGTAGAGAGTCAGCAATCGCTTCTACAGAACCTTGAACGTCGGCTTTAAGTACCACGTTAAGCTCAGCAACTTCGCCAGCCGTCATGTTCGCGAACATGTTCTCTAGTTTCGCTTTTTGTTGGCGAGCTAGTTTAACATCACGGAATTTACCTTGACGGTAGTTCGCAACTTCACGTGCTTTACGCTCATCACGTACAACAGTCGCTTCATCGCCTGACGAAGGAACACCAGAAAGACCTAGAATTTCTACAGGAATAGATGGACCTGCAGTTTCGATGTCTTTACCGTTTTCATCACGCATTGCACGAACACGGCCGTACTCTTGACCACAAAGAACGATATCGCCTTTGTTTAGAGTACCAGACTGTACTAATACTGTTGCAACTGGACCGCGACCTTTATCAAGACGAGATTCAACAACAACACCAGACGCCATACCTTCTTTAACCGCTGTAAGTTCAAGAACTTCAGACTGAAGAAGGATTGCTTCTAGAAGACCATCGATGTTTGTACCCTGTTTTGCAGAGATGTGAACGAAGATGTTCTCACCGCCCCATTCTTCAGGGATAACGTCGTATTGAGCTAGCTCATTCTTAACGTTGTCTGGGTTTGCACCCTCTTTATCGATCTTGTTCACAGCAACAATCAGAGGAACGCCTGCCGCTTTCGCGTGCTGGATTGCTTCGATTGTTTGTGGCATTACGCCATCGTCTGCTGCAACTACAAGTACAACGATATCTGTCGCTTGAGCACCACGAGCACGCATAGCGGTAAACGCCGCGTGTCCAGGAGTATCAAGGAAAGTGATCATGCCGTTGTCAGTATCTACGTGGTAAGCACCAATGTGCTGCGTGATACCGCCAGCTTCCCCAGAAGCAACGTGTGCTTTACGAATGTAGTCAAGTGTTGAAGTTTTACCGTGGTCAACGTGACCCATGATAGTAACAACAGGAGCACGACCTTCAGCGATAGCATCGCTATCACGGTCAGCTAGTACTGCTTCTTCAAGTTCGTTTTCTTTACGTAGGATTACCTTGTGACCCATTTCTTCAGCAACAAGTTGTGCTGTTTCTTGGTCGATCACTTGGTTGATAGTCGCCATAGCGCCCATCTTCATCATTACTTTGATAACTTCAGTTGCTTTAACTGACATTTTGCTAGCCAGTTCAGAAACAACGATAGTTTCGCCGATAGCAACGTCAGATTTAGCAACAGTTGCTGACTTATCGAAGCCTTGCTGCATTGAAGTTGGTTTAGCAAGCTTACCTTTACCGCCACGACCACGTTGGTTACGACCACCACGGTTGTTTGCAGGTTGGTTAGCAGGAGCTGCTTTCTTCTTGCGACGACGAGGTGCTTTCTCATCTTTCTTATCTGCCGCATCTTCAGCTTCACGAGCGTAAGTAGAAGTAGTCACATGGTAATCCGCAGATTTCTCTTGCTCTTTCTTCTTCTTCTCTTCTTCAGACCAACGTTCTTGGTTCTCTTCTGCTAACTTACGAGCTTCTTCAACAAGCTTAGCTGCTTCAGCTTCTGCTTTACGAGTTGCTTCTAGCTCTTGACGAGCTTTAAGTTCATCCGCTTCTTTTTTCGCTTGTGCGTTAGCGTCTGCATTTTTTGAATTCATGTCTTTTTTAGCCTTTTCAGCTTGTGCGCGTTGAGCCTTCTCTTCAGCTTCACGTTTTGCATCCGCTTCACGTGTTACTTTTTCTTCAGCTTCGCGCTGTGCTTTCTCTGCAGCATCACGTTTCGCTTGCTCTTCAGCATCGCGTTGTGCTTTCTCTTCCGCTTCACGATTAGCTACTTCCTCAGCTTCACGTTTCGCTTCATCTTCAATAGTGCTGCGCTTCACGTAAGTACGCTTTTTACGTACCTCTACTTGAACATCCTTACTCTTACCGCCTCCAGCGGCAACACTTAGCGTGCTGCGGGTCTTGCGTTGAAGAGTTAAACGAGTCGGTTCTGTTTCGCCTGAAGTATCGCCGTGCTCCTTTTTAAGGTGCGTTAGCAATGTTTGCTTCTCTGAATCAGTCACTTGATCCGACCCTGCTTTCTTCATGCCTGCATCAGCAAGTTGTTCAATTAAGCGGTCAACTGGCGTACCAATCTCTTCACTCAGTGCTTTAACTGTTAATTGTGTCATACCGCTTTCTCTCCTTGCTGAATTATTCTTCGTCGCCGAACCAACAGATGTTACGCGCAGCCATAATTAGCTCGCCTGCACGCTCTGCAGTTAGGTCTTCGATGCCTTCTAGTTCATCAACGCCTTGGTCAGCTAGGTCTTCCAGTGTCGCAACGCCTTTTGCTGCTAGCTTGTAAGCCATTTCACGCTCAAGACCTTCAAGTGCAAGTAAGTCTTCAGCAGGCTCAACACCGTCGAAAGTTTCTTCTTTCGCTAGCGCTAGAGTAGTCAGTGCGTCTTTTGCGCGGTTACGTAGTTCTTCAACGATACCTTCGTCTAGACCGTCTACTTCAAGAAGCTCGTTCACAGGAACGTATGCTACTTCTTCAAGCGTAGAGAAGCCTTCTTCAACAAGCATTTGAGCAAAGTCTTCTTCAATGTCTAGGTGCTTCATGAAGTTTTCAATAGAGGCAACTGCTTCTTCTTGGTGCTTCTTCTCAAGATCAGCAACAGTCATTACGTTCAGTTCCCAACCAGTAAGTTGAGACGCTAGACGTACGTTTTGACCGCTACGGCCAATCGCTTGTGCTAGGTTATCCGCTTCAACAGCGATATCCATAGAGTGTGCGTCTTCATCAACGATGATTGAAGCAACATCAGCAGGAGCCATTGCGTTGATTACGAATTGAGCCGGGTTATCATCCCAAAGAACGATATCGATACGTTCACCACCAAGATCGTTAGAAACAGCTTGTACACGTGCGCCACGCATACCAACACACGCACCAACTGGGTCAATACGTTTGTCGTTTGTTTTCACAGCGATTTTAGCACGAGAACCAGCGTCACGTGCAGCACCTTTAAGTTCAATTAGCTCTTCACCAATCTCAGGCACTTCAACACGGAATAGTTCAGCTAGCATTTCTGGCTTCGAACGAGTAACGAAAAGCTGGAAACCACGAGCTTCTGGTTTAACTGCGTAAAGAAGACCACGAACACGGTCACCTGGACGGAAGTTTTCACGAGGAAGTTGGTCATCACGAAGGATTACCGCTTCAGCGTTGTTACCTAGGTCTAGAATAATAGTGTCACGGTTAACTTTCTTAACTGCGCCAGTTACTAGCTCGCCTTCGTTATCGATGAACTGCTCAACGATTTGAGCGCGTTCAGCTTCACGTACTTTCTGTACGATAACTTGCTTAGCCGTTTGAGTCGTAATACGGTCAAACGTTACTGATTCGATATCATCTTCAATGAAACCGCCAAGTTCGATCTCTGGGTCATCGTACTTTGCAGCTTCAATAGAGATTTCTTTTGTTGGGAATTCAACTTCCTCAACAGCTTCCCAACGACGGAAAGTTTCGAAATCACCCGTTTTACGGTCAATTTCAACACGAACTTCAATTTCTAGTTCGCTTTTCTTTTTTGTTGCCGTTGCAAGCGCGATTTCAAGCGCTTCAAAAATACGCTCACGAGGAACTGCTTTCTCATTTGAAACAGCTTCTACTACCGCCAAAATTTCTTTGTTCATTAATCTAGCCTCTTAAGCTCTTCTCTCTAGGAGAACTAAAATTTAGGGATCAGGTTAGCTTTCGCAATATTGCTCAGGACGAATTCTTCTTCTTGTCCTTCAACCAATACTTTCACTGTCTCGCCTTCGATAGATTGGATATCACCTTTCCATTTACGACGGTTGCCGACAGCCATTTTCAAAACGATGCTTACCTCGTGACCAATAAATTGTTGGTAATGCTCTGCTTTGAACAGTGGTCTCTCTAAACCTGGTGAAGACACTTCAAGGTTATAAGCCACTGAAATTGGATCTTCAACGTCCATTACGGCACTTACTTGGTGGCTAACTTCAGCGCAATCATCTACATTGATACCGTTTGGTGAATCGATGTAAATACGTAGCGTTGAGT
The DNA here is from genome assembly GCF_041470465.1 of Vibrio sp. 10N.261.55.F4. Classification (NCBI taxonomy): domain Bacteria; kingdom Pseudomonadati; phylum Pseudomonadota; class Gammaproteobacteria; order Vibrionales; family Vibrionaceae; genus Vibrio; species Vibrio sp. 10N.261.55.F4. The sequence continues at coordinate 151,270 of NZ_JBFRMM010000024.1, read as the reverse complement.
GCTCACCAGCACGAATAAATTCTAATCCAACTAACTCATAACCTGATGCTGCTACTGGAGCGTCAAGCATTTCAGTAAGTTGTCTTTCTAAACCAGTCATTTAACCACTCCAGAAACAAAAAAAGGGCTCAAAGCCCAATTTAAATTCCAAGCAAACATTATCTAAATACATTTACAAATGCTTAGATAACAAAAAACCCCGTATAAGCCGGGGTTTTTGTTGCTGGACCCTTATATGTTAAGTGCCATCACATTCGATATCGCACCTAACTCACAGTGAGGTTCACACTGTGCAAACTTGCTACCAATACAAGCTATATAATAGCATTGAAATTGGTTGCGGGAGCCGGATTTGAACCGACGACCTTCGGGTTATGAGCCCGACGAGCTACCAAACTGCTCCATCCCGCGTCCGACTTGCGAGCATTATACGCCCAACAAGATGTTTTACAAGTTTGTAAACATGGTGCCGAGAGAGGGACTCGAACCCTCACACCCTAAGGCACTAGCACCTCATGCTAGCGTGTCTACCAATTTCACCATCTCGGCATCAAATCTTTACAGATTATTGTGGAATTTCGTCGCCTTGCGCCGGAACTTCACTCACTGCATCATCAGCTTGTTGAATCACCTGACCTTGGGTCGGGTCAATCCATTGTGACTCAGTTTTATGTGTAGACATATTACCAAGCACTAAGCTAAGGATAAAAAATGTAGTTGCAAAAATTGCAGTCATTCGGGTAAGGAAATTTCCTGAGCCACCAGCACCAAACACAGTGTTTGAAGCGCCAGCACCGAAAGAGGCTCCCATATCTGCGCCTTTACCTTGTTGAATCAACACTAGGCCAATTACACCAAGCGCTGCCAACAGGTAAATCACAAGTAGAACTGTAAACATTTTTCCACCTATGTTCCTAATTGTTGAGCCAGCGCCGTTCAAAAAACTATTTTTAAGAACAAGGCTAGCGACCTCCTAACTGAAGGCCGAGCAATACTAGCGAATGCGACGATGGCTGACAAGGAGAATTTGCTAAAAAATAAGCCTTTACCAAGTGAATGGTCAAAAAAAGGTCAAAAGCGACACAAAACTCATTTATGTCTCTTTTGACCGTTATATCTTTTGACCGTGATATAAGTCAACCACTTCTAATCACAAGCGCTATTCGCTGCGCCAGCTAAGTAAAAGGTTAAATTAGCAGTTTGCTTTTACTGCATCTGCAATCTTAAGCGCTGATGCTTGAACAAGCTCTGCATCTTCGCCTTCAACCATGACACGCAGTAGTGGCTCGGTACCAGACTTGCGTAATAGTACACGGCCTTTCTCGCCAAGCTCTGCTTCTACTTCAACAACCGCTGCTTTTACCGCTTCGGCTTCTAGTGGGTTTGAATCTCCGCTGAAACGAACGTTTTCTAGAACTTGAGGGTACAACGTCATGCCCTGAGACAACTCATTCAGTGTCATTTCGCTATCAACAACTGAAGCCAAAACTTGCAGAGCAGCAACGATAGCATCACCCGTCGTCACTTTATCTAGTAGGATAACGTGCCCCGAGTTTTCAGCGCCGATCTTCCAGCCTTTAGCAAGAAGCTGTTCCATTACGTAACGGTCACCAACAGCAGCACGTACAAACGGAATACCTAACTGCTTAAGGCCGTTTTCCATACCCAGGTTGGTCATTAGTGTACCAACAACGCCGCCTTTCAACTCACCGCGACGCAGTGCATCACGAGCAATAATGTAAGCGATTTGGTCGCCATCAACTTTGTTGCCTAGCTCGTCAACCATGATGATACGGTCACCATCACCATCAAAGCCAAGACCTAATGCCGCTTTTTCTTCAAGCACTTTTGCTTGCAGAGCACGTACATCCGTCGCACCGACTTCGTGGTTGATGTTAGTACCGTTTGGCTCAACACCAATCGCAACGACCTCAGCACCCAGTTCTTTAAATACAGCAGGCGCAATGTGGTAAGTCGCACCATGTGCACAATCGATAACGATCTTCATGCCAGCTAATGTCATTTTATGTGGGAACGTACTTTTACAGAACTCGATGTAACGGCCAGCCGCATCGTTCAAACGTACTGCTTTACCTAGCTCTGAAGAATCAACACATTCGATGTCTTTATCCAACTCTGCTTCAATTGCCAACTCGATATCGTCCGGCAGTTTTGTTCCCTCAGAAGAGAAGAACTTGATACCGTTATCGTAGTATGGGTTGTGTGATGCAGAGATAACAATACCGGCTTCAGCGCGGAAGGTTTGAGTTAGGTAAGCCACAGCAGGTGTTGGCATTGGGCCAGTAAACGTAGCCTGAAGACCAGCAGCAGCAAGGCCAGCTTCTAGCGCTGACTCAAGCATGTAACCAGAGATACGAGTATCTTTACCAATGATGACTTTCTTTGTGCCTTGCTTCGCAAGAACACGACCCGCAGCCCAGCCAAGCTTCAGAACAAAATCAGGTGTAATCGGGTACTGGCCTACTTTGCCACGCACACCATCTGTGCCGAAATAACGTCTTTTATCAGACATAGTGATTTTCCTTAATTATATTTAGTGATTGTTGTTCATCACTTCGATTATTTTCATCGCTTCCAGTGTCTCCTCGACATCATGAACGCGAATAATTTGTGCGCCTTTCATCGCGGCAATCGTCGCGCAAGTGACGCTTGCGACCATGCAGTCGGCCGGAACCTTGTCTAGCAATTTAAAGATCATCGATTTTCTCGACATCCCCGCTAAAACAGGTAAGCCTAACGAATGAAACTTTTCAAGGTGCGCTAATAGGTGGTAATTATGCTCAATGGTTTTACCAAAACCAAAACCAGGATCCAGAATCAGCTGATCTTTTGATATACCAACAGCCTCACAAGCCTCCACCCTTTCTTTTAAGAACGCTTCAACATCCATTAGGACATCATCGTAATTAGGGTTAGCTTGCATGGTTCTTGGCTGACCTTTCATGTGCATCAGGCAAACGGGCACATTAGCATCGGCGGCCGCTTCTAAAGCTCCGGGCTCTTGCAGTGCGCGCACATCATTGATCAAATCAGCCCCCGCTTCAACGGCTTGGCGCATCACTTCAGCTTTACTGGTATCAATGGAGATCCACACATCAAACTTAGCGCGAATTGCTTTAATGGCAGGAATAACGCGAGCGAGCTCTTCTTCTAAAGGAACGTCAGGCGCTCCCGGGCGAGTTGATTCACCACCAATGTCAATAATGCTAACACCAGCTTGAATCATTCGCTCTGCTTGCAGTAAAGCATTATCTAATGAATTGAATTTTCCGCCATCAGAGAAAGAGTCAGGCGTAACATTGAGGATACCCATCACATGTGGGCGGTCTAAAACGAGCGTTTTATTATGTGCTTTTAATATCATGGAAGGTGGGTCTTAAAGGTAAAAACATCTAGGGCTAGAAACAGAAAAACCCTGAGCGTACTCAGGGTTTTAATTTATAACTTAGCGATTAAGAATCTTTGTTTTGAGCATCATCTGTTTCAGATTTAACTTCTTCAACTTTCGACTCTTCAGCTTTTGGTTCCGCTTTAGCTTCTTCTGCCTTAGCTTCAGGTTTTGCTTCTTCCTTTGTAGGTTCAGCTTTTACCTGATCACCCCAACCAGCTGGATCACGAATCTCTTGCTTACGCTCCATCAAGTCATCAATTTGACCTGCATCGATCGTTTCGAACTTCATTAGAGCGTCTTTCATCGAATGCATGATATCCATGTTATCTTCAAGAATCTTCTTAGCTCTATCGTAGTTACGGTCGATAAGGATACGAATCTCTTCATCGATAAGCTTAGTCGTGTCATCAGAAACGTGCTTAGCTTGGCTCATGCCGCGACCTAGGAAAACTTCACCTTCTTCTTCTGCGTAAAGAAGAGGACCCAATTTCTCAGAGAAGCCCCACTGCGTAACCATCTTACGAGCAATATCAGTTGCACGTTCGATATCGTTAGACGCACCAGTTGACACTTTGTCTTTACCGTAAATAAGTTCTTCAGCAAGACGACCACCGTACAGGCTAGAAATCATAGACTCTAGATGTTGGCGAGACATGCTCACACGATCTTGCTCTGGCAAGTACATGGTTACACCAAGCGCACGACCACGTGGAATGATTGACACCTTGTACACTGGATCGTGTTCAGGTACCAAACGACCAACAATTGCGTGACCCGCTTCGTGGTAAGCCGTTGACTCTTTCACTTCTTCAGACATAACCATTGAACGGCGCTCTGCACCCATCATAATTTTGTCTTTCGCAAGTTCAAACTCAACCATAGATACATTGCGCTTGTTACCACGAGCAGCAAATAGCGCCGCTTCGTTCACAAGGTTCGCAAGATCTGCACCAGAGAAGCCTGGAGTACCACGAGCGATCAGCGACGGTTCAACATCACCTGATAGTGGCACTTTACGCATGTGTACTTTAAGAATCTGTTCACGACCACGTACATCCGGTAGACCAACCACAACTTGACGGTCAAAACGACCAGGACGAAGTAATGCAGGGTCTAGTACGTCTGGACGGTTAGTCGCAGCGATAACGATAATACCTTCGTTACCTTCGAAACCATCCATCTCAACCAACATTTGGTTCAGTGTTTGTTCACGTTCATCGTGACCACCACCAACACCAGCGCCACGTTGACGACCTACAGCATCAATTTCATCGATAAAGATGATACAAGGTGCCGCTTTCTTCGCTTGTTCGAACATGTCACGCACACGAGATGCACCAACACCAACAAACATTTCAACGAAGTCAGAACCAGAGATAGTAAAGAACGGTACTTTCGCTTCACCGGCAATCGCTTTTGCAAGCAATGTTTTACCCGTACCAGGAGGACCAACCAACAGGATACCTGTCGGGATCTTACCACCTAGCTTTTGGAAGCGGCTTGGGTCACGAAGGTAGTCCACAAGCTCTTTCACGTCTTCTTTTGCTTCGTCACAACCAGCAACATCAGCAAACATGGTTTTGATTTGTTCTTCGCTCATCATTCGAGCTTTACTCTTACCGAAAGACATCGCGCCTTTACCGCCGCCGCCGCCTTGCATTTGACGCATAAAGAAAATCCATACACCAATCAGTAAGATCATTGGGAACCATGAGATGAAGATAGTGCCAAGCAGGCTCTGCTCTTCAGGTGGTGTACCCTGAACTTTTACGTTTTGATTAATTAAGTCATCAAGTAGCTTTTGATCATAAACAGGCATGTAAGTTACATACTTAGAACCACCACCACGACGTGTGAAAGTGATTTCGCTGTTATTGAACTGTGCGTCTTGAATCTGGCCTTGGCCAACTTCCTGTACAAACGTGGTGTAATCTACTGCTCTGCCGTTACTTTCCCCAGGGCCGAAGCTCTGGAATACCGACATCAACACTACCGCGATAACAAGCCACAGAATTAAATTTTTTGCCATGTCACTCAAGGTGTAAGCCTCTCGATAACTAATTGTAATTAAAGGTAGGGTACTACAGTTTGTAACCTGTAGCCATGTTGTTAACTCTCACTCTTGGAAGAGAATCGTTAACCTTTGTAACCAGTGGCTACGATAAACACTTCACGAGATCGAGCTCGAGAAGAGTCGGGTTTTCTAACTTTTACTGTTTTAAACATCTCGCGGACGTCCTTAACGTATTGGTCAAACCCTTCGCCTTGGAATACTTTTACAACAAAACTACCATTGGTAGCTAGAACTTGTCGACACATATCCAAAGCTAATTCAACTAAATACATAGCTCTTGGCTGATCCACAGAATTGTTGCCTGCTATATTAGGTGCCATATCTGACATCACGACATCAACCATGTTTGGTTGTATACGTTCCAATAAGGCATCTAGCACAGCTTCTTCGCGGAAATCGCCTTGTAAAAAGCTAACACCAGCAATCGGATCCATTGGTAACAAGTCACACGCAATGATTTGTCCGTTGTCTCCAACAATCTTAGCAGCATATTGAGACCAACCGCCAGGTGCTGCACCCAAATCCACAATGGTCATCCCAGGAGACAGCAATTTATCTTTCGTTTGAATCTCTTCCATTTTGAAATAAGCACGTGAGCGATAGCCTTTCTTTCTTGCTTCGTTTGCGTACTTGTCGTCGAAGTGTTCCTTCAACCAACGGCCTGAACTGGCCGAGTGTTTCTGTTTGCTCATTGGATACCTAAAGTGGAGGAAAGTACTAATTGCCGAATAAATTATAGTCTTCAGCATTAGATGGCGTTAAAATAGGTTTTTTCAACCCTAATAGTAAAGAAAATTGGCCGCGTAATGAACCTAAGTACCAAACAAAAGCAGCATCTAAAGGGCCTAGCTCACAGTTTAAAACCTGTAGTGCTAATGGGCGCAAATGGACTTACTGAAGCTGTTCTAGCGGAAATCGAATTAGCTCTAGATCACCACGAACTGATCAAAATTAAAGTTGCATCAGAAGACCGTGAAACTAAGCAGCTGATTATCGATGCAATTGTACGTGAAACTAAAGCTGAGAAAGTACAGACTATCGGTAAAGTTCTAGTACTGTTCCGTCAGTCAGAAGCACGTAAAATCGAGATTCCACGTAAATAAGCGAGTTTGATATAAGCTAACTTCACTAATAGGAAGCCACAGCGCTTATCTTTTAGTGTAGCGTGAGAAACGAAAAAGGTCGCATTTAGCGACCTTTTTACTTATCAGAAACAAAGAAAATTCAATTAGATATATTCTACTTTGTCAATTTCGTAATCTTTATCACCGCCAGGAGTCGAAATCATCACTTCGTCGCCTTCCATCTTGCCGATAAGACCACGAGCAATTGGTGACTTCACTGAGATACGGCCAGTTTTGATATCGGCTTCGTCTTCAGAAACGATTTGGTAACGGTACTCTTCGTCTGTATCAACATCAATCAGAGTGACTGTTGTACCAAAGATAATCTTACCCGTGTTTTCCATTTGGGTTACATCGATGATCTGAGCTAGAGATAGCTTGTATTCGATATCACGGATTTGAGCTTCACAGATACCTTGCTCTTCACGAGCGGCGTGGTATTCAGCATTCTCTTTTAAGTCACCTAGTTCACGTGCTTCACCAATAGCTGCTGAGATAACAGGGCGTAGCTTAAGTAGGCGATCTAATTCATCACGTAGCTGCTGAGCGCCACGTACTGTCATTGGAACCTTTTCCATTTTTTACCTCTATGCCAAAGCTTTCTTTGGCCAACATAAATACACCCAACGTATTTATTGGGTGATAGAAACAAAACGATTTGGCTTAGTGTAAACAAACTTTATGGCTAAATCACCTTTATTCCACTTTGCGTTATAAAAGCTTTATCTAGGTCTAAATTACAGACATCACAAAAATGAATAATAACCTCCCCATCAATAAGTTGAGAATTAAATACCTAAAAAAACAAAAAACAAACAAAATAAACACAGATCACACTTTTATAAAAATCAATTTAAAACAAACACTTAATCAACAAGAGATATAATAAAACAGTGTTCATTTTTTAGTTTTATATCATTTTACTAACTGACCATGGAACTTTAGAGGTAAAAAGTAACCCATGGATTGCACTGGCATTTTTCAGACTTCTGTTCTAATCATGATTATGAAGCCTGATTAATACAGGCAATACACAAAAGGGTTCAAATCCTTGATAAAACTTCTATGGACAGTAATTAGGAAATAATAACATGAACAAGACTATGATCGCGCTTGCTGTATCTGCTGCAGCTCTTGCTACTAACGCAGTGGCAGCGGACGGTAAACAAGCTGGTGGTATCGAAGGTACATCTGTATACAGCTCAAACGGCACTTCTCTAGAAATCGGTGGTCGTGCGGAAGCTCGTCTATCTCTAAAAGATGGCAAAGCACAAGACAACTCTCGTGTACGTCTAAACTTCCTAGGTAAAGTTGAAATCCAAGACGGCCTATACGGTGTTGGTTTCTACGAAGGTGAATACACTACTGCAGACTCTGACGCGACAGCTACCGACAATGGTTCTGATATCGACCACCGTTACACATACGCTGGTATCGGCGGTACATTCGGTGAAGTGACATACGGTAAAAACGACGGTGCGCTAGGCGTTATCACAGACTTTACCGATATCATGTCTTACCACGGTAACTCAGCGGCATACAAAATTGCAGCAGCAGACCGTACAGACAACATGCTTTCTTACAAAGGTGAGTTCCAAGACCTAGCGGTTAAAGCAAGCTACCGCTTTGCTGACCGCGCTGAACAAGGTGGCGAATTCGTTGAGAACGAAGCAGACGGCTACTCTCTATCTGGTATCTACGCAATCGGCGACTCTGGCTTTAAGCTAGGTGCAGGTTACGCTGACCAAGACGAGCAAAACGAGTACATGCTAGCGGCATCTTTCCGCACTGAAGCTCTATACTTTGCTGGTGTATTCACTGACGGTGAATTATCTAAAGATAACGGCGACTACACTGGCTACGAATTCGCAACTGCTTACACGCTAGACAAAGCTGCATTCACTCTAACGTACAACAACGCAGAAACAAATGGTGATACATCTGCTGATAACGTTGCTGTAGATGCGACTTACTACTTCAAGCCTAACTTCCGTACGTACATCTCGTACAACTTCAACCTTATCTCTGAAGGCGACAAGTTCGGTACGGCTGATACTTTAGTTAACCGTGGTGCAACTAAAGCACAAGCTGAAGACGAGCTAGCTATTGGTCTACGTTACGACTTCTAATTCTGATTATCTAATTGATTAATTAGTTAATTGAGAATCAAAACGCCCGCTCTCTAGCGGGCGTTTTTTATATCTGTATACTGAAAAAATCAGCCATCCAAGAAAATCTTCTATGCGCCTTCTACCAACTCTACTTCTATGTAGTTTTTCCATTAGCGTTTTCTCGATTAACGCTTTCGCATACGCCCCTCTAAAAACACTGCCCGATGGTAGTAGTACGAGTTTGATCATCAAATCGTTAAGCAATGATTCAAGCGAGCTTAATACCAATAGCGATGACTTTTATCCACCAGCCAGCACGTTAAAACTGGTGACGGCTTTAGCGGCCAAGCTAGAGTTGGGAGATGACTTTCATTACACGACTAGCATTCTTCGTTCTGGCAATGATTCAATCATTTCATTTAGCGGAGATCCAACTCTACAACGTGAACAGCTAAAAAGCCTGTTAGCTCAGTACGCTAAGTCGCAATCCAGAACCATCAAAGGCAACTTATACCTCGATAACACGGCTTATACAGGCTATCAACGAGCGGTGGGGTGGCCTTGGGACATTCTAGGCGTTTGTTACAGCGCGCCTTCTAGTGCGATGACCTTAGACAGCAACTGTGCACAAGCCTCTATTTATACAAAAGATAACGGTAGCACTCGCGTCTATATTCCATCCCATTATCCGATAGACGTGACAACCACCGCTGCCACGGTAACTCGCTCTGGGCAGAAGGCAACACAATGCGACTTGGAGCTCATCACCACACCAGATAACGCTTACAAGCTCTCTGGTTGCTTGGTTGAGCGTAAAAAGCCACTGCCACTCAAGTTCGCGATTCAAAATCCAGAACTTTACACCTATCAAGTCGTTACATCGCTTCTCAAAGAACTGAAAATAGAAGTAAAAGGTGATGTGATTATTGGTAAAAAAGCGCAAGCAGACAAAACCACGTTAGTCGCTAGTCACAACTCAGAAAAGCTTCCTGAACTGCTCGATATCATGCTCAAGAAGTCAGATAACCTTATCGCAGATAATCTAACTAAAACGCTAGGAGCAACATTTTATGTTCAACCGGGCAGCTTCAATAACGGCACTGAAGCAATAAAACAGATACTGCTGACCAAGGCTAATATTGACCTCAGTAAAGCGCAGCTCGTCGATGGTTCAGGGTTATCCAGAAATAACCGAATGAGGTCACAGACCATGGCTCAAGTGCTTCGTTATATCTGGGAAAACGATCAACAGCTCAGCCTGATTGAGGCTATGCCTACATCTGGCACTGATGGAACGCTCAAATACCGTCAGAGCATGAGAAAAGCACCGATTCAAGGCAACATTATCGCCAAGAGTGGTTCTCTATACGGCAGTTACAACATGGCGGGATACGGATTAGATAAAGCGGGAAAACCAAACTCTCTGTTTGTACAATTTGTCCGTGATTACTTCCCTGAAGAACAAGATCCAGACAAACCAGTGGAAGCACCTATCACCCAGTTTGAGCGTGCTTTCTACAAAGATGTGGTCGAGTTCAGTCAAACACAAAGCAAATCTAAGTAATGCTTAGCTCTGTGTAAACTTCTACTCAAACAATAAAAATGGCGCTGAAGACCTTAAATCTTCAGCGCCATTTTTGTTTCTCAGATGTATTTAGCTATTTTTATAGGTGCCTATTTTTATAGGAGCTAAGCGATACCGAGGAATGAGTTAACCACAGTGAAGTAGATCCACATTCCTGAGATATCAACTATGGAAGCAAGCACTGGGCTCACTAACACCGCTGGATCAAGCTTAAATAGCCTAGCAACTATCGGCAATCCGCCACCCAGCACGGTTGATATGGTCACCTGAATAAACAGCGCTACCGCAATAGCTAACGCAATCATGTTGATATCATAACCACCTGTCGCTTGGTTTTCACTAAAGAGCAAAATACGTCCAATCATCACTACAGCAATCGCTAAAGCTAAACAAATAGCAACTCTAAACTCTTTCCATAGAACGTTAGCCCATTGGCGTTTTTTCAACTCACCTGTGGCTAAGGCTCGGATCACCAAAGTCGCTGCTTGTGTTCCGGTGTTACCACCAGCAGCAGCAATTACCGGCATGTAGATTGCCAAAAGTACCAACTGACTGAGAATGTCTTCATACTGAGCAATGATAAGCCCTGAGACGATTCCCAATAGTGCTAACGAAATAATCCAACCGATACGCTGCCTGACGTGGCTCATGACGCCAGTCGAAAGGTAACCCTGTTGAGGTTCTACCTCAGAGTAGATCAGCCCTAGTTGGTGAGCTAGATGTCGAGAGCGCTTCTCAAAGCCCTGCTCTTCTAGCTCACTAAGTAAAGTCTGAATCGTACTCAAAGAGCATTGCCCCAGCACTAGCACCGCATCTTCGAGCGGCATTCGATTCAAAAGATTAATTTGTTGTTCACGTCCGTACTGTTGAAATGCATTCGATACAGCTTGGATGTCTTGCTCTGAGTACAGAGCTTCAATAGATAAAAAAGTGTTGTTCATTACCGTCATGGCGAATCTCCCGATTGGCAAAGGTAACGACCATCAAAACAAATAGCCTATAGCTAATACACCAAGAGCGTACAGCTAAGCGCACCAAGAGCTGAAAGCTACTGATGTGTCTACTTGTTAGAATCTAGTGTGTGGAAAAGAATGCGGGGGGAAACAAAGATACCCTACCTGAACGGCAGGACAATAGATCAATACCGAGACAGGTTATTCTTCTCCATTCAAACTAGGAGGATGGTCGGTATTGTTCATAAAAATCTCCAGAATTACTGTCAATTTGACAGCGCGCATAGTGTAGCAATAGGCGTTTCAAAGTTTCGTCAATTTTAAGTCAATAAAAAAGGCATCCGTGGATGCCTTTGGTTCAATTATTGATGTGCATTATTACTTAATAGTAATACGAGCAAACTTACGCTTACCTACTTGGTAAACGGCAGTACCTGCTTCAGGCACGAATTTGCTGTCTTCAATCTTCTCGCCTTCAAGCTTAGCAGCGCCTTGCTTGATCATACGCATCGCATCAGAAGTCGAGTTTACAAGACCCGCTTCTTTTAGAACGTTCGCAATTGGCAGGCCTGCTTCGAATTCAAACTCCGGCATTTCATCAGGAACTTGGTTTTTAGCAAAGCGGTTAACGAACTCTTGCTCTGCTGCATCAGCATCTGCTTCACTGTGGAAACGAGCAATGATCTCTTTAGCCAGAAGTACTTTAACGTCACGTGGGTTTTTACCCGCTTCAACACCAGCTTTCAGCTCTGCCACTTCTTCAAGTGGACGGAAAGAAAGTAGCTCGTAGTAGCTCCACATTAGATCGTCAGAGATAGACATGATCTTACCAAACATTTCGCTTGGTGCTTCGCTAATACCGATGTAGTTATGTGCAGACTTAGACATCTTCTTAACGCCGTCTAGACCAACAAGTAGTGGCATCATCAGTACCGCTTGTGGTTTTTGACCTGCTGCTTTTTGCAGTTCACGGCCCATTAGCAGGTTGAACTTCTGGTCAGTACCGCCAAGCTCAACGTCGCTCTCTAGTGCAACAGAGTCGTGACCTTGTAGAAGTGGGTACATGAATTCGTGGATAGCGATTGGTTGACCACCAGCGTAACGCTTTTTAAAGTCATCACGCTCAAGCATACGAGCAACAGTTTGGTTAGAAGCAAGACGAATCATACCTTCTGCGCCAAGGTCAGATAGCCACTCAGAGTTGAAACGAATTTGTGTTTTCGCAGGATCTAGAATTTTGAATACTTGCTCTTTGTAAGTTTCAGCATTCTTCAATACGTCTTCGCGGCTTAGCGGTGGACGTGTTGAGTTTTTACCTGATGGGTCACCAACCATTGCAGTGAAATCACCAATCAGGAATGTCACTTCATGACCAAGCTCTTGGAAAGCACGAAGCTTGTTAAAGATAACCGTATGGCCTAGGTGAATATCTGGAGCCGTTGGATCGGCACCCAGTTTAATGCGTAAAGGACGACCTTCTTTTAATTTAGCAATCAGCTCGTCTTCTGGAATTAGTTCTTCTACGCCACGTTTGATCTCGGCTAGTGCAGCTTCAATACTCGCCATTCTTGTTCACTCCCACAGATTTGGCAAAAATACATTAATTAGACATCTTACTTGAATAGCGATGTATTTTGAAACCAGTTACACTATTCCGTCGTCGATTTTCATAATATTTACAGAACGAACCGGAACATGTTGTCTATTTTTGCACGCCTTCCTATTTTGCACCGGGCTTTTATCGCATTTTTTAGTGCCATAATTTTCGTCGCGATTTTCTTACTCCCCGACGTCAACAGTTTGCGTGACGATTCGGGCGCTTTAGTTGTGGGAAAACATTACCCACTGACTATCAATGCCTCTGCACTTATTAGCTCAAGTGACGCTCCACCGACGGCAGTGCTCAATTGGGAGAAATACACCGTTCGCTCTGGCGAAAGCACCTCTGTTTTATTTGAACGTATTGGCCTCTCATACCGTCTGCTGATCACGCTACTCAATACCAATAATGATATTAAGAAGCAGCTGTCTAACCTAAGACCTGGTGATGTCTTGCAGTTCGGCTTTGATGAAAACAACGACCTTATTCAGTTAAAACGACAACTTAGTGCGTTTGAAAGCTTCAAGATCACTAAATCTGGCGATTCTTTCTCATCAAGTTTCGACAAAAAAGAAGTGGTATACCAATACAATTATGCCGAAGCCAACATCACCTCTAACTTCTGGAACGCTGGCGTCAGCGCAGGTTTAACCGCAAACCAAATTATGGAACTGGCCGGCATCTTCGGTTGGGATATCGACTTTGCGTTAGATATTCGTAAGAACGACAGCTTCAAAATCTTATACCAAGAGAAAGTGGTTGAAGGTGAAGTAGTTGGTCGCGGTAAGATCATGGCAGCCGTGTTCAAAAACCAAGGCGATTCATTTACCGCGGTATTGGATGATAAAAGCGGCAACTACTTCGATGAAAATGGTCGTGCGATGAAGAAGGCGTTCTTGCGCTCACCAATTGATTTTCGTCGCGTAACATCGAACTTTAACCCTACCAGGAGACACCCAGTAACCGGTAAGATTCGAGCTCACCGCGGTACTGACTACGCAGCCCCTGTTGGCACGTCTATCTGGGCAGCCGGTGACGGTATTGTTCAGAAGTCAGGTTACAACCAATTCAATGGTAACTACGTGTTCATCCGCCACAGCAACACCTACATCACCAAGTACCTGCACATGAAGCGACGTATGGTGAAAACCGGTCAGCGCGTAAAACAAGGCCAAACCATTGGTACTTTGGGCGGTACAGGCCGTGTGACTGGCCCGCACTTACATTATGAATTCTTGGTTAATGGCGTACATAAAAATGCGCGTACCGTGAAATTGCCTCAATCCAAGTCGTTAACTGGTAAAGCAAAAGCAACCTTTATTGCCAACTCAGAGATTCGATTAAGAAACCTTGAGCGATACGGTCAGTTACTAGCGACTAACTAGGCGTTTGTAGCTTCACTGCAAAATAGAAAAATGCAAAGAGCGCCCATCAAGGCGCTCTTTTTTATGCTCACATACCACAACTAGCTACTGTTTTTCAGGTTTGTTGTTCCGTCCAAGCATTAACAAACAAGGGGTTAATACTAAAGTCAGCACCGTGGCAAACGCCAAACCACCAGCAATAGCGGTCGCAAGCTGTGACCACCATTGTGTACTTGGCGCGCCAAACTCTATCTTTTGATTAATCAGGTCGATGTTCATCTCTAACACCATCGGCATTAAACCTAAGATAGTCGTAACCGTCGTGAGCATTACTGGCCTTAAACGCTGAACACCGGTTCTTAGAATCGCATCTCGCTTGTCCAAGCCTCTTTTGATGAGCTGATTATAAGTATCAATCAACACGATGTTGTTGTTCACGACTATGCCGGCGAGCGCTATTACCCCAATTCCCGACATCACAATGCCAAACGGACGTTGGAAGATCAGTAAGCCAACGAACACGCCAACGGTCGAAAACAATACAGCACTCAGAATCAAAAACGCTTGATAGAAGCTATTGAACTGAGTAATCAGAATCAAAGCCATTACCGCCAAAGCAACCAAGAAAGCACTTTGTAAAAAGGCTGACGAGTTTTCTTGTTCTTCGTTTTGACCACGGATGCGAAATTCCACGCTACTCGGCAGCCCTAGCTCACTCAATGCTTGTTCGATCTTTGGTAGTTCGAGAGCAAGGTTATACCCTTCTTCCATATCCGCCATGATGTTCACCACACGCTTGCCATCAAGGCGTTTAATGGTGTCTTGCTTATGGTCGGGAACGATCTGAGCGAAATTAGTAATAGGTACTAAACCTGCTGGCGTTTTCACCCTAAGCTGGTCGAAGCGCCCGATATCACGCTTATCATTAGGGTAGCGCACCAAGATATCGACCTCTTCTGAAGAGTCATCGGGCAGATAATCACCAATCTTGAGACCATTAGTCACGAATTGAACGGTATTACCCACTAAGGTCGCATCAGCTGCAAAGCGCGCAGCATCGTCGCGGCGAATATCCACCTTCCAATCGATGCCATCTTTACTCGCAGTATCGCTGATATTGGTCAGTGCTTTATTTCCATCAGCCCAACCTCTCACAATTTTTGCAGCCTGATTGAGCTGCTCTGGAGTTCTTGCCGACAGCTCAATCACTAAGTCATTTTCAACCGGAGGCCCAGCATCAGGGAACTTATATTCAATCTCAACACCAGCGTATTGATCGGTTTGTACCTTCAACTCATCAATAATCGCCTTAACGCTGCGTCGATATTGCCAGTCAACAGGCGTAATTGAGATCAAACCAATCTGGTCGTCACCACCAGTACGCGTGTAAACGGTATCGAACTCATCATGATTGAGCATCATCAGTTCAATATCACGCATGATGTCATCCTTTTCTTGGATAGACAGATCCCCATGCGAGCGAACTTTGACATTAAAGAATGGCGGATCAACTTCTGGGAAGAACTCTGCACCTAGACCCGCTTTTGAATAAGTAAAACCAACTGCAACCGCGAGCAGTGCCGCACTGAACAAAATCTTAAAGGGGTGTTTAATCGCTAAAGAAAGCGTGTGGTAGTAAGCCTTGGTTAAACCAGTAGCCTGTGAAAAGTCACCATTATGCAGTGCGACCATTCGAGCTTGGCTTTTAGACGATACGTATTGAGGTTTGCCAATCAAACCGCCCAGCACGGGCACAAACAACAACGCCATGATCAATGATGCAGTTAAAGTCGCGATCAGAGTTAGTGGTAAGAACTTCATAAATTCGCCCGTCACATCAGGCCAAAACAGTAACGGAGCAAATGCGGCTAAGGTTGTGGCAGTCGATGCGGTTATCGGCCACGCCATCCGTTTCGCTGCATCTCGGTAAGCGGCTTTGCGCCCTTCACCCTCTTGCATTCGCCTGTCTGCAAATTCGGTCACCACAATCGCACCGTCTACTAGCATCCCCACCGCCATAATCAGAGAGAACAGCACTACGATGTTGACGGTTAAGCCAAACACCGAAAGAACCAATAACCCGGTTAGGAATGAGCCTGGAATGGAAATACCCACTAACAAAGCGGTACGCACACCAAGAATCGCGATGATAACGATCACCACCAGAATAATGGCGGATAAGATATTGTTTTGCAGATCATTAAGCATGATCTTCACATCTTTAGATTCATCCCAGGTGTATTTGACCAACAGGTTATTTGGCCATTCCGCTTGCTGCTGAGCACCAGCCATTACCGCTTTGACTAGCTCAACGGTTTCGATGATGTTCTCACCTGCACGCTTCTTGATATCCAACACCACCGCAGATTTGCCATCTAAACGAGCAAAACTTTCAGGATCTCGAAACGCTCGACGAACCGTAGCGACATCGCCAAAAGTGACCACCTGCTTGCCATCCACTTTAATAGGCAACTCAAGCACGTCTTTTAAGGAGTTAAATACCGAAGGGACTTTGACAGAAAAACGTCCGTAGCCAGTATCAACAAAACCTGCGGCCACCACTCGATTGTTCAGAGCGATCAGATTATAGATATCCGCTTGATCTAAGCTGTAGCTCTCCATCAATAACGGATCGACAATGATCTCGACGATGTCAGCGCGATCGCCCGCAATATCGACTTCAAGGATTTGGCGATAGCTTTCTAATTTGTCTCCAAGCTCTCGGGCAATTTGCACTATGGTGCGCTCAGGAACGGTACCGAATAGCACAACAGACAAAACAGGTTGCTCAGAAGCCAGCGTCACCTCATTTACGGTCGGTTCGTCACTGTCTTCTGGTAGTTTTGGTTTAGCCAGATCAACCGCGTCACGCACATCGGCCATTGCTTTGGTGAGATCGACGCCAACATTAAACTCCAACACAACAGAGGCATGCCCTTCTGCTGCGGTTGCTGTCATCTCTTTTACGCCTTCAATCGACCTCAGCTCTTGCTCAATAGGTCGAACCAATAAACGTTCTGCATCCGTTGGCGAGATCCCTTGGTGCCCGACCGAAACATAGATAATTGGGATGGTAATGTCTGGGCTCGATTCCTTAGGTATCGTGATATAGGTGACGACACCGGCTACAAGGATTAACGCTAAAAGGGAGAGCATTGTTCGAGCACGAGACAAGGCTGCATCAATAATTGAATACATCGGTTATCTCCTACTCTGCGGTTACGTTAGAGAGTTCAGCGACTTGCTCAACAGCAATCACCGAATCACCATCACGCACAAACCCTTGGCCTACTGTGATGATATCGACGCGTTGTCCAAGTCCTGTGAGCCAAACTCCATCTTGTTCGGCCTTTACTAGCTGAATGCCTACAAACTTCACCGTTGGTGAGTCATCGACTGAAACCAAGGTTTTGACCCCTAGGTTACCCGCCTCATCCAATGCTAGCATCGCCGGTGTTATCTTTATTGCATCTCTTGTTTCTAGGTTGAGTTTAACTTCGGCACTGACACCTGCTGGTAATAGGCCTTTAGAGTTATCGATTTCTATCTCGATTGGGAAGGTATTAGTAGCAACAGAAGAGATACGAGAAACATAGCGTAAACGGCCTTCCGCTTCTTCTCGCCCTAACAAACGAACCAAAGCAGATTGATTGACTAGCAAATGTTGGATATGACGCTCACTGACATCCGCCTCAATAACCAAAGGATCGAGGTCAATCACGCCAGCAACAGGATCGCCAACACTAACGAAATCACCGAGCTCCACCATCAAATCTTGAACCACACCCGAAAAAGGCGAAGTAATCACAGTATTCTTTAAAGCCAATTCCGCATTGCGCATCATGGCTTTTGCTTCTGTTAATGAAGCCTCAGCTGTGGTGTAGGCGATTTCACCTTGCAGTCCTCTTTTCTTCAGTGACTGCGCCGCTTTGAACTCTTTCTGCTTCAAGCGATATAACGCAGATGCTCGCTCTAGTTGAATCTCTAAATCACCCTTATCTATCTGGGCAATGGCTTGTCCTGCTTTAACCATCCCCCCCTTAACAACATTCAATCTGACAATCTTACCCGCGACTTCTGCACCTAGACGAGCATGCCTATCGGGCGCCGTTCTTCCATAGAGATCAATCGTTTTGAAGGTCGGTGATGAGGTGAAGGTTTGAAAGGAAACCTTAGCCAGCGGAATTTCTGTTGCTTTTTTCTCAGGCGACTCTTCTGCTTGCCCTACGCCTAAACCAAGCCAGATCGACAACAACACGACTAGAGTCAGAGAAACCAGCCACGGCTGCTTCAATTTCTGAAAAAGTGGTGAGTTAGAAAATAGAGTGGGCATAACAAATCCTTTTGTCCGATGTCATTCAGGCGCGCTAGTTGGCTTAATAGCGTGATGTGCAACTTCCTTATGCACAAAGGTAACCTTAACAGACCAATCCTCAACGAAGTTGGACGCTATCGACAGTTTAAAAAATATGCCGTGTACTAAAAATGAGAGGAATGCTTTGAAAAGTAATAAGTTACTAAGTAAAAACAAAAACGCCGAACATAAGTTCGGCGTTTGAAATGTATCTAATACAGCTTTGAGCTCAAGCTATTTTCAACTCATGCTATACGCTGAATGATGCGCCACAACCACATGTTGTTGTAGCGTTCGGGTTGTTCACAAAGAAGCGTGCGCCTTCTAGGCCTTCAGTGTAATCAACCATGCCGCCCATTAGGTATTGTAGGCTCATTGGATCAACAACCAGCGTTACACCGCTGTTTACAATTGTAGTGTCGCCATCATTTACTTTTTCATCAAATGTGAAGCCGTATTGGAAACCGCTACAACCACCACCTGTAATGTATACACGCAGTTTTAGTTCTGGGTTTTCTTCTTCAGCAATTAGCGTTTGTACGCGGGTAGCTGCTGCATCAGAAAAAGACAATGGGATATTTACTTCGCTCACGACAACCTCTCTTACCTGTGTCAAAAACAACATGATACAAATCTAATTCGAGACCATAGTTGTTGAGTATTTTCTTATATTCCGGTGATTATCTAATACCTGACTGAAACGTTCAAGTATTCACCACAGGATCGGTCCTTTTACTGCTGTAAACTCACCAATATCTAACAATTAAAACGTGTAACCACACAAAACAACCAGATTCGGGTGATTATCTGGGCGAAAGCATTCCTAGTTGGATTAGGGATAGGTACAATGCGTGCCAATTGGTCCGACAGTCAAAAGAGGATATATCAATGACCAAATCAGCAGAGCTGTACGAAAAAGCACAGCAAACTATTCCTGGTGGCGTAAACTCTCCAGTTCGTGCATTCAATGGCGTAGGTGGTTCTCCAATCTTCGTTGAACGCGCTGATGGCCCACTTATTTTTGATGCTGATGGTAAAGCGTATATCGATTACGTTGGCTCTTGGGGGCCAATGATCCTTGGTCACAACCACGCTGTTATTCGTGATGCTGTGATTGCAGCAGCTCAACGCGGCCTTAGCTTCGGTGCTCCAACCGAAACTGAAATCAAAATGGCTGAACTTGTATCTGAGATGGTTCCATCAATGGAACAGCTACGTATGGTGAGCTCAGGTACAGAAGCAACAATGAGCGCGATTCGTCTAGCTCGTGGCTTCACTGGTCGTGACAAAATTCTTAAGTTTGAAGGCTGCTACCACGGCCACGCAGACAGCCTACTTGTAAAAGCTGGTTCTGGCGCACTGACTTTAGGTCAACCAAGCTCTCCAGGCGTACCGGCTGATTTTGCGAAACTAACGCTAACAGCAACCTTCAACAATCTAGATTCAGTACGTGAAATCTTCGCAGCAAACAAAGGCGAGATCGCTTGTATCATCGTTGAGCCAGTAGCGGGTAACATGAACTGTATCCCTCCTGTAGAAGGCTTCCACGAAGGTCTACGTGAAATCTGTGATCAAGAAGGTGCATTGCTAATCTTTGATGAAGTAATGACAGGTTTCCGCGTTGCTGAAGGTTGTGCTCAGGCTTACTACAACATCAAGCCAGACCTAACGTGTCTTGGTAAAGTGATTGGCGGCGGCATGCCTGTCGGTGCTTTCGGTGGTCGTAAAGACGTGATGCAATACATCGCACCAACTGGCCCTGTTTACCAAGCGGGTACGCTTTCAGGTAACCCTGTTGCAATGGCTGCTGGCTACGCATGTTTGAACCTTCTACGAGAAGAAGGCAACGAAAAGCGTCTAGCTTCAAAAACTAAGCAGTTGGCAAAAGGCTTCAAGCAACTTGCTGACAAGCACGGCATCCCGATGCTAGTTCATCAAGTTGGCGGTATGTTTGGTTTCTTCTTCACTGACCAAGAAACTGTGACGTGCTACGAAGATGTAACTAAGTGTGATGTAGAACGCTTCAAGCGCTTCTTCCACCTAATGTTAGATCACGGTGTTTACCTTGCACCTTCAGCATTCGAAGCAAGCTTTACTTCTCTTGCTCATGGTTCAAAAGAACTTGATGCAACACTAGAAGCTGCTGACCGCTCTCTTGCGATCATTGCTGCTGAAAGCAAATAATCGAAAGCACTTTATAAGTCGCTAACCGATTGAATTTAGGGCTGCATTAAATGCAGCCCTTTTTTATATATCGCGCTCACCAGCCACAAATATGACAGCTTATTTAGCCGTCGACTAAGGCTAAAGCTGAACCAAAAGCATTAACGTTCCCAGAAAAGGAAAACCAACAACATCAAGGTACCAAGGAACATTCTGAACCAAGGGATCTCTTTTTTTGTTTGCTGTTCTTCGTCTTGGCATTTCTTATCTTTATTACAGCATCCCATTATCAAAACTCCTCATTGCTAACTCTCTGTTTTGCAGCCATTATAAACTCAGAACGCAAATATAGAGACCATTACCGTGTCAGAAAAACTCAAAATCAATTCCAGCCACTGGGTGATCATCATTGCCCTACTCGCGGCGGCTTATGCTTGTTACTTGCTTATCGAGCCATACGTTAACTCTATCGTGATGGCCTTTATCATTTCACTATTGATGTTCCCAATCCATGAGTGGCTTGAAAAAAAGCTCCCGAATAAAGAAAACATCGTCTCTCTGCTGTCTTGTATCATACTGACCTTCATTATTGTTATCCCTTTATTGGCAGTATTCGCAGCAATTGTTCAGCAAGGTTCTCTGTTCTCTCAGAATACTTACCAATGGGTGACCCACGGTGGCATTCAGACTCTGTTTGCTCATCCGTTAGTGGTCAAAGCGCTGTCATTTGTGAATAACTACCTGCCTTTCGACAACATTGAGCCCCAAGCCATCGCACAAAAAGTCGGTGAGTTTGCGACCAGCTTTGGTTCTAAGCTAGTTGGTATCAGTGCCAAAATCTTAGGTGACGCAACCAATTTCTTGATGGATTTCTTCTTGATGCTGTTCGTTTTGTTCTTCTTATTAAGAGATCATGACAAAATCATCAGTGCGGTTCGTCATATTCTGCCGCTGTCTCGTAGCCAAGAAGACAAACTTCTAACAGAGATAGAACAAGTATCTAAATCAGCAGTAATGGGCTCATTCTTAACCGCAATAGCGCAAGGTTTTGCCGGCGGTTTAGGTATGTGGATTGCCGGTTTCCCAGGTCTATTTTGGGGTACTATGATGGGCTTTGCCTCTTTCATCCCAGTTGTGGGTACCGCATTAATCTGGATTCCAGCAGCAACCTACTTGTTCCTAACTGGTGATACCACGTGGGCGATTTTCCTAACGGTTTACTGTGTAGCGATTGTTGGTTCAATTGATAACCTTCTGCGTCCGCTGCTAATGCAAGGCAGTGCAGGCATGAATACCCTGATGATCTTCTTCTCACTATTGGGTGGTATTCAACTGTTTGGCCTAATTGGTCTTATCTACGGACCATTGATTTTTGCGATTACCATTGTCCTATTCAACATCTACGATGAAGAGTTTAAGGACTTTTTAAACCAGCAAGACAAGAGTTAACGAACTTGACGTCAACTTGATTGGCGAACCCGTATTAAACACTTCAAGCTTTGGGCGGATTATGCGAAAATCCGCCCTCATTTTTTGCTAACGATTCAACAGAGTGTCCTATGTCAGCTTATATTGCACCAAGCCAGATTGCTCAACGCCAACTCGCCTACTTTGAAGGCAAACATGTTTTAGTTGCCGGTGAGGCAGAAGACTTGTTCCCTGTTGAGTTAGCGAAGCATTGTGAATCTGTCTCTGTGTTTACTTCTAATTACAGCTACTACCGTCAATTAGAAGGCTACAACACCATCCAACGTTTTTATGGTGCGGAGTTTACCGAAGAGACTAAAGCCGACTTAGTGATGTTGTACTGGCCAAAAGCCAAAGCGGAAGCGGAATTTTTGTTGGCGATGCTATTTGCCAAGCTAGGCAAAGATACCGAGATCGTCGTGGTTGGTGAAAACCGTTCAGGCGTGAAAAGCATCGAGAAGATGTTTGCTCCTTACGGCAAAGTTGTTAAATACGATTCAGCGCGTCGTTGCTCTTTCTACTGGGGTCAATGCTTCGAGCAACCACAAGCGTTCAACCTGCAAGACTGGTTTAAGACCTACACGGTTAACATTGGTGAGCAATCACTTACGGTAAAAAGCCTTCCTGGCGTCTTCAGTCACGGTCAATTCGATGTCGGTAGCCAACTTCTGTTAGATACTCTGCCAAAACTAAAAGGCAAGGTACTGGATTTTGGCTGTGGTGCAGGCGTATTGGGCGCGGTGATGGCATCTCGTAACCCAGATATCGAGCTAGAAATGTGCGACATCAGTGCATTTGCCGTGGCATCAAGCCAAGCAACGCTAGAAGCGAATGGTTTAACGGGTAAAGTCTTCGCATCCGATGTCTATTCTGATACTGCAGAAGACTATCAGTTCATCATCAGTAACCCACCATTCCATTCAGGTTTAGACACTAGCTACAGCGCGACTGAGACCTTACTTTCTCAGGCTCCTAAGCATTTGAAGCGTTCTGGTGAGATGATTATTGTTGCGAATAGTTTCTTAAAATACATTCCAATTATTGAACAAGCGTTTGGAAAATGCGCGACTCTAAATAAGACCACTAAATTCGCGATCTATCACGCAAACAAATAACCTCTCTAGCACAGCGCAGGGTCATGATCTGCGCTGTCTGTTCATATTTTTGTCAAAACTCTATAAAAATGAGCTTTTGCACACGCTTTAAATACCACTTACTTGTCAAAGTAAAAAAACTCGTTAATTTCGTTAAATTGGAACCCGTTAATTCTATTCTCTGTACTTGTTTTCGCCCCTTTTAGCAGTACATCAAAGGAAAGTAGTACCCAATTTATGTTTAGATTCTATCGTAAGCAGAAGTTTAAGCGCCTTCAAAATACCCTAATGCTGGCATTTCTTGTCCTCAGTATTACCCCTGTGACACTTATCGCGATATTTTTCCTCCAATCGCACAGTCAGGATCTCCAGGAACAAAGCACCTCACACCTTGTTTCGGTTCGTGATACTAAGCAGCAGCAAATTGTCGATTACCTACAAGCTCAAGAATCCCAAGTGATGGGCTTTGTTCGCTCAGAATTGGCCAATGCCAGTGGCGGGCGATTTTATGGTTTGATCAATGCATTTCAACGATTGGGGTTAGATATTGACGAGGCACGCAGTAATGCACAGCAGCGCTATATTCAAGGCTCTGGCGATCAAATCAAAACGTCGATCCTCCCTGAATCCAGCAGCTTTATTGGCAGCGAGCGTTATCGCCTGCTCCACAAGCGCTACCATAATGCTTACCTAGAACTGCTTAAACGCTCTGATTTTGACGATATTCTCTTAGTTGATATCAACGGTAACGTCGCTTATTCCGTCTTTAAAAATGACGATTACGGCACCAATCTGCTGACAGGAAAATACAAGGACTCCAACCTAGGTATTACCTTTCAACGACTAGCCAAAGACGTAACCGACCGACGCAAATCTAACGAAGATTACACGCCGGTTATCGTTTCTGACTTTAAAGACGAGAATGGCAAACAGACCGCATGGCTAGGCGCACCTATCGTTCAACAAGGCTACCTACACAGTTACGCGATGTTTAGGCTACCAATCAACGGCATTACTAAGTTGATTGCGGATCTCAACAAGAGTTCGAATATTCAAACGCTGCTTGTAGGTGATGATCACCTGCCGCGTAGCCTTGCTCATTCACAAGAATCTATCAACTTGAGCCTTGATGTTGTCGATAAAGCATTGGCTGGCGAAACAGCGGTTGGCACCTTCGACAACACCCTAGATCAAGCGATCATCGCGGCATATACGCCAATTGAACTGAAATACGCAACATGGGCTCTTGTCGTAGAGCTGCCAGAGAAAGAGGCGTTTGCCCGTATTCATCAGTTAGAAAAGATCTTCGTGATCGTGATGCTAACGGCGATCATTCTGGTAGTCGTTGCATCGCACTATCTGTCTAACTTCATCACATCCCCACTGCTTAAACTGACGTGGGCTGCCGAAAAAGTATCGGCGGGTGATCTCGATGAAACCATGATCAATACCGAGCGCAAAGATGAGATAGGCCGACTCGCGGTGAGCTTCGAAAGAATGCAGCGATCTATTCGTGAAAAAATGCAGCTCATCAAAAGCCAAAACGATGAGCTTGAGGACAACCTTAAGACCATTCAAAAGCAAAACGAAGAGTTACAACTGGCAAATAAACTCAAAGATGAGTTCTTAGCGACTACTTC
Source organism: Vibrio sp. 10N.261.55.F4 (assembly GCF_041470465.1). Lineage (NCBI taxonomy): Bacteria > Pseudomonadati > Pseudomonadota > Gammaproteobacteria > Vibrionales > Vibrionaceae > Vibrio > Vibrio sp. 10N.261.55.F4. The sequence continues at coordinate 126,329 of NZ_JBFRMM010000024.1, read as the reverse complement.
ACATGAATTGAGAACACCACTGCATGGCATGGTGGGTATCGCTGAAGCGTTGATATCTGGAGCTAACGGCCCTATTCCTGCTAATCAGAAATATCAGTTGGATATCATCATCAATAGCGGTCAGAGATTGGCGACCTTGGTTGATGATCTGCTTGATTATCACAAGATGCGCTATGGCAGCTTAGATATTAAGAAATCAGCCGTTGATTTGTCGGCAGCCACCAGCTTGGTCCTAGAGTTGTCTCATCACCTATTGGGCAATAAGCCAATCCGTATTATTAACCAAGTCCCAAGTGATTTAGGTCTGGTTTCATCGGATCCTCAACGACTTGAGCAAGTGATGTATAACTTGGTCGGCAATGCCATCAAGTACACCTCAGAAGGTAAAATTGTTATCTCTGCCAGCGTTATCGATGACAACATTCGTGTACAAGTTGTCGATACTGGCCAAGGTATACCGGCCGAGTACCTTGAGCACATCTTTGAGCCATTGATTCAAGCAGGCCAAGATGCGAGTAACTACCGCCAAGGTGCAGGGCTTGGATTATCGATCAGTCGTCAGTTGATCGAGCTAATGGGCGGTTCACTGTACGTTAGTAGCCAACCAATGCTCGGCACTACGTTTAGCTTTACCCTGCCCCTAGCTACTCAAGATGAGTTAGACAGTTACAACGAATCAGGTCACTACTCGCACTTCCAAGCGCCTGATTTAATTGATAACAGCCAACAAGAAAATAGTGTTATCAGTGAAAACCCAGATGGCCCGTTATTGGTTATCGCCGATGATGAGCCGGTTAACCTGCGAGTATTAGACAGCTTCTTGAAGTTAGAAGGTTATCGAGTACGTACTGCATGTGATGGCCCTGAAACCATTGAACTGATTGAGAAAGAGAAGCCAGAGCTGCTTCTACTCGACATCATGATGCCAGGAATGAGCGGCTATCAGGTTTGTGAAGCACTGCGTAAGCAATACGATCATGCTCAGTTGCCAATCATCATGCTAACGGCACTCAACCAAGCAGAAGACCGTGTTCGAGGTTTCGAAGCTGGCGCCAATGACTACTTGTCTAAACCGTTCAACAAACAAGAACTAGCGGCTCGAATTACAGCACATCTATCAGCAAGCAAAGCTGAACAAAGACGCCTTGAAAACGACCAACTGCAACTCGAGCTCAAACATAGAGCGATGGTTGAGGCTAACTTGTTAGAAACTCAAGGCCGCTTATTAGAGCAACTAGAATCGGCACCTGAAGCCATCATCTGTATTCGTGACGACCAACGTATTCGCTTTGCTAACGAAGCTGCGGCGAAGCTATTCAGACGCGGACAAGAACAACTTAAACGCTCAATGGCCGACGAGATCATTGCGCCTAAATACCTTAAGGTAGAACAAGCCCACTACTGCGGTGATATTGATATCTATATAGACGATACACGTCAGCGCATACCAAGTGACATCCTTAAGCTGCCTGAAGGCTCAGGGCTCGACACCATGTATATCTTCAATGTAGGTGGTGGTGTTAACTCAAACCGAATCAATAACCTTGAAACGGCGGTTGAAGCTCTCTCTAGTTATGCCTTTGAAGGCGACAAAGATAAGTTGCAACAGTTGAAGGAGCTTGGCGGAGAATTTACTCGTCTTGCTGACAAGGCAACCGGTGAAGGTAAAAACAAGCAAGAGTTAATGCGCGAGGTACTGGTCGATGCGATGACTAATGCCATCATCTACTGGGAATCGGTGACTGGTGAAACCAAGTTCGCTTTCGCCGAGAAGAGTGGCTTGTGGCGCGTCTACTTAGACCGCAGTACGCTGCAAACTCGAACGCTAGACAAATACCTACGCGTAGAAACCCTACCGAAAACCCCTCGCTGGCGAACGGTACTGAGCTCAATCGAATTCATACTGGAACACTGTAAAGAACAGACGCCAGAAAGAACCCATATTGAGATGCTAAGAGATAAACTTCAGAAACTACTGACCAGTTAATCCCTGAACCAACATCACGATACTTTGAATAATGGAGCCCACCTAGCGTGGGCTTTTTTGTACGCCTAATAATCACAAAAAGTAGAATCCCAACGCTTGCAACGCACTTTTTTTACGCCTTTAAACAAGGGGAAATTCACGCTAATTACTCACAGTGCGTGCTGGTAACCGTCAGTACTTTTCGTTCTATTCTCAATCATATCTGACCGTTATCTGACTCTTTGTTGCAGTTTGAGAAGCGAGTCACAACAGAACGGCAGATTTAATTTTCTAGGGAAATTTAACGTAAAACTGGCAAGTGACCGAGATCTACAATTATACCAACGTAGGGTAAGGCATTATAATAAAAAGCCTTTAAAGTTAGTGGCCACTTACAACCTGCAAGAACCTCAAAACCAAATGCGAGTCACATCACTTTAACAATTGCGTACGAAAAACCACCAAAGCAACCTATTTTGACGTTAATGACGTGGGGTTGTGTGTTTTTAACATTTTTGACGGGAAACGAGTTTGATTAATTCATCGATAAGGTGTTTTCTTACTCCTGCCAAAGGCCTACAGGCCACTCTTACCACTTCTCAGAATCAACGATGAATCTGGAGCAACGAAGAAGAGGTAGGCCTTTAACCAGAGTGTGTATCTACTAAACAATTTAGCGACAGATAACATTCAATCCATTAGTGAAATGAAAGCAAATAGTAAGGAACAGCTATGCTTGCCAATATAAAAAAAACAGCAATAGCAACAGCAATTATTGCAACTGCTACAACAGGTTTTGCATCAGTAGCAACCGCTGCAGAACGCAGTGAACTGACCGTTCACCCGAAAGAGTACACTACATTCGTACGTAACTTTAACCCGTACCTTGGTGCTACTAACCTACATACTACAACTGACTTCATGTATGAGCCGCTAGTAGTATTTAACGAAATGCACGGTAACACTCCAGTGTTCCGTCTAGCTGAAAACTTCAAGATGTCAGATGATCTGATGAGCGTTGTTTTCGACATTCGTAAGGGTGTTAAATGGTCAGACGGAGAAACTTTCTCTGCTGATGATGTTGTTTTTTCTTTCAACCTTGTAAAAGAGAAGCCAGAGCTTGACCAATCTGGTATCAACTCTTGGGTAACTTCTGTAGAAAAACTGAACGACAACCAAGTTAAGTTCACACTAACAGAAGCAAACTCAAACGTACCTTACGAGATTGCTAAAGTACCTGTAGTACCTAAGCACATCTGGAAAGACGTTAAAGATCCATCAACGTTTACCAATGAGAACCCGGTAGGTTCTGGTCCATTTACAGAAATCGATACGTTTACAGCGCAGCTATACATCCAGTGTGCAAACCCGAACTACTGGGATGCAGACAACCTAGATGTTGACTGTCTACGTGTTCCACAAATTGCGAACAACGACCAATTCCTAGGTAAAGTTGTAAACAGTGAAATGGACTGGACGTCTTCTTTCGTTCCAGATATCGATCGTACATACGCAGCAGCTAGCCCTAAACACCACTACTGGTACCCGCCAGCAGGTACACAGGCATTCATCGTTAACTTCAAGCACCCTGATGCTGCGAAGCATGAAGCATTGAGCAACGTTGACTTCCGTCGTGCTTTCTCTATGGCTCTTGACCGTCAAACTATCATCGACATCGCATTCTACGGTGGCGGTACTGTAAACGATTTCGCATCGGGTCTTGGCTACGCGTTTGAAGCTTGGTCTGATGAAAAAACTCATGACAAGTATAAAGGCTTCAACACTTACAACGCTGAAGGCGCGAAGAAGCTTCTTGCTGACGCTGGCTTCAAAGATGTAAACAAAGATGGTTTTGTTGACACTCCATCAGGCAAGTCTTTCGAACTAATGATTCAATCGCCAAACGGCTGGACTGACTTCAACAACACAGTTCAACTAGCGGTAGAACAGCTAAACGAAATCGGTATTAAAGCAAAAGCTCGTACACCTGACTTCTCTGTTTACAACCAAGCAATGCTTGAAGGTACATACGACGTAGCATACACAAACTACTTCCACGGTGCGGATCCATACACGTACTGGAACAGTGCTTACAACTCATCACTACAATCTGGTGATGGTATGCCTCGTTTCGCAATGCACTTCTACAAAAACGACAAGCTAGATGGTCTTCTAAACAGCTTCTACAAAACAGCTGATAAGAACGAGCAGCTAGACATTGCACACGGTATCCAGCAAATCATCGCTGCAGACCAAGTGACAATCCCTGTGATGTCTGGTGCTTACATGTACCAATACAACACAACTCGCTTCACTGGTTGGTGGAACGAAGAAAATCCAAAAGGCCGTCCAAACATTTGGGCTGGTATTCCAGAGCGTCTACTTCATGTACTGGACCTAAAACCAGTTAAATAAGTAATCGTTCAATCCTTGCGGCGTAACCTCTTACGCCGCTTATAAAAATCCCCACACTCTCAATTGAAAGTATGGCGCTAGTCGTCAGGGGATTTTTCGTTCCAAATTTCGCTAGGAGCGACCTGAATCCAGAAACAGGGAAACAATCTGGGTGAGTAAGGTGTGAGTTATGGGTTATTTTTTAAGACGTTTGTCATTTTATTTTGTCGCGCTATTAGTTGCTGCGACGTTAAACTTTATTATTCCAAGAGCAATGCCTGGTGACCCAGTTACCATGATGTTTGCGAACGCTTCTGTACAAGTTACTCCAGAGCGTATTGCTGCAATGAAAGAACTATTAGGCTTCGTTGATGGTGGCTACTTAGTTCAATACGTGGCGTACATGAAGAACATTCTTAGCTGGGAACTTGGTACATCAATTCAATTCTACCCACTTTCTGTAAACACACTGTTGGGTGGAGCATTCGGTTGGTCGCTTTTCTTAGCCGGCACCGCAGTTATTCTTTCTTTCTCGATTGGTTCAATCCTAGGTATTTTCGCAGCGTGGAAACGCGGCAGTAAGTACGATGCCTTCGTAACGCCAGGGATGCTGATTCTACAAGCCGTTCCTCAAGTTGTTATCGCGATGATTGCACTATTTACCTTTGCAATTGGCTTGAAGTGGTTCCCAACAGGGTATGCCTACACCGCTGGTACTATACCTGATTGGACAAGCTGGGCATTCATTAAAGATGTCGCTTACCACGCCTTCTTACCACTGTTCTGTGCTTCTGTTGTTCAAATTGGTGGCTTCCTAGTAAACATGCGTAACAACATGATCAACCTACTAGCCGAAGACTACATCACCATGGCGAAAGGCAAAGGCCTGAGCGAAAACCGAGTGGTATTCAACTACGCAGCTCGTAACGCGATGCTACCTAGTGTGACAGCCCTTTCAATGTCGCTAGGTATGGCAATCGGTGGTCAGTTAATTATCGAAATCATCTTTAACTACCCGGGTCTTGGCAGCGTACTTTTCAACGCAATTAACGCTCGTGACTACCAAGTACTGCAAGGTCAGCTGCTTATCATGACGCTATTCATGCTGTTCTTTAACCTAGTTGCAGACATGCTTTACGTTGTTCTTGACCCTCGTCTTCGTAAGGGTGGTAAATAATCATGAAAGACTTTCTAAAACTCATTTGGCGTAACCCGATGGCCCTAACAGGCGTCATCATCCTAAGTATTTTTATTCTTGGCGCGATTGCAGCTCCATTAATCACCAAACATGTACCAGACAAGCGTACAGGTAACCCACACGAATATCCTGGTTTCGTGGTGAAGTCTGCACAAACTAACCCTGATGGCTGGGTTGCTCAAAATCTAGCAGACGACCGTCGTACATTGATCATGTCTAAAAAGGCAGACCACGTACTAGGTACAACTCGTATGGGTCGTGACGTTTGGTCTCAAGTGGTATACGGCGCACGCGTATCTCTTGCTGTAGGTTTTGGTGCGGGTCTAACCGTATGTTTACTCGCAACTGTTATTGGTGTTTCTGCAGGTTACTTCGGTGGCCGTGTCGATGACGTTCTAACAGCCGCAATGAACATCATGTTGGTAATCCCTCAATACCCATTACTGTTCGTAGTAGCAGCCTTTATCGGTGAGGCAGGGCCACTCACCATAACCTTGGTTATCGGCTTTATGTCTTGGGCTTGGGGTGCCCGTGTTGTTCGCTCCCAAACCTTAGCACTGCGTGAAAAAGAGTTTGTAAAAGCCGCTGAAGTTTTGGGTGAATCTTCATTCCGCATCATCTTCGTAGAGATTCTGCCAAACCTTATCTCTATCGTTGGCGCAAGCTTCATCGGTTCGGTGATGTACGCAATCATGATGGAAGCAACCATCTCGTTCCTAGGTCTTGGTGACCCGAACACAATCAGCTGGGGCATCATGCTTTACAACGTTCAAACCTCTTCATCAATGCTGATTGGCGCTTGGTGGGAACTGCTGGCTCCTTGTATCGCACTGACACTACTTGTAACTGGCCTTGCTCTACTTAACTTCGCGGTCGATGAAATTGCTAACCCGCAACTGCGTTCTCACAAAGGCATGAAGCGTTGGAAGAAACTAGCAGCTCAAGACAAAGAAGAACGTGAACCAGAACTACCACCACAAAATGCACTTTGGAGCGGAGATAAATAATCATGTCTGAACCACTAATTTCTATCCGCAACTTATGCGTGGATTACATCACAGAGTCTGGCGATGTTCGTGCGTGTAACAACGTAAGTTTCGACATCGCTCCAGGTGAAGTCTTCGGCCTAGCTGGTGAATCTGGCTGTGGTAAATCAACGGTCGCTTTCTCTCTTATGCGTCTTCATAAGCCGCCCGCTTACATCAGTGGTGGTGAGGTTATCTTCAACGGTGAGAACATCCTTGAATACAGTGATGACCGTATGCAGTCGTTCCGTTGGAGTGAGATGTCGATGGTATTCCAGAGCGCGATGAACGCACTCAACCCAGTACTACCGATGGAAGAGCAGTTCTGTGACGTAATCATGCGTCACACCAACATGACTCGCGAGCAAGCTAAGCAGCGTGCTGAAGGTCTACTTGAAATCGTCGATATTCACCCGAGCCGATTGAGTGACTATCCTCACCAATTCTCTGGCGGCATGCGTCAGCGCTTGGTTATTGCTATCGCGTTAGCACTGAATCCAAAGCTGATCATTATGGATGAGCCGACAACCGCACTTGATGTGGTTGTGCAACGCGAAATCCTACAAAAGATCTATGCACTAAAAGAAGAATTTGGCTTCTCAATTCTGTTCATCACCCATGACTTGTCATTGATGGTCGAGTTCTCTGACCGCATCGGCATCATGTACTCAGGTGAGCTAATCGAAGTGGCTAACTCTCAAGATATTCTAGAAAACCCTTACCACCCTTACACCAAAGGGCTGGGAAGTTCTTTCCCTCCACTGACAGGGCCAAAGACAAAGTTAGCAGGTATTCCGGGTAACCCTCTGAACCTGTTAGAGATCCCTGAAGGGTGTCGTTTCCAAGCTCGTTGTGACCGTGTACATGAAAAGTGTACCAAGGTGCCAACCAAGCTGCGTTCTATCGACCCGGGACATTTGTCTAACTGCCACCTGTACGGTGACCCAATAGTACAAAGGAAGCTATAGCTTGCGTGAATAACGAACAAGGCGGCTCGACCGCCTAAAAACAAGCAAAGCGAATAAGGATTCTGGAGACAATTATGAGCAAAGATTTCGGTCAATTATTGGTAGAAGGCAAGAATGTCGTAAAAGACTTCCCAATAAGCAGTACCACCATTCAAACCCCAATGATGCGTGCGATTAACGACGTGTCATTCAAGATGTACAAAAGCCGTGGCCTAGCAGTGGTTGGTGAGTCTGGTTCAGGCAAATCAACAACCGCAAAAATGATCGCAAAAATGTACGCACCTTCAGGCGGCACGATCGAATACAAAGGTCGTGATATCCAAGAGATCTCAAGCAGAAAAGATCTTATGCACTACCGTGAAGGCGTGCAGATGGTATGGCAAGACCCGTTTGGTTCATTGAACCCAACACACAATATCTTCCACCACATTGCTCGACCACTGTTGATCCACAAGAAGGTAACCCCGGGCAATAAGAGAGAACTAGAAGAACGTGTTTACGATCTTTTAGAGCAAGTGGGCCTGATCCCACCAAAAGAGACGGCGAAGAAGTACCCTCACCAACTGTCTGGCGGCCAACGTCAACGTGTCAACCTAGCCCGCAACATCGCGGTAGGTGCCGAAGTTGTACTAGCCGATGAGCCAACTTCAATGCTTGATGTATCGATTCGTGCCGGTGTTTTGAACCTGATGGAAGAGATGAAGTTCGAGAAGCAAATGTCTCTGCTTTACATCACTCACGATATCGCAACCGCTCGTTACATCGCTGAAGACCTTTCGGTGATGTACGTGGGACACATGGTGGAATGGGGCGATACCGATGACGTGATTGCTAACCCTCAGCACCCATACACCCAATTGCTTGTTTCGGCCGTTCCAGATCCTAAGAAGTCGATCCACGAGCAACTTGCAGGCAACAAAGGTGAGATTCCTCTGTGGACACCAGTATCAGCAGGCTGCCCATTTGCAGGCCGATGTACTCACGCAATGGATAAGTGCAAAGAGCAGCTACCAGGGGTTACGCAGCTCGCTGATAACCACTTTGTGCGCTGTTACCTACACGAAAGCTAAGCAATAAAACCCAAGTTAGGGTCTTCGGACCCTAACTATTTATATCCAAAACATTCAAGTACCTAGCCAATAGAAACTAGGACTGTCGGAGAATATTGATGCTGTTATTGACCAACCATATTGGCTATGAGTCCACAGGCCCGAAGCAAGCTATCCTACAAACTAAGAAAGCTCGCCTATCAAGCACTACGGCTCTACTCGTCTGTGCTGACAACCATATGACTGTCGGAAATTTTGATGTGGTTAAACAAGGCCGCGTAGCAAATTGGCATCAAGGGCAATTCTTCACTATTGATTTCAGTTCAGTCACTGAATCTGGTCGCTACTACCTACGTTTTGACAACCTGCGTTCAGAAGTATTTGAGATTGGTAGCAACCTATTAATGAACCACACGTTTTCTGATGTGCTTCATTACTTTAAGTCACAACGCTGTGGCGGGATTTTCGACAAAAAAGATCGACAAGCACAAATTCTAGGTACCGACCGATACGTCGATGTCCACGGTGGATGGTATGACGCATCAGGTGATGTCAGTAAATATTTTAGCCACCTGTCTTATGGTAACTACCTAAACCCACAACAAATTCCGATGGTCGTTTGGAACATGCTAAAAAGCGTACGCTTGACTAGCCATAACCCAGACTTCCCGAAATTCTCCATGACTCGTCTAACGGAAGAGGCTCTGTTCGGTGCCGACTTCTTAGTGCGTATGCAAGACGCTGACGGATACTTCTATATGACGGTATTCGACAAATGGAGCAAAGATATCAACCAACGCGATATCTGCGCTTATGCGACTCAAGAAGGTCATAAATCAACGGACTTACAAGCGGGCTACCGACAAGGTGCAGGTGTTGCTATCGCAGCATTAGCCGCAGCTTCTGAGCTTGAAATCTCTGGCAGCTACTCGAGCCACGCATACCTTGAAATGGCGGTTAAGGGTTACTGGCATCTAAAAGAGTACAACCTCCAGTATCTAAACGATGGTGAAGAGAACATCATCGATGAGTATTGCGCCCTACTCGCAGCCAATGAGCTGTATCGCGTAACACAAGACCAGCAATACCTATCAGAAGCAAGAACTTGGGCGACTCGTTTAATCTCTCGTCAGCAATCCGATGATTCATTTGAGCACTTCTGGTCGGCAAACTCTGATGGCTCTCGTCCATACTTTCACGCAGCTGAAGCCGGTCTTCCTGTGATTGCACTATGTGAATACATCGACAATGAAACCGATGCTGAATTAAAAGAACAGGCGCGCACAGTTGTTGAACAAGCTTGTCAGTTCGAAATCAACATCACCGACAAAGTCACCAACCCATTTGGCTATCCAAGACAATACGTTAAATCTGTCGATGGTGATAAACGTGATGCCTTCTTCGTCGCTCAACAGAACGAAACCGGTTACTGGTGGCAAGGCGAGAACGCACGCCTTGGCTCACTCGCAACCATGGCTTACCTAGTTCAACCGCACATTAAAGATAGCGAACTTCAAGAGCGCTTAATCCAGCTTTCACAAAATAGCCTTGATTGGATCTTGGGCCTCAACCCATACCACATGTGCATGCTCGATGGTCATGGCCATAACAACCCAGACTACCTACCTAAGCTTGGGTTCTTCAATGCGAAAGGCGGTATCTGTAATGGCATCACAGCTGGTTTTGAAGATGAACAAGACATTGCGTTCAATCCACCAGCACAAAAAGATGACATGCTTCAAAACTGGCGCTGGGGTGAGCAATGGATCCCTCATGGTGCGTGGTTCTTATTAGCAACCGCTGCACAGTTCAACTTCTTAGCTCAGCGTAAGGAGCAATAATCATGACTCTTTACTACGTCGGTATTGATGGTGGTGGTACTTCTTGTCGTGCTCGTATTCGTGACGCTCAAGGCAAACTGATTGGTGAAGCGAAAAGTGGCAGTGGCAACATCCTTTTGGGTGTTGATGTTGCGATGAGCTCAATTATTGATGCCATCACAAAAGCGGCACAACAAGGGCAACTCAACTCAGACCATTTTTCAAATATGCATGTTGGCCTAGCGCTGGCTGGCGCTGAGCAAAAATCAGCATGGTTCGACTTCATGGCTCAACCACACCCTTTCGCAAGCATGACACTAAATACCGACGCTTATGGCGCTTGCATTGGTGCTCACAATGGCCAAGACGGCGCAATCATGATCGGTGGTACGGGTTCTTGCGGTATCTTCCTAAAAGACGGTGAGCAACATGTGGTTGGCGGTCGTGAATTTCCGATTTCAGATCAAGGCGGCGGCGCAGTCATGGGCTTACGTTTGATTCAACAAGTCTTGCTTGCAGAAGACGGTATTCGCAACAAAACCCCGCTGACTCTACATGTGATGAATCACTTTAATAATGATGTGGATGCCATTGTCGAATGGTCAAAAGGTGCTATTCCAAAGGATTACGGTCAATTCTCACCAGTTATTTTTCAACTCGCTAACGAAGGTGACGAACTGGCTATCGATATGCTCAAGCAAACCGCGGCTGATATCGAAATGTTTGTCTTAGCACTGCATCGAAAAGGCGCTGACAAGGTGTGCTTAATGGGAAGTATCGCTGAGCGTATTCTCAACTGGCTATCACCACCAGTACAACAATGGATCGTTAAACCTCAATTCGACGCTATTGAAGGCGCATTGATGTTTGCCGGAAAACCACAACACAACTTGTATCAACAGGCTTAGCAGGGAAGTTATATGAATTATCGCATCGACTTAGCTGTTCTTTCTGAACAAAAAAATAACTGCCGATTTGGCCTTACGGTACATAACTTAAGTGACCTCGACGTAAAAGATTGGTCTCTGCACTTTGCATTTGATCGTTTCATCCTTCCAGAGAGTTTATCGCAAGGAGAGCTGACTCAAGTTGGCAGCTTTTGCTCATTCACACCAAGTTCGTCAGTGTTAAAGGCCAACAACCATTACTACCTTGAATTCAGTATTCAAAGCGCACCATTCCGCTTCTATTCTGATGGCCTTAACGATGCCTTTATCCAGTCACATAATGATGGAGAAACATCGGTACTGCATGTCGCGATATCACCCATAGTACTGGCTTCGCCATACCGTGAACGCAATCAAATACCTGAAGTTAACGCTGCTGAGATTGCATTGATTCCTCAGCCTAATCAGATCGAATTTCAGCAAGGTAGTTTCGCGCTAAGTAACTTCGCGCTAAATAACGACTGCAGAATTGAGGTTCAATCTCATCTTGCTGATAAGGCAGTCTCTTGGTTCCAGCAAGAGTTGCTCTCGACCTTTGAGCTGTGTCTTTCGACCGCGCTTTCAGCTGAACTTTCAAAAGACGAAAGCGGCAACATTCTATTTCGCAGCAACCCGACGTTAGATGAAGCCGAATACAAACTGACCATCACTGCACAACAGATTATTGCTGAATCAGGCAGCCAGTCGGGCTTTACACACGCTGTGGCAAGCTTGATTCAACTAGTTCAACAACTGGACGCAGAGAACTTCTCTCTACCATGTTGCAAGATAGCCGACCAACCGCGCTTTAAGTACCGCGGCATGATGTTGGACTGCGCTCGTCACTTCCACTCAGTAGAGCAAGTGAAGCGTTTAATCAATCAACTGGCGCACTACAAGTTCAACGTATTTCATTGGCACCTAACTGACGATGAAGGTTGGAGAATTGAGATAAAGAGCCTGCCACAGCTAACAGAAATTGGCGCTTGGCGTGGCCCTGATCATGCACTAGAGCCGCAATATACCCACATTGCGGAAAACTACGGCGGCTTCTACACGCAACAACAAATTCGTGAAGTCATTGAATATGCAGAGCAACGCAGCATCACGGTGATCCCAGAGATCGATATTCCGGGACACTGCCGTGCCGCAATCAAATCACTGCCTGACATGCTGGTAGAGCAAGCGGATACCACTCAATACAAGAGCATTCAGCACTACAACGACAATGTACTAAACCCAGGTTTGCCCGGTACTTACCAATTTCTAGATGCAGTTATTGAAGAAGTCGCAGAGCTATTCCCGAGCGAATTGATTCACATGGGTGCAGACGAAGTGCCACCCGGTGTGTGGACCAACAGCCCTGCTGCTCAAGCATTGATGAAAGAACACCAGTACCAAGACAGCAAAGACCTACAAGGCCACCTATTCCGCTATGCCGAAAACAAGCTTAAGCAACTCGGCAAACGCATGGTCGGCTGGGAAGAAGCACAGCACGGCGACAAAGTGAGTAAAGAGACCATCATCTACTCATGGCTCAGTGAAGAAGCGGCTGTCAATTGCGCTCGCCAAGGCTTTGATGTGGTGTTGCAACCTGCACAGTTTACCTATCTCGACATGACCCAAGATTATGCACCGGAAGAACCGGGCGTAGATTGGGCTGCCGTTATCCCATTAGAACAAGCTTATACCTACGAAGCACTTGCTGAGGTATCCGACACCGACCCAATTCGTAAGCGGATCCGCGGAATTCAGTGTGCTCTATGGTGTGAGATCGTCACCAACCAAAAGCGTATGGATTACATGGTATTCCCAAGAATTAGCGCTTTAGCTGAAGGATGTTGGACACATAAAAACAACCGAAACTGGCTAGATTACCTATCTCGCCTAAAGGGGCATCTGCCATTACTCGACAAACTCAATGTTGATTATCGCAACCCTTGGAAAGCTCAATAAAACAAACCAAAGCGACACTCATATCGAGTGGTTGCTGACTCAAATTAAGGTGCTCAGTTAGATACGACTCAGCATCACTATTTAAAAATTAGCTGCATAGATGCAGTTTGTTAAAAAGGAAATGACAATGAAATACGGCTATTTCGATAACGACAATCGCGAATACGTCATCACTCGCCCTGATGTACCAGCACCTTGGACAAACTACCTAGGTACTGAAAAGTTTTGTACCGTGATTTCGCACAATGCGGGCGGTTACTCGTTCTACAATTCTCCGGAATACAACCGTGTTACTAAGTTCCGTCCAAACGGCACCTTTGACCGTCCTGGACACTATGTGTACCTGCGTGATGATGAGACAGGTGATTACTGGTCTATCTCTTGGCAACCAGTGGCAAAGAGCCTAGATGAAGCGAACTACGAAGTTCGTCACGGCCTGTCATACTCAAAATTCAAATGTGAATACAGCGGCATTACCGCAACCAAGACGCTATTCGTACCTAAGGGTGAAGATGCAGAAGTTTGGGACGTTGTATTAAAGAACAACACTGACAAGCCACGTACTATCAGCACTTTCTCGTTTGTTGAGTTCTCTTTCAGCCATATTCAATCAGACAATCAAAACCATCAGATGTCTTTGTACTCTGCGGGCACGTCTTACCAAGAAGGTGTTCTGGAATACGACCTGTACTACAACACTAACGACTTTGAAGGCTTCTACTACCTAGCTTCAACTTTCTCACCAGACAGCTACGATGGCCAACGTGACAACTTCCTTGGTATGTACCGTGATGAAGCAAATCCAATTGCGGTTGAAAACGGTAAGTGTTCTAACAGCGCTCAAACTTGTTACAACCATTGTGGTTCTCTGCACAAGCAATTTACGATTCAACCCGGTGAAGAAGTTCGCTTTGCGTATGTACTCGGTATCGGTAAAGGCAACGGTGAACGCCTACGTGAGAAGTACCAAGACACAGCAAACGTAGACGCCGCTTTCCAAGGCATCAAAGATCACTGGGACGAGCGTTGCAACAAATTCCAAGTTAAGTCGCCAAACGAAGGCTTAGACACAATGATCAACACGTGGACGCTATACCAAGCGGAAACCTGTGTGGTTTGGTCACGCTTTGCATCATTCATCGAAGTTGGCGGTCGTACTGGTCTTGGTTACCGTGATACGGCTCAAGATGCTATTTCAGTACCCCATGCCAACCCACAAATGACCAAGAAACGTATTATCGACCTGCTTCGCGGCCAAGTGAAAGCGGGCTACGGTCTACACTTGTTCGATCCTGACTGGTTCGATCCAGAGAAAGCCGACGTTGAGCCATCAAAATCACCAACAGTTGTTCCAACACCGTCAGATGACGACAAGATCCACGGCATTGAAGACACATGTTCTGATGACCACCTATGGATCGTTCCGACCATTATCAAATACGTAATGGAAACCGGTGAGCACGACTTCTTCGATGAAGTGATTCCATACGCAGACGGTGGCGAGGCGACAGTTTATGAACACATGAAAGCGGCACTGAACTTCTCTGCTGAATACGTGGGTCAAACGGGTATCTGTAAAGGTCTTCGAGCTGACTGGAATGACTGTTTGAACCTAGGTGGTGGTGAATCTTCAATGGTTTCATTCCTACACTTCTGGGCGCTACAAGAATTCCTAGATCTTGCTAAGTTCCGTAATAACGATGCTGATGTTGCGAAATACACTGAAATGGCAGCTAACGTTCGCGAAGCGTGTGAAACGCACCTTTGGGATGACGAAGGCGGCTGGTACATCCGTGGTCTAACTAAAAATGGCGACAAGATCGGTACCGCTCAACAAGCTGAAGGTCGTGTACACCTTGAGTCAAACACGCTAGCCGTTCTATCTGGTGCTGTATCTCAAGAACGCGGTGAGAAAGCGATGGACGCTGTTGATGAGAACCTTTTCTCAGAATACGGCCTACACCTAAACTCTCCTTCATTTGCAACACCAAACGATGATATCGGTTTCGTAACTCGCGTTTACCAAGGCGTAAAAGAGAACGGCGCAATCTTCTCTCACCCTAACCCATGGGCCTGGGTAGCAGAAGCGAAACTAGGCCGTGGTGACCGTGCGATGAAATTCTATGACGCACTGAACCCATACAACCAAAACGACATGATTGAAACGCGTTACGCAGAACCATACTCGTACGTGCAGTTCATCATGGGTAAAGATCACCAAGACCACGGCCGTGCAAACCACCCTTGGTTAACCGGTACCTCTGGTTGGGCTTACTTCGCGGTAACCAACTTCATTCTTGGTGTTCGTACAGGCTTTGAAGGCTTAACGGTTGATCCTTGTATCCCGACTGATTGGCCAGAATTCGAGGTTACTCGTCAATGGCGTGGCGCAACTTACAACATCACAGTGCAAAACCCGAATGCAGTAAGCAAAGGCGTTGCCTCTATCACTATCAATGGTGAATCAGTTGAAGGCGCTATCCCAGTACAAGCAGAAGGCAGCGTGAACGATGTTGTCGTTGTTCTAGGCTAGTCACGCAATTTAACGAACAGCTCTTGTCTCAAGTCTTTACAGGCTTGAGACAATGAGACTAAAAGGATTTTCTAATGATTAAATTTGGTACAGGTGGCTGGCGCGCTTTCATTGGTGAGGAGTTCACTAGAGAAAACGTCCGTTTGGTAGCGCAAGCACTCGCTAACATCATCAACAACGAAGATGCAGCCAAGAATGGGTTTGTGATCGGCTATGACCGTCGTTTCCTTTCCGATAAAGCCGCATGTTGGTTTGCAGAAGTACTTGCGGCGAACAACATCAAAGTAAGCTTCATCGATAAGTTTGTTCCAACACCTATCGTGATGTTCCAAGCAAAAGAGATGGGATGCACCTACTCGGCGTGTATTACCGCCTCTCACAACCCAGCCGATTACAATGGCATCAAGGTATTCATTGAAGGTGGCCGTGATGCTGATGAGATCATCACAGAGAAGATCGAACAGCAAATCGCAACACTGACCAACGAAGATATTATTCGTGTCGATTTCGAGCAAGCGTTGAATGACAAAGAGATCGAAATCATCAACCCGATGAACGCCTTTGTTGATTCCATCATTAATGCCATCGATATTGAATCGATTAAGAAAGCGAATCTACGCGTGCTGATCGACCCAATGTTTGGTGTGGCGAAAAACGCTCTGCAAACCGTGCTGATTAACGGTCGCTGTGATGTCGACGTCATCAACGATGGCAAAAACCCAGATTTTGGTGGCTTAATGCCGTCGCCAAATGCTGCAACGCTGTATCGCTTGAAGCACTTAGTTGCAGCAGAAGGCTATGACATTGGTATTGGTACTGATGGCGATGCTGACCGTTTGGGAATCATCGATGAGAAAGGTCACTTCATTCACCCTAACGAAGTGCTACTCCTACTTTACTACTACTTGCTGGAATACAAAGGCTGGAAGGGCTCTGTCGTTCGTAACATCGCAACCACACACCTACTGGATAAAGTGGCGGCAGATCATGGTGAGAAGAGCTTTGAGGTTCCTGTAGGCTTTAAGCATATCAGCTCACAAATGGAGGCCGATGACTCTCTGATTGGTGGCGAAAGTTCAGGTGGTTTAACCATTCGTGGTCACATCAAAGGTAAGGATGGCGTATTTGCTTCAAGCTTACTGGTTGAGATGATCAGTGTGACAGGCAAGAAGCTGTCTGAATTACTTGATGAGATTTACTCTAAATATGGCTATGCCTATACCGCAGAAGGCGATTATAAGTTTAAACCTTCAGAGAAAGAAGCGCTCTACACTAAGATCTACGTCGAGAAGCAACTGCCTGAATTTGAATACGAAATTGAAAGAGTCAGCTATGAAGATGGTGCCAAGGTGTACTTCAAGAATGGCGGCTGGGTCATTGCTCGCTTCTCAGGAACAGAGCCGTTACTACGAATCTTCGCAGAAATGGAAGATAAAGACACTGCAGAACGTGTTCTTCAAAAAGTGAAAGACTTCCTCTCTCTATAGGCTTATAGAGTGCAGCAGTTTTGTATGGGACTTAACAAATCACTGCCTTGTTAAAGCCTATAAGTGAAGAACTCTTGCCCAGTACTTTGATTAAAGTGCTGGGCTTTTTTATCGCGATTCTTGTAACGATTAGTATCGCGTTATATCTCTTTAAAAAGCCAATACGCCTTTGGTATCGACTTTTACGTTGACCGGCATACCCACTTCAAGTGCTTCTGACGAGGTTGCTAATAACTTCTGACCATGCGCTTCGATTACATAACGACAGTGATCACCCATAAATTGCTGTTCTAGCACCGAAATAGCACTATCTTGCTCGTAACTTGCTTGGATATGCTGGGGCCTTAGCAGAAGCTCACATGTATTGCCGAACTCAATCTCCGTTTGCGGTTTGGCTTCAACCATACCCAAACTGGTTTCAAATTCATGCTCCGAAATACGCTGTGCATTGAGGTAGCTACCGCCACCCAAAAAGTCTGCAACAAACTTACTTGAAGGATGGAAATACAACTCAGATGCCGAACCATACTGCTCAATCACACCATGGTTCATTACTGCCATTTTATCTGCAAATGCGAACGCTTCTTCACGGCTGTGAGTTACGAAGATAGCTGTAACACCCTGCTTCTTAAAAATCTTGCGAATCTGAGAAATCAGCTCATGACGAACCTGAGTATCGATGTTTGAGAATGGTTCATCTAACAGTAGCAAGTCTGGCTTGTACGCCAAAGAACGAGCAATAGCGACACGCTGTTGTTGACCACCTGAAAGTTGGTGTGGGTAGCGGTCACCGTACTCATCTAAGTGAACCAACTCCAGCATCTCTTGAACTTTGTCTTTCTTTTGCTGCTCAGAAAGGTCTGTCAAGCCAAAGCCGACATTCTGGTTTACCGTCAGATGCGGAAACAGGGCGTAATCTTGGAAAATCATACCAATGTTACGCTGCTCTGGTGGCAACCAATTCTCGCCATCATCAATGGTTTGACAGTTCAAACTCATCACACCGCTACTTAATGGAAGTAAGCCTGCAATCGCCTTCAGTAAGGTCGTTTTACCGCAGCCACTCGCACCAAGAAGACAAACAATTTCACCATGCTCAACTTCTAACGAGAGCGCTTCCAAAATGGTTTGCGACTCATACTTACAAGTCAGATCTTTAATTGATAATGCACAACTCATTAGTTTTTCTGCTCCAAGGAACGGTTTACGATGATCAGAGGAATTAAACCCACCAACACCAATAATACAGCAGGCATCGCCGCCAATTCTAGGTGCTCATCTGAGGCATAGTTATAAACATAAGTCGCCAATGTCTCGAAGTTGAAAGGACGCAGCAGCAAGGCCGCATTCAACTCTTTCATTGATTCGATAAACACCAGTAAGCCAGCGATCAATGCGCCACGTTTAATCAAAGGTAAATGAACACGGCGTAACATCTGATTGGTATTGCAACCCATGGTTTTTGAGGCCATATCCAATGAAGGGGATACTTTACTCAAGCTGCTTTCAATACTGCCAATTGCCACTGCAGAGAAACGTACGACCATGGCAAAAATTAGCGCGAACATGGAGCCAGAGAAGATCAAACCAGGTCGCCCCCACTCCATCACTTTCGCAATGTCATTGACCAAGTGATCCATGAACAAAACAGGTACCATCACCCCAATCGCTAACACGGTGCCTGGAACGGCATAGCCCATCGAAGCGAGACGCATATAAGCCTGATTTTTCTTACTCGGACTAACGCGTTGATTAAAGTTAACAATCATCGCGATAATCACGCCAATAATCGCAGCAGCTACCGAAACGTAAAGGCTGTTGATGGCATATTCTCTGAATTCAGGGGTCCAGCTTTGAGCAAAATATTTGTAGGCGTAAATAATGAGCTGGCCAAGAGGGAATAAGAACGCAACGCAAACTAATCCCCAGCACCAGAATAGTGCCAGCCATTTTTTCCAACCAGAAAGGTCGTAACGAAAATCTTCGCGGCTGCTGAACTGATTCTGGAATAGCTTCTGCTTACGGCGACTGTATCGCTCTGAGCTCAACAGTAGGATCACGATAACCAGCATGATTGCCGATATTTTCGCAGCTGCCGTTAAGCTTGAGTAGCCTAGCCAAGTATCATAAACCGCAGTCGTTAAAGTATTTACCGCAAAGTAACTCACGGTACCAAAGTCACCGATGGTCTCCATAGCAACAAGCGATAAACCGACCGCCATTGATGGACGAACAAGTGGTAAGGAGATACGACGGAAGCTTTCCCAAGGCGAGCATTTTAGCAAACGAGCAGATTGTAATAAGGAGACGTTTTGCTCCATAAATGCCGCGCGGCACAGCAAATAAACATAAGGATAGAGAACGAGAGACAGAACAATAATAGCGCCGGATAAGGTTCTAATATCTGGGAACCAATACTCACCGGGTCCCCACCCAGTAAGATCTCGCAGTAGAACCTGAACAGGGCCGGCAAAGTCGAACCAATCGGTAAAGATATAGCCAACAATATAGCCTGGCATTGCTAATGGCAGGACGAGTGCCCACTGCAAAACACGCTCTCCCGGAACACGGCACATTGCCATAACCCAGGCCGACGGAATACCAAAAACTAAAGACAGAAACATGGTTCCTATGACTAAAACCACCGTGTTGTAGGCATAGGTAGGCATCACTGTGGACATCAGATGAGAAAATAGCTCATCTGTTTCTCCAACAGCCGTCGTAAAAATAGCTAAGATCGGTAAAACCAGTAATACAGCAATAATGCCGCTACTGGTGTTCCATAAATAATTCTTTTCTTTCATCGCCTAACTACAACGAGGCTTAATGAAACACAAATGCATTTGCAAATACATCTCATATCCTTTTAATGGTGGGGTTATTTATACCCATATACTCTAATGACTTCAAGGTGAGATGCTAATAACTCAAGGGATCAACGGGGTGCTTTGTATCAAAAAGTGATTTTCCAATAACAAACAACCCCAAGTAACCAAAATGGCGACTTGAGGTTGTCATTTTACTTAGGCCGGAGCCTACCGTAATAAATTATAGATCGAACTTAACTTCGTCTAATAGCTTGATTGCAGCCGCGTGGTGGTTTGCAATTTCATCTAGAGAAATAGTATCCGCTTTGAACTCGCCCCATGAAGCAACAAGCTCAGAAGGTTTAACGTCTGCTTTCACTGGGTATTCGTAGTTCACTTCTGCGTACATGCTTTGTGCTGTGTCACCAGATAGGAATTCCATCAGCTTAACAGCATTCTCTTCATTTGGAGAGTATTTAGCCATTGCCATACCAGAGATGTTTACGTGAGTACCTGTAGTCTCTTGGTTAGGGAAGTTAATGTAAACAGAGTCAGCCCAAGCTTTTTGCTCTTTATCATTAACCATCTTACCTAGGTAGTAGCTGTTACCAAGAGCAACATCACATAGACCTTCTTTAATCGCTTTAACTTGCGCGCGGTCGTTACCTTGAGGCTTACGTGCTAGGTTTGCTTTTACGCCTTCTAGCCATTCTTTCGTTTCAGCTTCACCTTTGTGAGCAATCATCGAAGATACTAGAGAAACATTGTATGGGTGCTTACCACTACGAGTACAGATTTTGCCTTTAAATTCAGGCTTAGTTAGATCTTCGTAAGTGAACTCTTCACCTAGACGACCAACACGGTCACGTGAAGAATAAACGCTACGTGTACGAGTTGTTAGAGCGAACCACTCGTTATCTGTATCTTGGTATTGAGCTGGGATGTTCTTTTCAAGTACATCGCTCTCTACAGATTGAACTAGACCTTGTTTAGTTAATTCAGATAGACGGCTGATATCTACAGTTAAGACAACGTCAGCTGGGCTGTATTCACCCTCTTGAGCTAACTTCTCTGCTAAACCTTTTTTAGCAAACTTAACGTTTACTTTAATACCAGTCTCTTTTGTGAACTCTTTGAACATTGGCTCAACAAGGAAAGGTTGACGGTAAGAGTATACGTTTACTTCTTCCGCAGCCATTGCTGTCGGGGCAATTACACCACACGCTAGAGCTGAAAGTGTTAGCAGTTTCTTCATTGTAAAATCCTTTATATCGAAATGATAATGTCTATCAGTTGCGTTATTATATTCATCATTAACATAATTACAATGACGACCAACAAAAAATCCGTCTACTCAGACCATTCAAACTCTCACTTTTGTAACAAACCATTTCAACTTTGTGTCTTGTCGTTCCCCTTAAACAATGAGCCTAACTTCAACGTTCGTGTTTATATATATTGTGCAACCGTAAATACAACAAAGCCCCGCAACAAGAGTTGCGGGGCTTTCTTTGTCCAACCTAACCCATTCAGATTAGGCGACGACTGTTGATTATTTTACTGATACAAACTCAGGGTAAGCGCCGACACCACAATCGTGCATGTCCATACCTTCAAGTTCTTCATCTTCCGTTACTCGGATACCGATTGTTGCTTTAAGCACCGCCCATACTGCTAGGCTAGCACCGAATACCCATGCAAAGATGACTGCTGCACCCATTAGCTGAGCACCAAACGTTGCATCAGCGTTGCTTAGTGGCACAGCCATTAGACCGAAGAAACCACATACACCGTGTACAGAGATAGCACCTACTGGATCATCAATCTTAGCTTTGTCTAGAGCGATGATGCTGAATACAACCAATGCACCAGATACCGAACCAATCGCTACAGCAAATAGAGGTGATGGTGATAGAGGGTCTGCAGTGATTGCTACTAGGCCAGCTAACGCGCCGTTAAGAATCATTGTTAGGTCTGCTTTACCCCAAGTTGTTTTACATACTAGTAGTGCTGCAATTGCGCCTGCTGCTGCTGCTGCGTTGGTGTTAAGGAAGATTTGACCTACTGCTGTTGCGTTCTCAAAATCCGAAACCATCAGTTGAGAACCGCCGTTGAAACCGAACCAACCGAACCAAAGGATAAATGTACCTAGCGTTGCAAGTGGCATGTTTGAACCAGGAATCGGGTAGATTTCACCGTTCTTACCGTATTTACCTTTACGAGCACCGAGTAGTAGAACACCAGCTAACGCTGCTGCTGCACCAGCCATGTGTACGATACCTGAACCTGCGAAGTCACTGAAACCCGCTTCTGATAGGAAACCACCGCCCCAAGTCCAATAACCTTCAACAGGGTAAATGAACGCTGTTAGTACTACAGAGAAGATTAGGAATGACCAAAGCTTCATACGCTCAGCAACCGCACCAGATACTACAGACATTGCTGTTGCAACGAATACTACCTGGAAGAAGAAGTCTGATTCTAGAGAGTGATCTGCGCCTTCACCTTGTGTACCAATTAGAGTACCAAATGATGGCAACCAACCGCCTTCACCGTTGTCGACATACATGATGTTGTAACCAACCACTAAGAAAGCTGTACAAGCAATTGCGTACAAACAGATGTTCTTAGTTAAAATTTCTGTGGTGTTCTTTGAACGAACTAGGCCAGCTTCTAACATCGCGAAGCCTGCTGCCATCCACATTACCAACGCACCTGAAATGAGGAAGAAAAAAGTGTCTAGTGCGTAACGTAGTTCCGTTACTGTTGTTGTAAGTTCCATATTAAAGTCTCCAGTCCTTGTAATTCTTTAAAGTGCTTCAGCATCCATTTCACCAGTACGAATTCGTACGGCTTGGCTTAGGTCATACACAAAAATTTTGCCGTCGCCGATTTTTCCGGTGTGTGCCGCTTGGCTAATCGCTTCAACAACTCGGTCAACATTCTCAGCTTGGGTAGCAATCTCTAGCTTCACCTTTGGTAGGAAATCCACTTGGTACTCTGCACCACGATACAATTCAGTGTGTCCCTTCTGACGACCAAAGCCTTTCACTTCAGAAACAGTCATACCTTCAATACCCACATCAGAGAGCGCTTCGCGTACATCGTCTAATTTGAATGGCTTAACAATGGCATTTATTAATTTCATATTCGTTCCTTAAATTCTTACTTAATCCGTTAATTCTCTTATTACAATCCAAGTAGCGTGCCAAAAAGTTAAGTGCTTGATTTTAAATAAGATGAAGATAATAAGGTCGTAATAACGAAAAAGGCCGCACCAACATGGTGCAGCCTTTTCACTATCTTAATGCGCGATGCTCTTATTGCTCCAGTTTTGGGCAACGGAGCCTTCAAAGCTCTGAATGACTAACAAATAGGTCTTAGGACTAGTAACCTAAAAAATCCATCCAGCGTTCGATGAGCAGTTCGAAATCGTCGATTCCACAGCTTGCTTGGCTTTCACAGTTATAGAAGTCGAACTCACTGCCCTCTTCCATCTCTTGCTCATGCGCTAACACGTTTTCTTGAATCGTTACTTCGTCTTCATTAATCGCAAGGCTAATCTCTTTGCCAAGCAACGTCACTTCATTGCTCAAGTCCTGTCGAGATTGCTCAATCAACGCCATCACATGATCTAATTTTTGCTTATCTTTACCGATCTCTTCTTGAAGCCAACGGCCAACAATCTCATGGCCCATGCTGCATTTCACATAGTATTCACCCATTAGAGTGTTTCTAGTAAATTCAAACTCCATAACTCAACCTATACTGCATTAATGCTCAAGCGATACTATTTCTGAGTATACCATTGTCTTGTCAGAAACGAGCGTATTGACGAATTTATCGTTACGATCCAACCTACACAGTCAATGAAGAGGAGGGCTCTATGCAGTTGAACGAAATGATTGCCAAACAAATTGTCGAACGAACCATGAAGATCATCCCACACTCGATTAATGTGATGGATAATAAAGGTCGCATTATTGGATCCAGTGATCCTACTCGCTTATACCAAAAACATGAAGGAGCGGTACTTGCCATCACCGAATCACGAGTCGTTAATATTGACGAAGCCACTGCCGAACACCTAAAAGGGGTTAAGCCTGGAGTTAATTTACCGATTCTATTTCAGGATAATGTCATTGGGGCGATTGGGGTTTCTGGGACACTGCAGCAAGTTCATCATTTTGGTGAGCTGGTGAAGATGACCGCTGAGCTTATTGTTGAACAAGCTGTACTTATGTCTCAAGTAGAATGGAATAAGAGGCATCGTGAAGAATTGGTATTGCAATTAATCCGAGGTAGCACGCTTAATGACATGCAACTGCAATCCATCGCACAGCGTCTGGATCTCGACCTTGCACAACCGCGGATTGCCGCCATCGTCAAGGTGTTACCGATAGGAGACACTGCGCCTTCATTGGAAAACTTACAGCAATTAGTACATTTACTTGAATATCCCGAGCGCGATAATTTAGTCGGTATCTTGTCTGTTTCACAAAACGAAGTGGTGGTACTCAAGCCTATAACCCTGATAGGGAACAGCTGGTCCAAGGATGCAGAAGCCAAGCGCGTGAAATTGCTACTCAAAAGAATAAAGAAAGAAGCTAAGTTTCAAATCAAGATTGCGCTTGGGGATTACTTTACCGGACTTTCTGGTTTAGCACGCTCATATGATACCGCTGAGCTCACTATGCGCAGTGTCGGTAACCGCCCCGGAGACATGTTTTTCTATCAAGACTATCGACTGCCGGCCATTATGAGTAGCCTGTTACAAGATCCATGGATTCGTGAGCAACTAGAGCAGTCTTACCTACATCTTCAACAACAGGACAGTAAAGGGATACTGATCAAAACTTTGAAGACATATTTAAAGCAGAACTGTGATTCAGCTCTCACCTGTAACGAACTACATATCCATCGCAATACGCTACGCTATCGAACAGACAAGATAAACCAAATAACATCATTAAATATCAACAATATAGACGATCTATTTCAACTCTACATTGCAATAAATCTATTCCACTGGTCGAGCTAAAAAATGTGCAACTGCACAATTTAAAAGGACCGATCTGAGCACTTATTTGTAGAGAATGACAAAGACTTACCAACCCTATATCTTTATATTTGCCGAAAATGACACATCGTTATCTGGGAAATAGAACATGATTGAAGTTTCAACTCTTGGCGCACTTTCAGCATTGATTGTTGCTATCGCGCTCATTCTTAAAAAAGTGCCACCCACCTACGGCATGATCATCGGTGCTTTGGTTGGCGGCGTGGTTGGCGGCGTTTCTCTCACCGAAACCGTTGAGTTAATGATAGGTGGTGCCCAAGGGATCGTCACTTCAGTGATGCGAATTCTCGCCGCTGGTGTGTTGGCCGGCGTACTAATTGAATCAGGGGCGGCTACCTCGATTGCAGAATCCATCATCAAAAAAGTAGGCGAAACTCGCGCCTTACTTGCTCTTGCCATTGCGACCATGATTTTAACCGCTGTTGGCGTTTTCGTTGATGTGGCCGTTATCACGGTTTCTCCTATTGCACTGGCTATTGCTCGGCGCGCAGACCTTTCTAAAACCGCGATCCTTTTGGCGATGGTGGGCGGCGGTAAAGCAGGTAATGTCATGTCGCCTAACCCAAATGCCATTGCGGCGGCTGATGCGTTCAATGTTCCGTTAACCTCTGTGATGGCTGCAGGCGTGATTCCGGGTCTATTTGGGCTGCTTTTCGCCTACTTCTTGGCAAAGCGCCTCGTCAATAAAGGTTCAAAAGTAGCGGAAAGTGAAGTGGTCAAAGCGGATCAAAGTTCACTGCCAAGCTTTTCTTCTTCAATCGTTGCACCGTTAGTGGCTATTGCCCTACTCGCGCTGCGACCACTCGCTGATATCAATGTTGATCCTCTAATTGCATTACCCTTGGGTGGATTGCTGGGTGCACTGGCTATGGGTCGCTTCAAACAAGCCAATAGCTTTGCGGTTTCAGGCTTGTCACGTATGGCACCGGTTGCTGTAATGCTACTGGGCACAGGAACCATTGCAGGCATCATTGCTAACTCAGGACTAAAAGCTGATCTGATTGAAGTGCTGACGATGTCTGGGCTGCCTTCTTACTTACTTGCTCCGTTTTCTGGCGCACTGATGGCACTATCAACCGCATCGACAACTGCCGGAACAGTAGTGGCATCGAATGTATTTGCCAGCACCATTCTTGAGCTAGGTGTTCCAGCTCTCGCAGGCGCAGCAATGATCCACTCTGGTGCGACAGTACTTGACCATATGCCACATGGTAGCTTCTTCCATGCCACGGGTGGTGCGGTACATATGAGTATTCATGAACGTCTAAAACTCATCCCTTATGAGTCAGCGGTCGGTCTTGTTATCGCCTTCGTCTCAGTAATGATCTTCGGTGTATTTGGTCTGTTTGTTTAAGTTTAAAGGTATCAAAATGAAAATTGTAATTGCTCCTGACTCATATAAAGAAAGCCTATCAGCAATGGGCGTTGCTCAAGCGATTGAAGATGGCTTTAAACAGCTAATACCAAACGCCGAATACGTAAAATTACCAATGGCTGATGGTGGTGAAGGCACAGTACAATCTCTGGTGGATGCGACCAATGGCTCTATCATCCAACATCCAGTGATTGGTCCATTAGGTGAAATTGTCGAAGGCTTCTACGGTATGTTCGGTGACGGTAAAACTGCCATTATTGAAATGGCGGCCGCTTCCGGCCTAGATTTAGTCTCTCCAGAACAACGTAATCCACTAAAAACCACTACCTATGGTACGGGTGAGTTGATCAAAGCCGTATTAGATAAAGGTGTTGAGCATATTATTATTGGCATTGGTGGTAGTGCGACCAATGATGGTGGCTTAGGAATGGCTCAAGCGCTAGGCATTCGTATGCTAGATGCAGAGGGTCACGAGCTGGTGTTTGGTGGTGGTGAACTGTCAAAACTGACAACCATTGATCTCACCAACCTCGACCCACGCCTACAAAACGTACGCTTAGAGGTCGCTTGTGATGTCGATAATCCATTATGCGGACCAAAAGGGGCATCACAGGTATTCGGTCCGCAAAAAGGCGCAACACCAGAAATGGTTGAGCTGTTAGATGCTAACCTTGCTCATTATGCCAGTATCATGAAAAACCAGTTAGGCGTCGATGTCATTGATCTCCCTGGTGCTGGCGCGGCAGGCGGTCTAGGCGCGGCACTTGTTGGCCTGTTAAATGCGGAGCTTCGCCCTGGTATTAACATCGTAATGGACGCCGTCAATTTAGATGAAATAGTCTCAGATGCTGATCTTGTGATTACAGGAGAGGGGCGCATTGATAGCCAAACCATTCATGGCAAAACACCGATTGGTGTCGCTCGCACAGCCAAAAAACATAAACTGCCTGTCATCGGTATTGCCGGCTGTCTAGCCAGTGATTGTGGTGTGGTTCATGAGCATGGTATCGACGCGGTATTTGCGGTAGTGAACCGTTCAGTAGACTTGCCGACAGCTTTGGCTGAAGCGGCTGAAAATATTGAACTTACTGCTCGCAATGTTGCAGCAATGTATACGATTAAGCACTAATCGAGCTCTCTGTAAGCTAAAAGCAATTTTCGCTGTATGCTAAAAGCAATTAAGGCCGCTATTCACAGCGGCCTTAATTATATTTACAACAAAATCAGACGTTACGCAGGCTCTTGGAAGATAACCGTGTCTGCTTTTTCCGTGTACTGACCCATTTTATGGAAGTTCAGGTAACGGTATGTATCAGCAGCGGTTGCATTAATCTTCTCAGCGTACTCTAAGTACTCTTCTTTCGTTGGGATGCGACCTAGAATCGCGCCAACAGCAGAAAGCTCAGCAGAAGCCAGATAAACGTTCGCGCCATTACCTAAGCGGTTCGGGAAGTTACGCGTTGACGTCGACATAACCGTCGAAGCATCAGCAACACGAGCTTGGTTACCCATACATAGTGAACAGCCAGGAGTTTCGATACGTACCCCAGCACGACCGAAGATGCCGTAGTAGCCTTCTTCTGTCAGTTGGTCTTTATCCATCTTCGTTGGCGGAGCCACCCATAGGCGAGTATTTAGCGAGCCGTTAAACTCTTCTAGCATCTTACCAGCGGCACGGAAGTGGCCGATGTTGGTCATACAAGAACCGATGAACACTTCTTGAATCTCTGTGCCTTGAACGTCAGATAGAAGACGAGCATCATCTGGATCGTTTGGTGCACATAGGATTGGTTGATCGATATCAGCAAGGTCAATCTCGATAACGTGCGCGTATTCCGCATCTGAATCAGCAGACAGCAACTCAGGGTTAGCTAGCCACTCTTCCATTGCTGTAATACGACGCTCAATCGTACGAACATCACCGTAACCTTCAGCGATCATCCACTTCAGCATCACGATGTTCGAGTTCAAGTACTCAGAGATAGACTCTTCAGAAAGCTTAACGGTACAACCTGCAGCAGAACGCTCAGCAGATGCATCAGAAAGCTCAAATGCTTGCTCAACAGATAAGTGCTCAACACCTTCAATTTCTAGTACACGACCAGAGAATTCGTTGATCTTACCTGCTTTCTCTACCGTTAGTAGGCCTTGCTTGATGCCGTAAAGAGGAATGGCATGTACTAGGTCACGTAGCGTGATACCCGGTTGCATTTCACCTTTAAAGCGAACCAAGATAGATTCAGGCATATCAAGAGGCATAACGCCTGTTGCTGCAGCAAATGCTACCAAGCCAGAACCCGCAGGGAATGAAATACCTAGAGGGAAACGAGTATGCGAGTCACCACCTGTACCTACAGTATCAGGAAGAAGCATACGGTTTAGCCATGAGTGGATAACGCCATCACCCGGACGAAGTGAAACACCCGCACGATTCATGATGAAATCAGGTAGCGTATGGTGAGTGTTTACATCGACTGGTTTAGGGTATGCCGATGTGTGACAGAAAGACTGCATTACAAGGTCTGCAGAGAAACCAAGACACGCCAGATCTTTAAGCTCATCACGAGTCATAGGACCGGTCGTATCTTGAGAACCGACTGTCGTCATTTTAGGTTCACAGTACTGACCAGCACGAACACCTTCAACGCCACATGCTTTACCAACCATCTTCTGAGCTAGCGTGTAGCCTTTATCAGATGCAGATGGATCGATTGGTTTAGCAAACAGATCCGTTTCAGCTAGACCTAGAGCGTCACGAGCACGACCCGTTAGACCACGACCGATGATCAGTGGAATACGGCCACCAGCACGCACTTCATCAAGAAGTACTTTGCTTAGCTCAAAGTTTGAAATCACAGAACCGTTCTTGTGAACAACACCTTCGTACGGGTAGATATCAATGATATCGCCCATGTTCATGTCTTGTACGTTCAGTTCAATGGGTAGTGCGCCTGAATCTTCCATTGTGTTGTAGAAGATTGGTGCAATTTTACCACCAAGACAAACACCGCCAGTACGCTTGTTTGGTACGAATGGGATATCTTCACCCATGAACCAAAGTACTGAGTTTGTTGCCGATTTACGTGAAGAACCTGTACCAACAACATCACCAACGTAAGCCAGTGGAATGCCATCTTTTTGCATTTCTTCAATTTGTTTGATTGGACCAACGCTACCCTGTTCATCAGGAGTAATGCCATCACGTTCCATCTTCAGCATCGCTTTCGCGTGTACTGGGATGTCAGGACGTGACCATGCATCAGGCGCTGGAGATAGGTCATCGGTGTTCGTTTCACCAGTGACTTTAAATACTTTTACTGTGATTTTTTCTGCTACTTTATCTTTCGCTGTAAACCATTCAGCATCAGCCCAAGATTGAAGTACTTGTTGTGCAGCAGCATTGCCAGCTTTCGCTTTCTCTTCTACGTCATAGAACGCATCGAACATCAGTAGAGTATGAGATAGCGCTTTAACAGCGATTGGAGCAAGCTCAGCATCGTCTAGTAGAGATACTAGAGATTCGATGTTGTAACCGCCTTGCATGGTACCAAGCAGTTCTGCAGCTTTTGCTTTGCTTACTAGTGGCGAAGCTACTTCACCTTTAGTGATAGCCGTAAGGAAGCCAGCTTTTACGTAAGCAGCTTCATCTACACCCGGTGGAATGCGATTTTCTAGTAGGTCAAGAATGATTTCTTCTTCACCTTGAGGTGGATTCTTCAGAAGTTCAACTAGGCCAGCTACCTGCTCAGCATCTAGTGGTTTTGGAACAACTCCTTCGGCAGCACGTTCTTCGACGTGTTTACGGTAGGCTTCAAGCACGACTTTTTTCCTCTCATTGCGGTTCACTTCTTCCCTTCATAATTGTTAGTAAAATAAAGAAGTGAACATCCTTGGAAACTTGGCTCTCCATTGCCATTTTTGTCATTCAATTTGTATTGATGAGCGGCGTCATAGAGGCCAAACTGTGGGCGGTAGAATAGCAAATTTAACGTTAAATTAAAATCTTATCATTTTGACCAACATAGCAAGTTAAGACGAAAGTCCCACTATTTTTGCCTAATTACGCACTTAAATGGCGACTCTGCGCATGATTATTTGTAGGACGTACCTACAATCAGATACACCGAATCGAAATTATCTTCGGTTCGGCCATAAGCTAAAATGATCGGCCCGATTGGAGAATCAACACCCGCGAAAACAGAACCCGCGGTGTACATTGGCGCTTCATCAATACTCAAATCATTGTTCGACCAAACACCACCATGCTCAATGGATGCGCCCACGTAGAATGGTGATTTAAAAAGGCCGAAGTCATTTTCAAACCACTTATAACGATAAATAAGGCTGGTGTAAGCCAAGTTCTGACCAATCATACTATTCCTTGGAATACCTGACAGGTTTAAGAAGCCACCAAGCTCTTTGGGATCAATAGGGAAAATCGAATTTTTGCTCTCTACAATACCGTAATCCAGCTTTGCGACTAAAGTATGCTTCTCAATACTCTTTGCTGCCATGAAATTGGCCGAAAACTCATAAACCGTATCACTCTCAGACGTTAAATCCGATTCACCAAGAGAGCTGTCATTATCAAAATCATCATGAGAAACGAGGTACTCTAAATCGACAAAGTAACCCTTGGTCGGTAAGCTGAAATTATCCAAAGTATCCAGTCGGTAACCCATGAAGCCACCAATACGCTTGTAGCCACCACTGCCCAATGAAGGTAACGAAGAAACCTCAACATCCCCATCTGTATAACGAACACCAAATGTCAGCTCCTGCCACAAGGTTGGTTGATAGCCTAATGCCAATTCACCGACATATTCACTATACGTCATAGGGAGATAATCTTTCGTTACGTCCAGTGTCGGTTCTTCAATATCATCAATATCTGCGGGTAGGTTTCTGTTCTCTTTGCTGTAAACAACCGATGCCGAAGTAAACAGCTTTTGACTCGAAAAGAATGGCGAGTATAGTTCCGCTTCAATTCGCTTGTCCGTTCCCATCTCGATATTGGTTCTTAGCTCTGCGCCATGCTTATTAATATCAGTAAAGTTGGCTGAGACACCGAGCGAGTATTGGCTTGTAGTAGAGAAATCATCTTCAAGAAAGAATCGAAAGTTGAGGTAGTTTGGCCCCCAAGATTTTTCGTTCACATCGACCAGCAGTTGCTCCTCGCCATCTACCGTGTCAAATTCATAAGTCACCAACTCGAATCTATCTAGCGCATAGAGGTCTTGTACTTTAGATTCAATTTCACTGGTCTTCAGAATCTCACCTGAATCAAGGTTTAAACGGTTTTCGATCAGCTTATCGGAATAGTGGGTATTGTTATTGATAACAACTCGGTCAACGACAGTCTTATCGCCGTGTTTTAGCTGTCTGCGCGCTTTTTGTTTGTCCTCGATATAATGCTGATAATCGGCATTTGAGAGCGATAGCTTAGAAAGTTCATCAGTATGCTGCTTAGCAGCTTCATAGCCCGCGAGGAAAGCCGATGGCATTTTATCAAATTCTGTCGTCTCCATTTCCCCAACATCTGGGCGCAGGAAGACATCATCGTCTGTTAAAGTTTCAGCTTGCTCTTGGGTGCTGCGTTGAACAAGATAATTAGAGAGTTGGTCAGCTGCGGCTAGAAAATTCGTGAAATCATCTTTGCCTTTGTAGTTGGTACTGATATCCACCGCAATGACAATGTCCGCGCCCATCGCTCTGGCTACGTCGACGGGCATGTTATTGGTGACACCACCATCAACCAGCATTCGACCATCTAAGGAATAAGGGGGAAGCGCGCCGGGAACTGACATACTGGCCATCATCGCATCAACAAGGTGACCATGGTCGATGACCACTTCTTCAAGCTCAATAATGTCGGTTGCGACTGAACGGTAGGGAATAGCAAGATGGTCAAAAGAGTCGAGTGGAGATAGGTTACCTGTGGTCTCACGCAGAATACGCAACATATTCTGACCTTGAACCACACCTTTCCTAGCTTTGATTTCGCCCCAACCTAAACCGAGATCGGTGTTCAGTTGGTAACGGTCTTCATATTCTTTGTCACGCACTCGGCGATCACTACGGTTAACGCGATCACGATAGCCGCGATTCCAATCAACCGTATAAATAAAACTTTCAATCTCATCAGCACTCATCCCTGTCGCATAAAGCCCACCAACGTAAGAACCCATGCTGGTACCAGTAATGTAATCGACCGGAATTTGCATCTCTTCTAGCGCTTTAAGTACACCAATGTGAGCCGCTCCTTTGGCTCCTCCACCAGCAAGCACAACAGCAACGGTTGGTCTTTTATGAGCTTGTCCAGCTTGCTGAGATTGTTCGACCGGTGTCACAGTAGATGCAAACAGCTGAAAACTGATCACAGTACCGACAATGCCTAAGCCGCTCACCATCCAACGAGAAATCATTCTTTAAACTATCCTTGTCATTCTTTTCTTTTACGACTTTACCACTGAAAAAGCTTTTTTAGCCACTGTTTTGGTTGACTTTCACAACCCTTTTTAATGTTTCCATTCTCATCCCAAACCGGCAGTTTAACCGTACCGTCACAGTCAAACTCTAAAGCCCCTTGAGAAGTTCGAGTAAAACTTGCCGTCGTAATGCCATTCGGCCAAGGCAACAGTAACTGCTCTGGAGTTCGATGTTTCAGATAATCGGCATAAACACGTAGCGCACCACTAGAGCCCGTGAGTTTAGTCGGCTTATTATCATCGCGCCCTAGCCAGATGGTAGTGACTTCGCGACCATCAACACCCACGAACCAACTGTCTCGGCTGTCATTACTGGTGCCCGTTTTACCGGCTAATCCTGCCCATGCAAACTGACCTTGTAGGAAACGCCCCGTACCTTCAGACACACCACGTTTCATCGCATACGTTGTCAACCAAGCCGCTTGCTGGTCAACGCTTTGTGATACACGAGGGATCGACTGATACAGAACCTCGCCATCGTTATCAACAACTGAGCGAAGCGCAGACAAAGGTGCTATACGCCCAGAATTGGTAATGGTTTGATACATCTGCGCAACTTGGAACGGAGTCAGTGAGAACGAACCCAAAAACATCGACGGCACTGGGCGAATCTCATTTTTATCGACCCCCAGTTTTCCAATCGTATCCGAGACACTATCAATGCCTAATTGCATGCCTAAACGAACAGTAGGTACGTTGTAAGACTTAGAAAGCGCCACATACAAAGGCACATCGCCACGGAACTTACGATCGAAGTTTCTCGGGCTCCACACGCTACCTTTACTGCCTTTCAAGCTCAGTGGCGTGTCTTTCAATGTTGTCGCCAACGTGTACTTCTGAGGCTGCTCTAGTGCGGTTAAGTAAATTGCAGGCTTGACCAAAGAACCAATTGGGCGACTCGCGTTCAAGGCACGGTTAAAGCCATCGTAGCCAGTACGCTTACCACCGACCATCGCCCGGATTTCACCGGTATTTCTATCCACGGCAATAGCTGCTGCTTCCAGCTTATTACCTGCGGTTTTCGATAAATCAGGCACCTTACGAGCAATCGACTTCTCTAACTTGTCTTGAGATACCGGATCCAGAGAGGTAAAGACTCGAATCCCTTTTTTCGCCTCAAATCGATCGCCGACATACTTCTTAAGCTCAATGTTTACTTGTTGGAAATAAGCGGGCTGACGGCTAGCAATGCGTGGGTTGTCTTGAATATCCAAATCACGACTCGCCGCCTCTTCGTATTGTCGCGGAGTTAAGATGTCTTGTTGCATCAATAAGCGAAGAACCAGATCGCGTCGAGTCTTAGCACGCTCAGGATAGCGAACCGGATTGTAATACGACGGTCCTTTCACCATACCCACCAGCAGTGCTAGCTGATCGATGCGCAGCTCTTGAATAGGTTGACCAAAATACAAACGAGACGCTAAACCGAAGCCATGAATCGCTTGCCCACCATTCTGTCCAAGATAAACCTCATTTAAGTAAGCCTCTAGGATACGGTCTTTGCTGTAACGATGGTCTAAGATAAGTGCAATGTAGGCTTCACGAACCTTACGCCACAATGTACGTTCACTGGACAGGAACAGGTTTTTTGCCAACTGTTGTGTCAGCGTACTACCACCTTGTACCGTTCGCCCAGCTTTGACGTTAACGACCATTGCACGAGCGATGGCCAGTGGCGACACACCATCGTGTTGATAGAAGTTTCGGTCTTCGGTTGCCAGTAAGGCATCAACCATCACTTCTGGGAACTGATTGCGTTTTAAGAACAGGCGCTGCTCATCGTTACTTTTCTCAAGCATGCCAAGCATTTTCGGTTCAACACGCAGGTAGCCCATGTCGCCTTTCTTCTCCAGCGACTGAATGCGAGTTAATTCGTTACCATTGAAGTGCAGCATCACATGACGATCCGCTTCCGGTCCATCAACAAACTCGAACGGACGACGAATCATTTCAATCTTGGTCGAAGAAGAAGAGTATTCGCCTGGGTGACGAGGCGCGTTCACCTTACGGTAATTAAGTACATCGAGCTCATTCTTAACCTGAACCAAACTCACCGGAGTTCCCGGAGACAGGTCTAGCACTCGCGCATAAACCACGGTTGGCAAATCAAACAGCTGACCTTCAAAGCGCTGTTTGACCACAGAATCAAGATAAATACCGACGAACAACAGCAATGCCGCAAGCGCTAAGCCCGCTTTCCAAGAAATGCCCCATAGGATCTTCAACCAACCTCTTTTGCCAGATTTCTTAGCCTTAGGTTTGGTCTTTTTCGCAGCCGCTCTTGGTTTTCTTGGCTTGGCTTTGGTCGCTGGTGACTTCTTTGCTGGCGCTTTTTTAGGTGGTGCCTTTTTTGGCGTTAACATTTTGGTCATCATCGATTCAACTGTCGTTTGGTTTTAGTGGTTGCTACATGGTTAGCAGGGTCATCCGGCCAAGGATGTTTTGGGTAACGGCCCTTCATCTCTTTTTGTACTTCTTTGTACGCGCCAGCCCAAAAGCCAGCTAAATCTTGAGTAATTTGTAGTGGTCGCTGTGCTGGAGAAAGGAGCTCAAGCACTACTTTTTTACGCCCTTGCGCGATCAATGGCGAGTCTTGTTCGCCAAAGACTTCCTGCATTCGCACTGAGATCACTGGTTCAGATTGATATTGATAACGAATGGCCTTCTTGCTGCCTGTTGGCATCAGATAGTGCGTTGGCAACCATTGGTCGATTTCTTGATTCAAAGGCCAACCAAGATAAGCCGACAATGCTTGCTCAATCGAAACACTAGACAGTCCTTTTGCCGACTTAATGCCATTCAGATAGGGAGATAGCCACTCATCAAGGTGTTCAATCAAACTCGCATCGTCCATCGCTGGCCAATCATGCTCAGGCATCCAAAGCTCTGCACAGCGTACACGCTCAACCAACTGCTTAGCCGAAGCTGTCCAATTTAAGAGATCCAACCCACATCGAGCGACATAATTGAGCAGCGCTTGGCTCGCCTGATTCGCATCGGGATCAGGTAAAGCTTTGGTGCTGATAATCAACTTGCCCAGAGATACACGCTGCTCAGCAACTAAGCGGCCACGTTTCTCATCCCAATCGGCGTAATCGGAACGCACAAACAGTTTTGGAAATTCAGCTTCTAACTGTGCGATATCAACCGCGGTGGCTAAGAAAATCTGACTGGCTCGCCCTGTGCTGCGCATCAAATCAATCACTACGATATAGTTATTGTTCGCCAGTGGATCATCATCACGAACCTCAGCACCGTGGCCATTCGCCAAAAGGAAAGCACTGCTGGTCGCGCTTCTCACTTGTGCAATCCGGTCTGGGAAGGCAAAACAAAGCACTAATGGTAGCAATGATTCGTCAGCTTGTGACAAATCTAAGTGATGATTGAGTTTGCTCGCGAGACTTTTCGCTCGCTGCATCACAACGCTATTTTTGGAATGTTTTCTTTGCTTAAGTCGATGCAAAGAGTGTTGAATATCCGTCACATTGCGCTCCGGCTCTTCCAGCAAAGCAGCAGCAACAATCGCGACATTCAACAGAGCAGGACCACCTTGCTGCGCTTTAACCAACATGCTGGCAATACGAGGCTCTAGACCTAAACGTTGGACCTGTTTTCCTAATGCCGTAAATTGACCATTATCGTCTAACAATTCAAGAGTCTGTAAGAGTTGCTTGGCTTGCCCGATAGAAGCTTTGGGTGGAACGTCTAACCATTGCAGTTCATCAGCACTCGCAGCGCCCCATTGCGTCAATTCAGACACCAGCGAAGACAAATCAGAATGAAGAATTTCAGGTTCTGGTATAGCTGGTTGCTGCATCAGCTGCGTTTCGCTGTACAAACGAACGCACAAGCCCTCTTCAATTCGTCCCGCACGGCCCGCTCGTTGTTCAGCTGAAGATTGCGAGATTTTCACTTGCTCAAGCTTAGTAATACCGGTTTTCAGATCGAACTTCGCCACACGTTCAAGCCCAGAATCAACCACCAATCGAATACCTTCAATCGTCAAAGAAGTCTCAGCAATATTGGTCGCTAACACCACCTTTCGACGCCCTTTCTCTGATGGCGCGATCGCTTTCTGCTGTTGAGAAAAGCTGAGTTGCCCATACAGAGGACACACATCGATATCATTGGCGAATTGTTCTAGTTGAGATTCCACCTGCTTAATCGCAGAAACGCCCGGCAAAAAGGCCAGAAGTGAGCCTGACTCTTTCTCCATCAGAGAGCGAATCACGTTAGCCATTTTAGGGGCTAGATATTCATTTGCGTTAAGAGGCTGATAACGGAAATCGACCGGAAAGGTGCGACCTTGTGATTCAACGTATTTGGCATTCGGCAGCAAAGTTTGCAGAGCTTGTTGATCTAAAGTTGCCGACATCACTACCACTTTCAGATCGTCACGCAACGCCTCTTGGATCTCTAAGCTAAACGCCAATGCGGTATCGGCGTGAATACTGCGCTCGTGAAATTCATCAAAGATCACCATATCAACCCCAGTTAATTCAGGGTCGGTTTGGATCATTCTTGTCATGATCCCTTCAGTAACAATCTCTAAGCGAGTCGCACTGCTGCTTTTAGATTCACCACGAACTCTAAAGCCAATGCTCTCTCCCACCTTTTCTCCCAATTGGCTCGCTAAGTAAGTAGCAATATTCCTTGCAGCCAAACGCCTCGGTTCAAGCATGATGATTTTGCCTTGAACGGCGTTGGTCTTAACTAACTGTAAAGGGAAGAATGTTGACTTACCCGCACCGGGAGCGGCCTTTAGAATAAGTTGAGTGTGTGTTTCTACGCCAGCGAGCAGATCTGGCATCACAGCTTCTATGGGCAGTTGTGGCAATGGGAGAACCTTGTGGTGTAATGTTGGCAACATTGTACATAAAAACCTACCTGTCTAAATAAGTAATATGCACTTCAATCCTCCATTAGAGCCAGCGACTCTTATTAAACGCTATAAACGCTTTCTCACTGACATCCAACTTCCAGACGGTAGCGAGCGCACTATCCACTGCGCTAACACTGGAGCGATGACAGGATGTGCGACTCCTGGCAATACGGTGTGGTACTCAACCTCCGATAATGCAAAGAGAAAGTACCCAAACAGCTGGGAGATCTCAGAAACAGACAAAGGTCATCGTATTTGTGTAAATACTGCGCGGGCAAACCAGCTAGCAGTGGAAGCAATTGAAAATGGGACTATAGTTGAACTCTTAGGTTATAACGCGTTACGAACCGAAGTGAAATATGGCAGTGAGAATAGTCGCATTGATATTCTGCTTGAAGATAACGAAAAGCCGCCTTGCTATATCGAAGTGAAAAGCGTCACTTTGCTCGACGAGCAAGAAACGTCAACTAAAGGGCAAGGTTTTTTCCCTGATGCGGTCACAACCAGAGGCCAAAAACATCTGCGTGAACTCACAGAAATGGTCGAATCTGGAAATAGAGCCGTACTTTTATTCACTGTTTTACATTCAGGTATTGAAAAAGTGTCTGCGGCACACCATATAGACGCCAAATATTCGTTATTACTAAAACAAGCACAAGACGCTGGAGTTGAAGTGCTTTGCTATAAAGCAGAGCTCAGCAGTACTCAAATACAACTAAAACAAGCTGTTGAATTTATCAATAGCTAAGCAAAGATGCTGAACTAATCACATTGATTGCAAGTTTGAATAAGAGTATTTGCCACCATTCGTTCTTTCTGCTATAGATACCCGCCTTAAAATTAGCTGCTTTGCAGTTGACTAGGTGTAAATAGGAGATGCTGTATGCCAGAATCTAAGAAAAAAGCGCTAGGCATCCTAGCCATCGCAGGTGTTGAACCGTACCAAGAGAAGCCAGGTGAAGAGTACATGTCACCTGAGCAAACGGAACATTTTACAAAAATTTTAGCAGCTTGGCGCAACCAGCTCAGGGAAGAAGTTGATCGTACTGTGCACCACATGCAGGACGAAGCAGCGAATTTCCCAGACCCAGTTGACCGTGCTTCTCAAGAAGAAGAATTCAGCTTAGAGTTACGTAACCGTGACCGTGAGCGTCGTCTTATCAAAAAAATTGAGAAGACATTAGACAAGATCGAAGAAGACGATTTCGGCTTCTGTGATTCTTGCGGTATCGAGATTGGCATTCGTCGCCTTGAAGCTCGTCCAACTGCTGATCTTTGTATTGACTGTAAAACACTTGCAGAGATCAAAGAAAAACAGATGCAAGGTTAATTCTTGCAGATGTAAAGAAAGGGAGCCTTGGCTCCCTTTTTTGTTTGTTATCCAAGCGAAGTATTTCACACGCTTGATAGTAAATAGCAGCTTTAAGCCTTAGTTCTATACATCAAACCTTGTTCTATAGATTGAAGCTTAGTTCTAGGCATTAAAGCTCTTGTCAAACGTCTTAAGAATCGGCTACTGCGGTACCATTTAGATTAGGTTGTTCACTCATGAATTATATCGGGCGCTTTGCACCATCACCGTCAGGTCCTCTTCATTTTGGCTCACTCGTTGCTGCTCTTGGTAGCTACTTTCAAGCGAAATCTAACCAAGGAAAATGGTTAGTTCGTATGGAAGACCTCGACCCGCCAAGAGAAATGGCCGGCGCTGCAGACCTCATTCTTAAGACGCTTGAGGCTTACAATCTATTCTGGGATGGTGAAGTCGTTTATCAAAGTCAGCGTCATGGCTTGTATCAAGCTCAAATCGATCAATGGGTCGCTGACAATCAAGCCTACTACTGCCAATGCACCCGCAAGCAGATAAAGGCTTTGGGTGGTTTTTACAATGGTCATTGTCGAGATGCAGGCTTAATCGATTCAGGCGAACAGGCGGTGCGCTTGTGCATGGACTTTCCAGTGGAGTCCTTTGATGATGTTCGCCACGGCACCATTCAAATCCCTAAAGCACTAGCTGTAGAAGATTTTATTATTAAACGCAGAGATGGATTGTTTGCCTATAACTTGGCCGTTGTCCTTGATGACATCGAACAAGGAGTAACAGAAGTCGTAAGAGGCGCAGATCTGATAGAACCCACCGGTCGACAAATCAGTTTGTATAAGACGCTCAAGCAAAAAACAGTGAGCTACTTGCACTTACCATTGGCAACCGATGGCTTGGGGAATAAACTGTCAAAACAGAACCATGCCACCGCGATAGATCTAGACAACCCAAAACCAACGTTACTCAACGCGATGCGATTCTTAGGTTTTGATATCCCGACGGCTCTTTGTGAGGCTTCAATGGATGAGATTTTATTGTGGGGCTGCCAGCAATGGAACGTCAGTCAGTTACCTGATAGTTTACAAAAAGAGCACTGTAATTAGCTCGAAACTCACGGCAAATAGCAAAAACGACACATAAAAATGCCATAACCAACCAATGTGGTTAAGCAGACGATGTTCTCAAATGGCTCGCGCTAAGCTATTATTAGCCGCAATTAAACTCTGCACTACCACTTTGGACTAAGAGAAAAACAAAGTTGGCGATACCTACTTTGTTCTAAACTAATGAATACAAACGACAATACCCCAAGCGAACAACGCGGATTCCACGAATTAGCTCTGAATATTTATACTCGTCAAGAGCACAATATTTCACGCAAGCAGATCAGCGACAACGCACTAAAAGTGCTATATCGCCTGAATGGTGCGGGTTTTGACGCATTTCTAGTCGGTGGTGGTGTGCGCGATATCTTATTAGGCTCTCAGCCAAAAGATTTTGATATTGCGACCAACGCAACGCCAGAGCAAATCAAACACCTCTTCAGAAACTGTCGTCTTATCGGTCGCCGTTTCCGCTTGGCACATATCATGTTTGGTCGCGACATCATTGAAGTGGCAACTTTCCGTGGTCACCACCAAGAACCATCGAAGAACGTTTCTGCACAATCGAAAGAAGGCATGCTACTTCGCGATAACGTGTACGGCAGTGTTGATGAAGATGCAGAGCGTCGTGATTTCACAATCAACGCGATGTACTACAACATTGCAGACTACAGCATCCACGATTACGCGGGTGGTGTAGAAGATTTAGAAGATAAACTGATCCGCCTGATTGGCGATCCAGAAACGCGTTACCGCGAAGACCCAGTACGTATGCTACGTGCAATGCGCTTCGCCGCTAAACTGGATTTCGACATCGAAGAAGACACGGCTGACCCGATTGAAGAGTTAGCTCACCTTCTAAGAGATATCCCAGCAGCGCGCCTTTACGAAGAGTCTCTGAAATTACTGCAATCAGGTCACGGTTTAGAAACCTACCACTTGATGCGCGAGTACAATCTATTCCAACAGATGTTCCCAGCGGTAGCGGAGCACTTCACCGAAGATTACGACTCACACACAGAGCAGATGCTTGATTTGGTTCTCGATTCAACCGACCTTCGCATCGAAGATGGTAAGCGAGTAAACCCAGCATTCATGTTCGCAGCGATGCTTTGGTACCCAATGAACAAGCTGGCAGACAAACTTGTCGCTGAACAGGGTATGGCACACTACGATGCGATCATGGAAGCGAGTAACATCATTCTAGATCAGCAAGTAAAGTCTATTGCGATTCCTCGTCGTCACACAGCAACCATTCGCGAAGTTTGGCAACTACAACTTCGACTGCCTCGTCGCAACGGTAAACGCGCTGTTCGTCTAATGGAATTAAACAAATTCCGTGCAGGCTACGATTTCCTAGAAATGCGTGGTGAGATTGAAGGTGGCGAAACCAAAGAGTTAGCAAAATGGTGGGAGCGTTATCAGACTGCAGGTCGTAACATGCGTCAAGCAATGGCTAACGACGTTGCAGCACCATCAAAGTCAGGCCATCGTCGCCGTAAGACTTACCGAAACAAAAAGAGTAAGCAATCAGAATGATAACTGCTTACATTGCGGTCGGCAGCAACCTTGCCGACCCAGTTAGCCAAGCAAATTTGGCTATCGAAACGCTAAAAAGCCTACCGCGATCAACGTTTATTGCGACCTCTCAGCTATATAGTAGCACTCCAATGGGACCGCAAAATCAACCAGACTACATCAACGCGGTAGTCGCTATCCAAACCGAATTAACGCCAATTGAACTGCTTGATTGCACTCAAAAGATCGAACTAGAGCAAGGGCGTGTCCGTAAAGACGAACGTTGGGGACCAAGAACCTTGGATCTCGACATTGTGCTATACGGCAATGAGGTGATCGATTCAGAGCGCTTAATCGTTCCTCATTATGGAATGAAAGAACGAGAGTTTGTACTCTACCCGCTTGCTGAAATCGCACCAAGTTTACAACTCCCTGATGGGACTGAGCTGACAGAACTACTGAAAATAGTAGATAAGAACGGGCTCAATGTTTGGCAACAATAGCCAAGCGCATTAAGGAAAACCAATGAAAAAAGTAACCATTAACGACCTGATCAAATGCAAACGTGAAGGCCGTAAATTTGCGACTTCGACAGCTTATGATGCGAGCTTTGCTCAATTATTCGAAAGCCAAGAAATGCCAGTTCTGCTTGTCGGTGATTCACTGGGTATGGTTTTACAAGGCCATAACGATACATTACCAGTAACCGTTGAAGACATTGCTTACCATACTCGCTCAGTGCGTGCTGGTAGCCCAAATTGTCTTCTTATGGCTGACATGCCTTTCATGAGCTACGCGACGCCAGAACAAGCTTGTGAGAGCGCAGCGACTTTGATGCGTGCTGGTGCGAACATGGTAAAAATCGAAGGCGGAAGCTGGTTGGTTGATACTGTGAAGATGCTAACAGAACGTGCAGTACCAGTATGTGCACACTTAGGCTTGACGCCCCAGTCTGTGAACATTTTTGGTGGTTACAAGATTCAAGGTCGTGACGACGAGCAAGCCGACAAAATGGTTGCTGACGCGTTAGCACTGCAAAACGCAGGCGCTCAAATCGTTCTACTTGAATGTGTGCCAGCTTCATTGGCAAAACGAATTACAGAAGCTTGTGACGTACCGGTTATCGGTATCGGCGCAGGTAATGTTACCGATGGTCAGATCTTGGTTATGCATGACATGTTCGGTATTTCTGCGAACTACATGCCGAAGTTCTCTAAGAACTTCCTAGCAGAAACAGGTGATATGCGTAAGGCAGTAGCTCTATACAAAGAAGAAGTAGAGAGCGCGCGCTTCCCTGATGAAGCTCATACAATCGCTTAGGAGTAAGTATGCAAACTTTTGCTGAAATAGCGGCTCTTCGTGAGCAGATTAAACAGTTTAAGCGTGATGGACGTACGGTTGCTTTTGTACCGACAATGGGAAACCTGCATGAAGGCCACCTGACTCTGGTAAAGAAAGCTCGTGAACTGGCCGACATCGTTGTGGTAAGCATCTTTGTAAACCCAATGCAGTTTGACCGTGCAGACGACCTAAACAACTACCCTCGAACGTTAGAAGCAGATTTAAGCAAACTAACAGGTGAAGGGGTTGAGCTAGTATTTACACCAACGCCAGAGGTGATGTACCCAGATGGATTAGACAAGCAGACGTTTGTTGAGGTCCCTGGCATATCTCACATGCTTGAAGGTGCCTCTCGTCCAGGTCACTTCCGTGGTGTATCAACCATTGTCACTAAACTGTTTAATATCGTTCAGCCAGACTTTGCATGCTTCGGCGAGAAAGACTTTCAGCAACTTGCTGTTATTCGCCAGATGACCACTGATTTAGCATTAGACATTGAAGTTGTCGGCGTTGCGACCGTTCGTGAAATGGATGGTTTGGCAATGAGCTCTCGCAATAGCAACCTAACGATTGACGAGCGCCAACGAGCGCCCGTTTTAGCGCGTACTATGCGCTGGATCAGCAGCGCTATTCGTGGTGGTCGCGATGATTACGCATCAGTGATTGAAGATGCTACTGACCAGCTACGCGCTGCAGATCTTCAACCTGACGAAATCTTCATTTGTGATGCTAAAACTCTGCAAGCGATCACTTCAGAATCAACTCAAGCAGTGATTCTAATGTCGGCTTTCCTAGGTAAGACGCGTCTTATCGATAACCAAGTTCTCGATTTGGTAACGGAAACCAAAGAAGAAGTGAAAGAAGAAACGACTGAATAGTCGGCTTCTGCTCTTAACGCAAAACAAAAAAAGGTCGATGTTATATCGACCTTTTTCTTTACCTGTTACTTAGATGAACCAAAGGTTAGCTACGTAAGCCAATACCCTTTGTCACTAGGTAGTGTGCAATGCCATACAACAGCACGATAAACACACCTAGTACGCCAAACGACGTCACGATCCCCACATCAGACACACCCAAGAAGCCATATCTGAACGCG
Source organism: Vibrio sp. 10N.261.55.F4 (assembly GCF_041470465.1). Lineage (NCBI taxonomy): Bacteria > Pseudomonadati > Pseudomonadota > Gammaproteobacteria > Vibrionales > Vibrionaceae > Vibrio > Vibrio sp. 10N.261.55.F4. Next base: position 81,993 of record NZ_JBFRMM010000024.1, on the reverse strand, counting down.
TTAACCATGTACACGATAGGGTTCAACTTCGATACACCTTGCCAGAATTCAGGCAATAGACTGATCGAGTAGAACACACCACCAAGGTACGTCAGCGGCGTTAAGATAAAGGTTGGGATAATAGAGATATCATCAAACGTGCGTGCGAATACCGCGTTAATCAAGCCACCCAAAGCGAATACTACCGACGTTAAAAATACCGTCGCAATAATCACGCCCCAATGGTCAACTTGTAAGTCTACAAAGAACAACGACACGAAGGTTACTATGGTACCCACTAACAAGCCACGAACCACACCACCCATTACGAAGCCGGCGATAATCACGTAGTTAGGAACAGGCGCTACAAGCAGCTCTTCAATGTTCTTCTGGAACTTGGCACTAAAGAACGATGAAGCAACGTTGGAATATGAGTTGGTGATCACCGACATCATGATCAGACCGGGAACAATGTATTCCATGTAGCTAAAGCCGTTCATTTCACCAATACGCGCACCAATCAGGTTACCGAAGATGATGAAGTAAAGCGTCATGGTAATCGCTGGCGGCACCAGAGTCTGCACCCAGATACGAGTAAAGCGATTGATCTCTTTGGTCAACAAACTGCAGAAAGCGGTCCAATATAGGCTGTACATATTATTTACTCCCCTCACGGACGATACTCACAAATAGCTCTTCTAGACGGTTTGCTTTGTTACGCATAGAGAGGACTTTAACCTGTTGCTCGCTCAATTGAGCAAAGATGGTATTCAAACCTAGGTTCTTGTCGATTTCGATTTCTAGCGAACCATTGACCATCACTTGGCTATTCACGCCTTCAAGCTTAGGTTCAGTCGTGCCCTCTTCCAGATCCAGAATAAAGGTCTCAGCACTCAATTTACCCAACAGCGCTTTCATTGTTGTGTTCTCAATCAGCTCACCGCGATTGATGATACCAATGTTGCGACACAGCATTTCTGCTTCTTCTAGGTAGTGCGTGGTCAAGATAATGGTAATGCCCTGCTTCTCATTGATCTCTTTTAGGAATTCCCACATTGAACGACGTAGTTCAATATCAACGCCTGCTGTCGGTTCATCAAGGATCAACAAATGAGGTTCATGCATCAATGCACGCGCGATCATCAAACGACGCTTCATACCACCAGACAAGTTACGCGCGCGTTCGCCACGCTTTTCCCACAGATCGAGTTGAGATAGGTACTTTTTCGCTCGCTCTTTCGCTAATGCTTTTGGCACGCCGTAATAACCCGCTTGTTGCAGCACGATCTGTTCAACGGTTTCAAACGGGTTAAAGTTAAACTCTTGAGGCACAAGGCCTAAGTTCTGCTTCGCCAATTCCAGATCGGTATCAATGTCGTAGCCGAACACTTTAACCTTGCCTGACGTTTTATTTACCAGTGAAGAGATAACACCAATGGTGGTTGATTTACCCGCACCATTGGGACCAAGTAGTGCGTAAAAGTCGCCTTTTTCTACTTGTAAACTAACGCCCTTAAGAGCCTCGAAGCCCCCAGCATAAGTTTTTCTTAATTGCTCAATTTCTAATGCATACATAGAGATAGACTGCCATTTGCTATAGATAAGATGTAGACGGCCGAGCTTGAGGAAGAGAGTAATGCTTAAAACGAACTAGCTGAAAGCTAACCCAAGATTTGTTTACTCGGCCATTTTGCGAACAAGTTTATCGTTGATTGACGATGAATACAAATATCGTGTGAGAGTTTCTTTCGAAAACAAATAAGCGTCTTGGCTACGTGAAGACTAAATCAACGTTCAATAAATATAAAAATGCCGCTAAGTGATTCACTTAACGGCATTAATGATCAGTCTTGAAGTGAGCGTCTATGGCTTATTCATATCAGCTTATTACTGAAAAATTAAACTGACTCAAATTGATGCTCATCTCTGTCGACATAGCTTGTTGCTGCCGTCAGGGCTTCATATCTGAATCGATAAGTGTTGGATTCAGGTACTAGGTCAATCACGTGGAACTTCTCTAGTTGTTGACGAGTATTCTCATTAGGACACAGCAGATACACCTCACACTGCGCATCCAATGCATCTTTAATCGCATTCTCTAGCGCTAGGCCAACAGTGACATCAATCATAGGTACATCTGTCAGGTCTAGAATCATCGCTTCATAGTCAGAGATACTTGAGTGCTGACGTGAAATCGCCTTTGAAACGCTGAATATCATCGGCCCTGATAGGTAGAAGAATAGCACCTTACCATTGGCACTATCGAGTAACTGACGTTCGCTATCAGTCAATGGCATATCGTCTTCATCATCACCATCACTGATCGCCTTAACTTGTCTGGCTTGCTCTCGGCTTAATCTTTCAATAATCAGAATATTCGAGATAAACACACCCAGTCCAACGGCAATAATCAAGTCAACAAACACAGTCAATAGCATCACGCCGTACATCACGCCCATGCCGGCATAGCTAACCTTGTGCGCGCGCTGGATAAAGCTCCAATCTAGGATATTGAAACCAACATACATCGCGATACCAGCCAGCACTGCCATAGGAATCGGTTCTGTTAAACCACCTGCAACCAATACCACGAGCGCAAGTACTAAAGCTCGAATAACACCTGAAAGCGGAGAACGCGCTCCCACCTGAATATTGGTTACAGTCCCCATAGTGGCACCCGCGCCAGGTAGTGCACCAAACAGGCCAGAGATCATATTGGCAATGCCTTGGCCACGAAGCTCTTTGTCTGAGTCATGCTCTTTACGAGTCAATGAATCTCCGATAACCGCGGTCAAAAGCGTATCAATACAACCTAATGTACCAAGCACCAAGGCATCGATAACCATAGTAGTAAACTGTTCAGCGCTGATCGTAGGGATAACGAGGGAAGGTAAACCAGCTGGGATTTCACCAATACGGCGAATAGAGTCGGTATCAAAAATCATGACGGACAAGAGCGTTACAGCCACTAACGCGACCAGTTGAGCAGGCACATACTTACGATACTTAGCGGGGAAGCCAAAAAGAATACCGAGTGTCAGAGCACCTAGAAATAGCTCACTCACTTTTAAGTTTGCTAGCGTATCAGGTAAAGCAGAGAGCGTGCCCATTACACCACCGGATGGAGCGGCATGCCCTAACAATGGAGACAGCTGCAAGATAATCAGAATAACGCCAATGCCCGACATGAATCCGGAGATCACGCTATATGGCATCAAAGTGACGTATTTTCCTAGCTTTAACGTACCAAGTAATATCTGGAATGCACCGGCCATCATCACGACAGTAAAGGTCATTGCCATACCCGTTTCAGGATATTTAGCAACCATACTCGTCATTACGGCAGTCATGATCACCGTCATCGGGCCGGTAGGTTCAGAAATCAAACTACTCGAACCGCCAAACAATGCTGCAAATAGGCCAACCATAATGGCGCCCCACAAGCCAGCTTCAGCTCCCGCGCCAGAAGCAACACCAAATGCCAATGCTAAAGGTAACGAGATGATGGCTGTAGTTACACCGCCAAACATATCCCCTTTGAGATTGATATCCGTAAAACGACTTCCAAACAAAACACACCTTCCTGATGATGAAATGACAAACCTTATAACTTTAGCAAATGTATCAAGTGTTCAGAAAGTGTTAATTCAATCACATTATTCATGTCTTATAACCGGATTATTGATAGTGGGCTAAGTTTATGATTTTCCGTACTAGAACACGTCAGATGAGTACATTTTGACGCAGTTTTTACGAGATTGAATTTGTAACATTGTGTATAGTTAAGCATCTTAATTGAGGGATGTAAGAAGCAAGATGCCAGAAATAAAACAGCTTTTTGAAAACAACTCTAAATGGTCAGAAGAAATTCGATCTCAACGACCTGAGTATTTTACAACGCTTGAAGAGGGTCAAAGCCCTGGTTTTCTATGGATTGGCTGCTCAGATAGCCGTGTTCCGGCCGAGCGTCTCACTGGTTTGTACTCTGGCGAACTGTTTGTTCACCGAAATGTGGCAAACCAAGTGGTTCATACCGATCTAAACTGCCTCTCAGTGGTACAGTACGCCGTCGATGTACTCAAAGTTAAACACATCATTGTCTGCGGTCACTATGGCTGTGGCGGTGTTAACGCGGCGATTGATAACCCTAAACTTGGTCTTATCAACAACTGGTTACTGCACATCCGTGACAATTACCTAAAATACCGTAAGCAAATCGAGGGGCTTCCTCGTGAGCAATGGGGTGACAAGTTGTGCGAAATTAACGTCGCAGAACAGGTTTATAACCTAGGCAACTCAACCATTATGCAAAATGCGTGGGAGCGTGGCCAAGACGTTGAAATCCATGGTGTGGTTTATGGTATTGGCGATGGCAAGCTGCAGGACCTTGGCGTACGTTGCTCAAGTAACGATACTTTAGAGAACAGTCACTTAGATGCATTAAACAAGATCTTAACGACGCCTCTTCTTAGTCAACAAAGCTAACCCATTCCGTCATATATACAAAAAGCCCGCATCAAGCGGGCTTTTTAATGACTTCTAAACCACAAGCGTAATGATTACTCTTGAGGTACTACCTTACCGATGTACGGTAGGTGACGATATTTTTGTGCGTAGTCGATACCAACACCAACAACAAACTCGTCTGGGATCTCAAAACCAATCCATTTTGTATCGACAGTCACTTCACGGCGAGAAGGCTTGTCTAATAGCGTACAAATTTCGATAGACTTAGGACCACGTAGGCTCAGAATCTCTTTTACTTTAGTCAGCGTGTTACCTGTATCGATAATATCCTCTACAAGTAGAACGTCTTTACCTTGGATGTCGTCATCTAGGTCTTTCAAAATACGAACATCACGTGAGCTTTCCATGCTGTTGCCGTAGCTAGACGCAGTCATGAAATCAACTTGGTGAGTTAAATCGATAGCACGAGCAAGATCCGCCATAAAGACAAACGATCCACGTAATAAGCCAACTAAAACCAGATCTTCACTGCCTTGGTAGTGTTCCGTGATCTGTTTGCCTAGTTCGTTCACTCGATCCTGAACTTCTTGCTCAGAGATCATGACTTCAACTGTATGCTTCATACTGCTCTCATTCTATTTGGTGATTGCGACGAATGTTGACAGTTTCGTCAGTTGTGTCGCTCAATTTTGTGCGTAAGTCTAGCACTGCTCAAATACCCACACCACCTTATGGTTCGAATTTACTGTCAGATTCTCCACGAAATGTGCGCTGGTGCCTTATCCAATACTCGTCTCCTTTCACATCAATGTGGATCACGCTTTATGTATCAAGTTTGATGTAACTGTCTATAAAACAAGCTGAAAGGATTGACCATTCGCATATGCACCATTACACTCATCTTAGCTTAAATAATAATAAAATCATTAATATAAAAATTTCGTTGGCAAGGAAAATAAAATGGACTCAATATCTAAGAGACCTAGAACTAGGCTTTCACCTTTAAAAAGAAAACTTCAATTGATGGAAATCGCTCTTGAGGTATTCTCTCGCCGCGGCATCGGTCGTGGTGGACACGCTGATATTGCAGACATCGCTCAGGTGTCTGTCGCAACGGTATTTAACTACTTCCCAACCCGTGAAGATCTGGTTGATGAAGTACTAAATCACGTTGTACGCCAATTCTCTAACTTCCTTTCAGACAATATCGATCTGGATATTCACGCAAAACAAAACCTACATAATATTGCGACTGAAATGGTGACGTTAGTGGCTCAAGATAGCCATTGGTTAAATGTATGGTTCGAATGGAGCGCTTCGACTCGTGATGAAATATGGCCGCTATTCGTAACCACCAACCGCACTAACCAAATGTTAGTACAAAACATGTTTAGCAAAGCGATTGAACGCGGCGACGTCTGTGACGATCACGACCCTAAACATCTAGCGAATCTATTCCACGGCATTTGCTACTCGCTATTCATCCAAGCGAAACGTGTAGAAACGCCAGAAGAGCTTTCAAGCTTAACGGATAGCTATTTGAACATGCTGTGCATTTATAAGTAGATTCGAGATTCGAGATTCGAGTAAATAATTTAAGGGTTGGCCTAATGGGCCAACCCTTTTTTGTAGAATGGAATGTCTCTTCGCATCCCGAAGCGCAGCGTACTCGCATCTCGGAGTGAAACGTTCCTGCTCTTTTCTTCAGACATAAAAAAACCGCTGACGAATCAGCGGCTTTTAAAAACATTAGCGAGTGGCTAAAGAAGGATTACTTTTTCTTTTTCACTGCTTTCTTATTTGGAAGGTCAGTGATTGAACCTTCGAATACTTCCGCAGCTAGACCAACAGACTCGTGTAGAGTTGGGTGAGCGTGGATAGTAAGAGCGATATCTTCTGCATCACAACCCATTTCGATTGCTAGGCCGATTTCGCCAAGAAGTTCACCACCGTTAGTACCAACAACAGCACCACCGATTACGCGATGAGTATCTTTATCGAAGATCATCTTAGTCACGCCGTCTGCACAGTCAGAAGCGATTGCACGACCAGAAGCAGCCCAAGGGAAAGTAGCAACTTCGTAATTGATGCCTTCAGCTTTCGCTTCTTTCTCAGTCTTACCTACCCAAGCAACTTCTGGCTCAGTGTACGCAATTGATGGGATTACTTTAGGGTCGAAGTAGTGCTTCTTACCAGAGATAACTTCAGCAGCTACGTGACCTTCATGCACACCTTTGTGAGCAAGCATTGGTTGACCAACAACGTCACCGATCGCGTGGATGTGAGGAACGTTAGTACGCATTTGCTTATCAACATTGATGAAGCCACGCTCATCAACTTCGATACCCGCTTTTTCAGCGTCGATAAGTGCACCGTTTGGAACACGACCGATAGCAACAAGAACAGCATCGTAGCGCTCAGCTTCAGCTGGTGCTTTTTTGCCTTCCATTGAAACGTAGATACCGTCTTCTTTCGCTTCAACAGCAGTCACTTTAGTTTCAAGCATTAGCTTGAACTTGTTCTTAATGCGCTTAGTGAAAACTTTAACGATGTCTTTATCCGCAGCAGGGATAACTTGATCGAACATCTCTACAACTTCAACTTTAGAACCTAGAGAGTGGTAAACCGTACCCATCTCAAGACCAATGATACCGCCGCCCATGATAAGCAGTTTTTCAGGTACTTCGTTTAGTTCTAGTGCATCCGTAGAATCCCAAATACGTGGGTCTTCATGTGGGATGAAAGGAAGTTTGATTGGGCGAGAACCCGCAGCAATGATTGCGTTGTCGAAGTTAACAGTTGTTGCTTCGCCTTCGCCTTCAACAAGAATGCTGTTAGGACCAGTGAACTTACCGAAACCGTTAACAACAGTAACGTTACGCATCTTAGCCATACCGCCAAGACCGCCAGTTAGTTGATCAACTACTTTTTCTTTCCAGATACGGATCTTGTTGATGTCCGTTTGTGGCTCGCCGAATACAACGCCGTGCTCTGCCATCGCTTTAGCTTCTTCAATTACTTTAGAAACGTGAAGAAGTGCTTTTGATGGAATACAACCAACGTTTAGACATACACCACCAAGAGTGCTGTAACGTTCAACTAGTACTGTTTCTAGACCTAAATCCGCACAACGGAATGCCGCTGAGTAACCAGCAGGACCTGAACCAAGTACAACAACTTGGGCTTTAATTTCTTTGCTCATTGTGACCTCTTGTAGTCATTATCCCTAACAGGCTGAGTAGATGTTCTTAAAATTATTGGGCTTTCAAACAGGAAACATTTTACAGAGATGTTAACAGTGTGAAAGTAGCTTTAAGTTAGCCTGTGAGCTAGACAACAATTCCCTATCAGATTATGAGAAATGCAGGAAACTGTTCTCTAAAAATAGTCTTTATATAAAGAATTAAGGTGACCCGAAAGTCACCTTAATAATTACTTTCTCAATTACAGTACTAGACGACGAATGTCAGATAGTGCGCTGTTTAGGAAAGTAATGAAGCGTGCACCTTCAGCACCATCGATCACACGGTGATCGTATGATAGAGACAGTGGAAGCTGTAGACGTGGTTGGAACTCTTTACCATTCCAAACTGGCTTAATTTCAGACTTAGATACACCTAGGATACCTACTTCTGGAGCATTTACGATTGGAGTAAATGCAGTACCGCCAATACCACCAAGGCTAGAGATTGTGAAACAACCGCCTTGCATGTCTGCCGCTGTTAGCTTACCAGAACGTGCTTTCTTAGAAACAGCCATTAGCTCTTCAGATAGCTCGTAAATGCCTTTCTTGTTCACGTCTTTGAAAACAGGAACAACTAGACCGTTTGGTGTATCAACAGCGATACCCACGTTTACGTACTTCTTAAGAATGATGCTTTCGCCATCTTCAGAAAGAGAAGAGTTAAACGCTGGGAATGCTTCTAGCGCTTTAGCAACAGCTTTCATGATGAACACAAGTGGAGTGATCTTCATGCCAGTGTCTTTCTTCGCTTCGATTGCGTTCTGTTCTTTACGGAATGCTTCTAGCTCAGTGATGTCTGCGTTATCCCACTGTGTAACGTGAGGGATCATTACCCAGTTACGGTGCAGGTTAGCGCCAGAGATCTTCTTAATCTTAGAAAGCTTCTGAACTTCAGTTTCACCGAACTTGCTGAAGTCAACTTTTGGCCATGGTAGTAGACCAAGAGCAGAACCGTCGCCGCCTTTGCCAGATGCAGCTGCACCAGACTCAAGACGCTTAAGTGCATCTTTAACGTAAGACTGAACGTCTTCTTTAAGGATACGGCTCTTACGACCAGTACCTTTAACCTTAGAAAGGTTAACGCCAAATTCGCGAGCTAGACGACGAACTACTGGAGAAGCGTGTGCGTAGTCACCGTTCTCTTGGAAGTCGCCAGCTGCTGGAGCTACTGCTTCTGCTTTAGGAGCAGGTGCTGCTGCCGGAGCTGCTGCTTGTGCTGGAGCTGAAGCTGCTACTGGAGCTGCGCCTTCAACCGGAGTGCCGGCCACGACGAAAGTCATGATTAGAGAGCCAGTTGACACTTTGTCGCCAGCTGCAATCTTGATTTCTTTTACTGTACCAGCGAATGGCGCAGGCACTTCCATTGAAGCTTTGTCGCCTTCAACAGTAATTAGAGATTGCTCTTCTTCTACTGTATCGCCAACCGCTACCATGATTTCAGTAACTTCTACTTCGTCGCCACCGATATCAGGAACGTTTACTTCTTTTTCAGCTGATGCTGCTGGAGCCGCTGCAACTGGTGCCGCCGCTGGAGCAGGAGCTGCTGCAACTGGAGCGCCAGAGCCCGCTACTTCACCTGTTTCTACAGAGAAAATCATTACTAGAGAACCAGTCGATACTGAGTCACCAGAAGCGATCTTGATTTCTTTAACGATACCAGCGAATGGTGCAGGAACTTCCATTGAAGCCTTGTCACCTTCAACAGTAAGAAGAGATTGCTCTTCTTCTACTGCGTCACCGATAGCAACCATGATTTCAGTTACTTCAACTTCATCACCGCCGATGTCAGGAACGTGAACTTCTTTAAGCTCAGCTGCCGCTGCAGGAGCAGCTGCAACTGGTGCCGCCGCTTCAACTGCTGGAGCAGCCGGTGCTGCTGCAGCACCTTCAGCTTCGAAGATCATGATAAGAGAACCAGTAGAAACAGAATCGCCTTCCGCTACTTTGATTTCTTTAACGATACCCGCTTGAGACGCAGGAACTTCCATTGAAGCTTTGTCGCCTTCAACAGTGATCAGTGACTGCTCTTCTTCAACCTTGTCGCCAACGTTTACAAGAATCTCAGTTACTTCAACCTCGTCAGCACCGATGTCTGGTACATTAATTTCGATTGTCATTGTATTTACCTACCTTAATGCCAGTCTTATGCGTATTGCGGGTTAGTTTTTTCAGTGTCGATATCGAATTTAGCAATTGCTTCAACAACTACAGATTTCTCGATGTCACCACGTTTAGCCAGTTCAGTTAGAGCTGCAACTACGATGTAGCCAGCGTTAACTTCGAAGTGACGACGTAGGTTTGCACGGCTGTCAGAGCGGCCGAAACCATCTGTACCAAGTACTTTGTAAGACTCAGTTGGCATGTACGCACGTACTTGCTCAGCGTAGTTCTTCATGTAGTCAGTCACTGCGATTGCAGGTTCTTTACCAAGAACAGTCGTGATGTACGGTACTTTCTCTTCAGCTTCTGGGTGAAGCATGTTGTCACGCTCTATCGCTTGGCCGTCACGAGTTAGTTCGTTGAACGACGTTACAGAGAATACGTCAGATGCTACGCCGTACTCTTCGCTTAGAATTTCAGCAGCTTTACGCGCTTCGTTCATGATAGTACCAGAGCTCATTAGTTGAACTTTGCCCTTAGCACCAGCGTGAGATTCAAGCTTGTAGATACCTTTACGGATGCCTTCTTCAGCGCCTTCTGGCATTGCTGGCATTGCGTAGTTCTCGTTCATTACTGTTAGGTAGTAGTAAACGTTCTCTTGCTCAGGTCCGTACATGCGACGGATACCGTCTTGCATGATTACCGCTAGCTCGTAAGCAAACGTTGGGTCATAAGAGATACAGTTCGGGATAGTGTTCGCTTGAATGTGCGAGTGACCATCTTCGTGCTGTAGACCTTCACCGTTCAGTGTTGTACGACCTGCAGTAGCACCTAGTAGGAAGCCACGAGCTTGTTGGTCGCCTGCTAGCCATGCCATGTCACCAATACGTTGGAAACCGAACATTGAGTAGTAGATGTAGAACGGGATCATCGGTAGATCGTTTGTGCTGTATGAAGTTGCAGCAGCAACCCATGAAGCCATAGAACCTAGTTCGTTGATACCTTCTTGAAGAACTTGACCAGACGTTGCTTCTTTGTAGTAAGAAACGATGCCTTTATCTTCAGGTGTGTATTCTTGACCGTGTGGGTTGTAGATACCAACCTGACGGAATAGACCTTCCATACCGAATGTACGAGCTTCATCACAGATGATAGGAACGATGTTCTTACCAATGTTCTTATCTTTAAGAAGGATGTTTAGCGTACGTACATAAGCCATAGTTGTAGAGATATCACGCTTCTGTTCACCTAGTAGAGGTGCGAATGCGTCTAGCTCAGGAACCTTGAACTCTTGAGTAAACTTAGGAAGACGTGCTGGTGTGTAACCGTGTAGAGAGTTACGACGAGCGTGCATGTATTCGTACTCAGGCGTACCTTCTTCCAATTTCAGGTAAGGAAGTTCAGCGATCTTCTCATCTGAAAGGATGTCTTCTAGGCCTAGGCGATCACGTAGGTGTTGAACATGAGTCATGTCCATTTTCTTAACACCGTGTGCAATGTTCTTACCTTCAGCTGCATCACCCATGCCGTAACCTTTAACAGTCTTAGCTAGGATTACAGTTGGCTTACCGTTTGTCTCTTTAGCATTGTTGAATGCAGCAAACAGTTTAGAAGAATCGTGACCACCACGCTTAAGAGCGAAGATTTCGTCATCAGTCATGTCTGCAACTAGTGCAGCTGTTTCTGGGTACTTACCAAAGAAGTGCTCACGTACGTATGCGCCATCTTTAGATTTGAATGTTTGGTAGTCACCATCGATAGTTTCGTTCATTAGTTGAAGAAGCTTACCAGTAGTGTCTTTAGCTAGTAGAGAATCCCAGTTGCTACCCCAGATAACTTTAACAACGTTCCAACCTGCACCTTTGAATAGGCCTTCAAGTTCTTGGATGATGCTACCGTTACCCATTACAGGGCCGTCTAGACGCTGTAGGTTACAGTTGATTAGGAAACATAGGTTGTCTAGCTTCTCACGCGCAGCGAAAGAGATAGCACCACGTGATTCTGGCTCATCCATCTCACCGTCACCTAGGAACGCGTATACGCGTTGCGCTGAAGTTTCTTTCAGGCCACGGCCGTCAAGGTACTTAAGGAAGCGCGCTTGGTAGATAGCAGAGATAGGGCCAAGACCCATAGATACTGTCGGGAACTGCCAGAACTCAGGCATCAGTTTCGGGTGCGGGTAAGAAGGGATACCTTTACCATCAACTTCTTGACGGAAGTTATCTAGCTGTTCTTCAGTTAGACGACCTTCAACGAATGCACGAGAGTAGATACCTGGAGAGATGTGACCTTGGTAGTAAACTAGATCGCCACCGTCCGTCTCATTTGGAGCACGGAAGAAGTGGTTGAAACATACTTCGTAGAACGCTGCAGCTGACTGGTAAGAAGCCATGTGACCACCAAGGTCTAGGTCTTTCTTAGAAGCACGCAATACAATCATGATTGCGTTCCAGCGAATAATCGAACGAATACGACGCTCAAGAGTTACGTCACCAGGGTAAGCTGGCTCTTGTGCTGCTGGAATTGTGTTGATGTAGTTTGTGTTGATGCCTGTAGCCATATCAACACCATCTAAACGCGCTTTATCTAGAACTTGTTCTAGTAAAAACTGTGCACGTTCTACACCTTCTTCACGTACTACTGACTCAAGAGCTTCTAACCAATCTTGAGTTTCCAGAGCATCAACGTCATGCTTCATGTCAGACATGGCGATCTATCCTTTTTGTTAGTTGGATTCTACTAAACACGTAAATAGCCGAAGTATTACGGCTATTTACCCTGTTGAATTCGACGTAAAGAACGTTCGCGGCGCGACTCTTCTTTGGTCAAATCCATCAATGTTTCTTCGATGTAAGCTAAATGAGAGTGTGACATTTCACGTGCCTGTTCTGGCTGTCCTGAAACGATCGCATCCACAATGTTAGCTCGATGTATACTCACTTTCTCCACAACGTCTTTACGACGATGCAACAGCTTTAAATTCTCTAAGACGTTTTGTTCGAGTAACGGAGCCAAGCTACGAACAATGTGCAATAACACCACATTGTGCGCTGCCTCTGTTAAAGCAATAAGAAAAGCCATCACCGCTGCAGATTCGGCTTCAATATCACCCTTTTCTTGCGCGCCGTGAATTTTTTCTTGGCAGGCTTGAATTCGAGCAAAGTCTTCATCAGTGCCACGCAATGCCGCGAAGTAAGCCGAAATCCCTTCCATCGCATGACGCGATTCCAACAAGTCTAGTTGGGTTTCAGAATGGGACGACAACAAATTAAGCAAAGGATCTGAAAAGCTTTTCCAGATATTTTCGCTAACAAACGTACCTCCACCTTGACGGCGAGTAAGCAAGCGTTTTGCTTCTAAACGTTGTATCGCTTCTCGGATCGAAGGACGAGACACATCGAACTGTTTCGCCAGTTCGCGCTCAGGCGGCAGCTGCTGCCCTGGAGCCAGTGTTCCTTCCACTATCAACCTTTCTAACTCTTGTTCGATAACATCGGAGAGTTTTGGCTGACGAATCCTTTGATAAGCCATAGTTTGTTGTTCTTCTTTTTCTTCGCTGACAATTGGTAATACCAATTTTAAGTTGGGCAGAAATTAACATAATTAAAACGCCACTGTCCAGCCTAAAATTGACCTGCATCATAGAATACAGCGTGAATTAACCATGATTTAACAAATGAAATTTAAAACAGCAACCAAATTGGTCTTACCATTTACAGGGGTAATACTTTTGGGGAGTGTTCGTGCTAGAAAGTTTCAGGATAAAAATGAATTGTTTCAGAAAGATTAGTATCACTCGTTTAAAAATCGAACCAAGCGCACATTTAGGGTGGAAATTCTGTTCATAAGTTTTAATAAATGAGTGTTTGATAAGCTCGTCACACTCTCGATTTATTGATGCTCCCCGTCCGACCACTTCCTTTACAAAAGCACAACAAAAATTCACAAACAATTATGCTCATCGTTGATTATCTAGAGCCCTTCAATGAGCAGAGTCTTGTTGTGAATTCGGATTTAGAAACTCAGTTGGCCTTGATATTTCTTCCAATCAAAAACCAAACCGGGGTCAGTCTTTCGTAGCGGAGCGATGTATTGATGGCCAGTGATACGCTGACGCGTAATCTGCGGGAAGTTCGACACCAATGTCTCCGTTAATTGAGCCAAAGATTGGTATTGCTGCTCGGTATAAGCAACAAAGTCACTGCCTTCCAGTTCAATGCCAATAGAGTAATCATTGCACCTTTCACGCCCTGCAAAACTCGACTGGCCAGCATGCCAAGCTCGGTCTAAGAAAGAAACGAACTGCACCACTTCCCCATCGCGACGAATCAAACAGTGCGCCGACACGCCCATTTGGTGAATCACCTTAAAAAACGGGTGTTCCTTCGGGTCGAGTTTGCCCGTAAAAAACAGTTCTATGTAAGGTCCACCAAATTGACCCGGAGGCAAGCTAATGTTGTGAACCACCAGCAGAGAGATATCGTCGGCACTCGGTCGAGCATCAAAATACGGAGAAGGAACATGCCGAGCGTAGTCGTACCATCCGTTGGAGCTGATCGTCATCTTGGTCTCACTTTCTTTTCTGCTAGCACAATAAGATGTGACCTTGCCCATAGAGCAGTCGCGCTAGCCTCTTTAATTTGAAGTTAAGCAAGAGTATCATTCCATTCCCACTCCCTTTCAAGATTAGATTTGCGATGAAAAACACACATAACAGCCACCAACGCCTTGACTACTTAAAAGAGCAACTGCCTCTAGAGATCACTCGTGCAGTAGCCGAGACTATCAAAGAAGATCTAGGTGGAACGTTAGATCCAGCGGCTGATATTACGGCAAGTCTAATCCCTGCAGACGCAATCAACAGTGCAACCATCATTACCCGTGAGCACGGCGTGTTCTGTGGTAAAGCTTGGGCTGATGAAGTGTTTAAGCAACTGGGCGGTGAAGTGACTATCGAGTGGAATGTAGAAGATGGCGACAAGGTTGAACCAAACCAAACACTTTGTACCTTAACAGGTCCAGCACGCGCGCTATTAACGGGTGAGCGCAACGCAATGAACTTCATTCAAACGCTATCTGGTTGTGCGACTACTACGGCTATCTATGCAGACAAAATCAAACACACAGAGTGCCGCTTGTTAGATACTCGTAAAACGATTCCTGGCCTGCGCAGCGCACTAAAATACGCAGTCGCTTGTGGCGGCGGTTTCAACCACCGTATTGGGGTTTTCGATGCTTACCTAATCAAAGAAAACCACATCATCGCTTGTGGTGGCATTGAGAAGGCTATCTCTACAGCAAAAGAGCTAAACCCGGGTAAGCCTGTAGAAGTGGAAACTGAGAGCCTAGAAGAGCTAGAGCAAGCGATCAGCGCTGGCGCAGACATCATCATGCTAGATAACTTCACCACAGACATGATGCGCGAAGCTGTGAAAATCAACGCAGGACGTGCAGCACTAGAAAACTCTGGCAACGTGACTCTAGATACCATTGCTGAGTTCGCTGAAACGGGTGTTGATTACATCTCGGTAGGCGCATTAACTAAGCACCTAAAAGCAATGGACCTATCAATGAGATTCAAAGCGTAATTGACTGAATAATAAATAATTTCCGTAAAGGCACTGTTGATAACGGTGCCTTTTTATTGCCTGAATTATCAGTATTTCAAGCAGTTATTTAAGCTGATCGCATAAATTTGCGCGCTATATGAAACACCACACTAATAAATACAAAACCACTCGCGACCACACCTGAATCTCATTCCACTTCCCTATTCCGACTTCTATTCTGTCAATCAACCAGTGCCTGCACTGAAATAAACTAAACAATGGAATAGAACAATGAATAACAAAAGTAAAAGAACAAATCAGAAAGGCTTTACGCTGATTGAATTGATGATTGTAGTGGCGATTATTGGGATCTTATCGGCGTTTGCTGTTCCTGCTTATCAAGATTACACGAAAAAAGCGACTCTATCCGAATTTCCGAAAGCAGCCGCTGCTGTAAAAATGGCTGTTGAATTATGTGCACATGAAAGTGCTTCGGATGGTGATACATTTAAAACAAATTGTGTAAGTACTACCGACAATATTCCCGCAGCATTTGACCTTAACAGTATGAACATATTAGCTATTGGAGGCACCAGTTCAGGAGCTGTAGATGTAAGAGTCAAAGCGACTGCAATCAAAGGGCCTATTGCTGCAAATGAAACTTACGTAATGACAGCAACGTATACTACAAATGGCATCACGTGGGAGAGTAAGTGTTATACAGACGCAGCATTGAACAATCAACAAAAGACCTACTGCCCATAATGTTAACCAACCTCCCAACCGTTCTCCGTCAGGCTGGCTTACTTAGCCTGACTCAGGAACAAGCTGTTGCGGAACATGTGGAAGCTTCAGGTATATCTACACCTGAAGCTTTACTCGCTCTGAATTTCTTCAGCAGCGATTCCTTAGCAAACAACATTAAAACCATCTTCGGCTTACCGTTAGTACGATTAGCCAATACTGACTACGAATCCCTGTGTGAACAATTAGGACTTCGTGAACTGATTACTAAGTATCGTGCTATTCCAATTTCAGTTTCTAGCTCAACTCTCACACTCGCCTCGGCTGATCCGACCGACTTACAGGCTGAAGATGACTTTCGATTCGCAACCGGATTACAGATTGAATTGGTTGTTGCTAATTACTCTGAATTAGAAGGTGCGATACGCAAGCTGTATGGCCGCTCTATTTCCGGGCAAGATTCTAAGCGTAAAGAGATCACCCAAGATGAGTTAGCTAACCTCGTGAAGGTATCTGACGACGAAATAACGCCGATTGAAGATCTCAGCCAAGATGACTCCCCTGTCAGTCGCTTTATCAATCAGATCTTGGTTGATGCGGTACGTAAAGGCGCATCGGACATCCACTTCGAACCTTATGACGAACACTTCCGTGTGCGCCTGCGTTGTGATGGCATATTGGTTGAAATCCAACAGCCCGCCTCTCATTTAAGCCGTCGTCTGTCAGCTCGCTTAAAGATCCTCGCTAAACTCGATATTGCCGAACGTCGCTTACCTCAAGATGGCCGTATCAAACTGCGTTTAAATGACGAACTGGCAATTGATATGCGCGTATCAACGCTGCCTACATTATGGGGCGAGAAGATCGTACTGCGATTGCTTGATAGCAGTGCGGCCAATCTCGATATCGACAAGCTCGGTTACAGCGAGGCTCAAAAAGCCCTCTACCTCAATGCACTAAAGCGCCCGCAAGGGATGATCTTAATGACCGGGCCAACCGGCAGCGGTAAAACGGTTTCTCTTTATACTGGACTTCGAGTACTCAACACCTCTGAACGCAACATCTCAACAGCTGAAGACCCTGTAGAGATTAACCTGTGTGGTATCAATCAGGTACAGGTGACGCCTAAGATTGGCTTTGGTTTCGCCGAGGCACTACGATCGTTTTTACGACAAGACCCAGACATCGTGATGGTTGGAGAAATCCGAGATTTAGAAACCGCCGAAATCGCGATCAAAGCCTCCCAAACCGGGCATTTAGTACTTTCAACACTGCACACTAACTCAGCCGCAGAAACCGTGACCCGGCTTGCTCATATGGGAATCGAGCCCTTCAACCTTGCTTCGTCTTTGAGCTTGATTATTGCTCAGCGTCTTGCGAGACGCTTGTGTAACCACTGTAAAACCGCAGACGACTCACCAGACATTTATCTGCGCCACTCTATCCCAAACAGCCAAACCATCTACAAAGCCAACTCTCAAGGCTGTAATGAATGTAACCAAGGTTACTCAGGTCGAGTGGGTATCTATGAAGTGATGCCGTTTAGCGATCAACTGAAAAGCAGCCTAATCGACAAACCTAACGCGTTAGCCATTGAAAACTTGGCTCGTCGAGAAGGCATGAGAACTCTGCAAGAGTCAGGGTTAGATAAGTTGCTTGAAGGCACCACCAGCTATCAAGAACTGCAACGTGTTCTGTACATATAAACCAATGGAGCATCAATGAGTAGCAAGTCCAAACAATCACAATTAAAAAGCTATCACTGGAAAGGCATTAACAGCTCAGGCAAAAAAGTGTCTGGGCAGACCTTAGCGCTCACCGAGTTGGAAGTACGAGAAAAGCTCAAAGAACAGCATATTCAGATTAAGAAAATCAAAAAGAAGAGTATTTCAGCCGTCACTCGTTTAACCCATAGAGTCAAAGCCAAAGACATCACTATTTTAACTCGGCAACTGGCTACCATGTTGGCAACTGGTGTGCCGATCGTGCAAGCCATCAAGCTAGTGTCAGACAATCACCGCAAAGCAGAAATGAAATCGATTCTATCGCATATCTGCAAAGGTGTAGAAGCCGGAACGCCAATCTCAAAAGCGATGCGAACTGCAAGCCGCCACTTTGATGACCTATACACTGATTTGGTCGCCACAGGCGAGCTCTCCGGTAACCTAGCACAAGTGTTCGAACGTTTGGCGACCTATAGAGAAAAGAGCGAGCAGTTAAAGTCCAAAGTCGTCAAAGCACTCATCTACCCCGCGATGGTGGTCACCGTTGCACTTACCGTTTCCTACTTAATGCTGACCATGGTCATCCCTGAATTTGAATCGATGTTTTCTGGTTTCGGAGCAGACTTACCTTGGTTCACCCAGCAAGTGCTTTATCTATCCCATTGGATGCAGGCTTATAGTTTCTATAGTGCCATAGGTATTGGTTTATTAATTCTGTCTTTTCAGCACCTGCGTCAGCGATCATACTCGATTCGACTTTCAACCAGTCGCCTTGGCTTACGCTTTCCTATCTTGGGTGCTGTCATCACCAAGGCATCGATTGCAAAGTTCAGCCGAACACTTTCAACCAGTTTCAGTTCTGGAATTCCCATCTTAACCAGCCTTAAAACCACAGCTAAAACCGCAGGCAACCTGCATTATGAATCGGCCATCATTGAGGTTCACCGTGAGACTGCCTCAGGCATGCCGATGTACATTGCAATGCGCAATACCAACGCCTTTCCTGAAATGGTGTTACAGATGGTGATGATCGGTGAAGAGTCAGGAAACCTTGATGATATGCTCAATAAAGTAGCCTCCATTTACGAGTTTGAAGTCGACAACACCGTCGACAATTTAGGCAAGATTCTAGAGCCACTGATCATCGTATTTTTAGGGACAGTTGTTGGCGGGCTTGTGGTTGCGATGTACTTACCGATCTTTAATCTTATGAGTGTGTTAGGATAGTTAAAAGCAACTAAACACCCATGAGCAACAATCTCTGCTCACCTTGATTAAGTGGTAAAGGACACTATGGAAGTATTTCACTACTATCCTTGGCTATTCCCCGTATTAGCTTTCATTTTTAGCCTTCTTATCGGCAGCTTCCTCAACGTAGTCATACACCGTTTGCCAATTATGATGGAACGTGAATGGCAACAAGAGTGCTCGGAATATTTCTCTCAATATAAAATTCCAGCGCCAGAGGGAAAGTTCAACCTCAGCATTCCTCGCTCTACCTGCCCGAAGTGCAAAACCCAATTAAGAATCGTCGACAATATCCCAGTCTTAAGCTGGTTGTTCTTAAAGGGTAAGTGCCATAGCTGTGCTAATCCAATCAGTGCTCGCTACCCTTTGGTCGAACTGCTTACCGCAATACTTTGCACAATGGTTGCTAGCCACTTTGGTTTCAGTTACTACGCCATTGCTTTGATTTTTTTCACCTTCGCACTGATTACCGCGACCTTTATCGATCTCGATACCATGCTGTTACCCGATCAAATCACCTTGCCTTTAGTATGGTCCGGTATCGCTTTAGCATTGTTTAATATCAGCCCAGTATCGCTGCAAGATTCTGTGGTTGGCGCAATGGCTGGCTACCTGGCTCTGTGGTCTGTTTATTGGTTGTTCAAACTACTGACAGGCAAAGAAGGCATGGGTTACGGTGACTTCAAACTCCTGGCTGCGCTTGGCGCATGGCTTGGTTGGCAGCACCTACCGATGATCATCCTTTTATCTTCGCTTGTTGGCCTTGTGTTTGGTTTGATTCAACTTCGCTTGAAACAGCAAGGCATAGATAAAGCCTTTCCATTTGGGCCCTACCTTGCGATTGCGGGTTGGGTAAGCTTGATGTGGGGTAACGACATCATGGGTTGGTATTTCACTTCTGTACTAGGAATTTAACCATGGCAATCATTATCGGATTAAGCGGTGGTATCGCCAGTGGCAAAACTACGGTCGCTAACCTGTTCAATGAGCATTTTAATATAGATATTGTTGATGCTGATATCGTGGCACGTGAAGTGGTTGCGCTGGGCAGTGTCGGCTTAAAACAGATTACAGAACACTTTGGTGAGTCTATCTTGCTTGACGATGGAACACTCAACCGAAGTAGGCTGCGTGAGCTGATCTTCTCAGATCCTAAAGAAAAGCAGTGGCTCAATGATCTTCTTCATCCCATGATCCGCGACAAAATTGACAGTGACCTGTCTAAAGTCACATCCCCTTATGCTTTATTAGTCGCACCGCTATTGGTTGAAAACCAAATGCAAGGCATGGCCGATCGCGTTTTAATCGTTGATGTGCCTACAGAAGTGCAAATAGAACGCACAATGAGTCGTGACAATGTTTCGAAGGAACAGGTTGCCGCAATTTTAAAATCACAAGCTTCAAGAGAACAGCGCTTAGCGGTTGCAGATGACGTGATTAAAAACCATACTAAAAACCAAGAACTTTTGCCTCAAATCACAGATTTACATCAAAAGTATCTGGCAATCAGTACAGTAGATGGGTCAGAATAGAACTATGTTGAATGAAGGTTTGCTTGATGATCACCCATAAATTTGAACATCCTCTAAATGAGAAAACAAGAATCTACTTAAGAGTTGAATCGCTCTTGAGGCAGCTACACTTGTCTTCTACATTTTCCGATGCTCAACAGTATCAACTCTTTTTCCGTTCCATCTTTGATCTGATTGAAATCTTCGAACAGATCCAACTCAAGAGCGAACTCGCAAAAGATATTGAGAAGCAACGTGTAACCTACAAAAGCTGGTTGGATGTTGAAGGTGTCGATCAAGAGATGCTGACATCACTACTTAATGACATTGGTAACATCTATCGTGATCTGATGCAGGCAGAACGTTTTGGCCAATCACTTAAAGAAGACCGCTTCCTGAGTGCGATTCGCCAGCGCTTTAATCTTCCAGGTGGCTCATGCTGCTTTGATTTACCGGCACTGCATTATTGGCTGCACCTTCCTCTTGATAAGAGAATGCGAGATGCTAAAGCTTGGATGGACAGCTTACAGCCTCTGTATGAAGCGCTAACACTGTGGTTGAAGCTCACCAGAGAGACGGGTCACTTCAAAGAGCAAATCGCTCGTGCTGGCTTCTTCCAGAGCGATGCCGATGAAGCGAATATCCTTCGTCTTTCTATTCCGATGCAATACGGTGCCTACCCGATGATCTCCGGTCACAAGAACCGCTTTGCTGTTAAGTTCATGAGCTTTGAAACTGGGCAAGCCTGTACTCAAGACATCGAATTTGAATTGGCAATCTGCACCTAATTAATTTCCTTTTATAGTTTGGCTTGAGTCCTCACTCGAGCCTAAACTCACTATTATTACACCTTCAAATTAAGAATCACTATGTCGAAGAAAATCACCATCGTTAAATGCCCTCAATGTAATGCTGACGTTGAATGGGGCGAACAAAGCCCGCACCGCCCGTTTTGCAGCAAGCAATGTCAGATGATTGATTTCGGTGAATGGGCAGACGAAGAGAACAGCATCGCTGGCGCACCAGATATGTCAGATAGCGATGGTTGGTCGGAAGATCCGCACTAAGCGAGTAGCGAGTAGCGAG
>NZ_JBFRMM010000024.1:0-59588 GCF_041470465.1 Vibrio sp. 10N.261.55.F4 | reverse complement strand
CGAGTAGCGAGTAGCGAGTAAATTTTGAAGGGTTGGCGTTTAACGTCAATCCTTTTTTATTGCCTATAACACGGCGCTAGTAGAGATTCCCTACTCCTTCCTTCGTCAGTCTAGGGAATGACGGTTAAATATGAGTTTCGTCTGGTTTGTCATCCTCAAGAGTGAGGTACGAGCGAATTGGGGATCTCTTACCTGCGAAACTCCAAATAACAGACACAAAAAAGCGGAGCCAAATGGCTCCGCTTTTATCGATAGAATGCAAAAAGAATTACTTCTTAGTAAGCTTCTCTTTAATACGAGCTGACTTACCAGAACGCTCACGTAGGTAGTACAACTTGGCACGACGTACTGCACCACGGCGTTTAACTTCGATGCTATCAACCATTGGAGAGTGAGTTTGGAACGCACGCTCTACGCCTTCACCGTTCGAGATCTTACGAACTGTGAATGCAGAGTGTAGACCACGGTTACGAATAGCGATTACAACGCCTTCGAAAGCCTGTAGACGCTCACGGTCACCTTCTTTTACCTTAACCTGAACTACAACAGTGTCACCTGGTGCGAATTTAGGAAGGTCTGATTTTAGTTGCTCTTCTTCAAGAGCCTTGATGATGTTGCTCATTTGTATAAATTCCTAGAATAAACTGATACTAAATTTAATAGGTTACTGCTTGCTTTTCGTTAAGAGCGTTGCTCTTTAATGAATTCAGCCAGTAATTGTTCCTGTTCGTCAGTCAGAGCTAGGTTTTCCAGGAGTTCTGGTCTTCTTAGCCAAGTTCGGCCCAACGATTGTTTTAATCGCCAGCGACGAATGTCCTTATGGTTTCCAGACTTGAGTACCGATGGTACATCTTTATCGTCTAGCACCTCAGGGCGCGTATAATGGGGACAATCTAGCAAACCATTTGCAAAAGAATCTTCTTCTGCTGAAGCGAAATCTCCAAGTACACCCGGAACAAACCGAGATACTGAATCAATCAGCGTCATGGCTGGCAGTTCGCCACCCGTCATCACAAAATCTCCAATCGACCATTCTTCGTCAACTTCAGATTCAATGATGCGCTCATCTACCCCTTCATAGCGACCACAAATAAGAAGTAAATTCTCGTTTGTTGCCAGCTCTTCAACACCTTTCTGGTCGAGTTTACGACCTTGAGGTGAAAGATAGATGACTTTCGTCTTTCCCGGTGCTGCTTGCTTGGCAGTTTTGATAGCGTCGCGCAAAGGCTGAACCATCATTAACATGCCAGGACCACCACCGTAAGGTCTGTCATCAACAGTGCGATGTTTATCATGAGTGAAATCACGAGGATTCCATGTCTCAATAGATAAAAGACCTTTTTTAACCGCTTGACCTGTTACTCCAAAATCAGTAACAGAACGGAACATTTCAGGAAAAAGGCTAATAATGCCAACCCACATGTGTTCTCTCGCTCTGTAATTTGGAGTTAGAATCCAGGATCCCAGTCAACTTCGATCCGGCGAGCTTCGCGATCAACTTTCTTGATCACTTGCTCTTCAAGGTACGGTACTAACCGTTCCTTTTGGCCAAAAGCATCTTTAAGATTTGCTTTGATTACTAGAACATCGTTCGAGCCAGTTTCTAATAGGTCAGTGACCTCACCAAGGTCGTAACCTTTAGTGGTAAAAACTTGCATACCGAACAATTCGCGCCAGTAGAATTCATCTTCTGACAATTCAGGTAACGAAGCAGGGTCAATAGCAATTTCAAAGTTAGTCATCAGTTGCGCGTCTTCACGAACATCTAATCCCGCTAGCTTACATACATAACCTTGGCCATGACGTTTCCAGCTCTCAACTTTGTACTCAACCCACTTACCCTTTAGGTTTAAATACCAAGGGCTGTAATCAAATATGCTTTCAGCATTGTCTGTGTAGGAGAACACTTTGAGCCAGCCACGAATACCATAGGTAGACCCAAGTTTACCCATGACAATTCTATTATTTTGCTCGCTCATAGTTTCTTTACCCTTCATCGACATAAGCTATTTCTCTTTAAAAAAGAATTAAGCCGCTTTTTGAGCGTCTTTAACTAGCTTAGCTACACGATCAGATAGAGATGCGCCTTGACCAACCCAGTGGTTAACACGATCTAGGTCTAGACGTAGACCTTCTTCTTGACCTTGAGCTGTAGGGTTAAAGAAACCTACTTTCTCGATGAAACGGCCAGTTGCAGCGTTACGGCTATCCGCAACTACGATTTGATAAAATGGGCGCTTCTTTGCACCGTGACGTGCCAAACGAATGGTTACCATGTCGTCCTCTTTGCTTTCTTAATAAAATAATTAACCCCAAGTATAAGTAAATAGCTTGGGGTCTCGTGCCAAATTAAAGCCCCGGAATTTTACTCTTATTCCGGTGCAATGCAAGGGCTTTAGCTATTTTTTCACCAACATAGCTGCCGTACACTTTCTGTGACACGGCTAACACTATGAAAAGTAACGTAGCTAAAGCTTACATTTGTAGATTATCGACCAAACGGGTTAAAGCCACCACCCATTCCGCCCATACCTCCACCGCCGCCCATCATGCCTTGCATGTTGCGCATCATGCCTTTCATGCCACCTTTCTGCATCTTCTTCATCATCTTCTGCATTTGGGTGAACTGCTTAAGCATACGGTTTACATCTTGTACCTGTGTACCAGAACCAGCGGCAATACGCTTTTTGCGAGAGCCTTTGATTAGGTCAGGGCGTTGACGCTCTTTCATGGTCATAGAGTTGATGATCGCTTCCATTTGCTTGAACATCTTGTCATCAACTTTATCTTTAACGTTATCTGGTAGCTGAGACATGCCTGGAAGCTTATCCATCATGCCCATCATGCCGCCCATGTTTTGCATCTGACCTAGTTGTTCACGGAAGTCTTCAAGGTCAAAGCCTTTCTTCTCTTTGAACTTCTTAGCCAGTTTCTCTGCTTTCTCGGTATCAACGTTTTTCTGTAGGTCTTCAATAAGAGACAGTACGTCGCCCATACCTAAGATACGAGAAGCTACACGATCTGGGTGGAACGGTTCTAGTGCGTCAGTCTTTTCACCAACACCCAAGAATTTAATCGGCTTGCCTGTGATATGACGAACAGACAGAGCAGCACCACCACGCGCATCACCATCCACTTTCGTCAAGATAACACCGGTTAGTGGTAGCGCATCACCAAAGGCTTTTGCAGTGTTCGCAGCATCTTGACCTGTCATTGCATCAACAACGAACAGTGTCTCTACTGGTTTAATTGCAGTATGAAGCTCTTTGATCTCGCCCATCATCTCTTCATCGATAGCCAAACGACCCGCAGTATCGACAAGTAGCACGTCGTAGAATTTCTTCTTCGCGTGGTCGATTGCAGCGTTTGCAATATCAAGAGGTTTTTGATCAGCTGAAGATGGGAAGAAGTCTACGCCAACATCGCTTGCTAACGTTTCAAGCTGTTTGATTGCCGCTGGACGGTAAACGTCGGCAGACACAACCAAGACTTTCTTCTTGTCACGCTCAGTTAGAAGCTTAGATAGCTTACCTACCGATGTGGTTTTACCCGCACCTTGTAGACCCGCCATTAAGATAACGGCTGGCGGCTGCGCTGCTAGGTTAAGAGCCTCGTTAGACTCACCCATCACCGCTTCAAGTTCAGCTTGAACGATCTTAATGAATTCTTGACCAGGCGTTAGAGATTTAGAAACCTCAACACCCACAGCGCCTTCTTTTACGCGCTTAACAAAATCGCGGACAACGGGCAGTGCAACGTCGGCTTCAAGTAGCGCCATACGTACTTCACGCAGCGTCTCTTTAATATTGTCTTCGGTCAGACGACCTTTACCGCTGATGTTCTTCAGCGTTTTGGATAGACGATCCGTTAAATTATCAAACATAGTTTTCTCTTCGCTCAAAACTGCGACTATTACTGTGAGTATACATTAGCGCGGATTAGAGTCATACCCGTTGTAGAGCGTTAATCATCCGTGCTTGTGATGTGAGACATTATTCACTTGGAATTGAATGAGGTTCGCCATAGCCCCAAAGAGCGATGCGAGGTATAATTCGCCAATTAGTAATCATTAAAATGGATACCATGGACAGTCTTATTGCGATCGCAGCAGCCTTTCTTTATACAATGGCGATTTCCACGATCATTCCAGGTCTCGTGCACCAAACAGGAATCCGTGTAAAAACGGTGTTTATCAGCGCATTACTTGCTCTAGCTTTCCATGCTTGGTTGCTTGGCGATTTGATTTTTAATGCCAGTGGCCAAAACCTCAGTATCTTGAACGTTGCTTCATTAATCAGTTTAATCATATCTTTGGTCATGAGCGGTGCGATGCTCAAAACCCGTTTGTGGTTCATCTTGCCGGTTGTTTATAGCTTCGCTGCTCTAAATCTAATGGCTGCCACTTTTCTTTCAAGCACCTTCATCAAACATCTAGAGAATGACCCAAAGCTGCTACTGCACATCTCTTTGGCTTTGTTCTCATACGCGACGTTGACTATCGGTGCGCTATACGCCCTGCAACTTGCGTGGCTAGATCACAAACTTAAAAAGAAAAAAGCGTTAGTGATAAACCCTAACCTACCTCCTTTAATGATGGTGGAAAGACAGCTTTTCAAGATCATTCTGATCGGTAATGGCTTATTAACAGGTACTTTATTGACAGGCCTTATCTTCGTACAAGATATGTTTGCTCAAGGAAAAGCACACAAGGCTGTATTGTCTTTTATTGCTTGGGTTATCTACTCCATACTTCTATGGGGTCACTATCAGAAAGGTTGGCGTGGACAAAAAGTCACTTGGTTCGCACTTGCCGGTGCCAGCATGCTCACATTAGCCTACTTCGGTAGCCGCTTCGTTCAGGAAATCATCCTGAATTAGTCTGTAATATGAAGGCAAGGTCTCACACACCTTGCCTTTAAAATATTGAGTCCGTTAGATTCAATTGACATCTCGACCATGTTCGGTCATAAATTAATCAAGATACACAAATAGGAAAAGAATAGTTTTGGACGACATATCAACGGGTATCTTATTTGCGCTACTCGCGTGTCTCATTGTAATTTCTGGTTATTTCTCTGGTTCCGAAACGGGCATGATGTCCCTGAACCGCTACCGTTTAAAGCACTTGGCCAATACGGGTCATAAAGGTGCCAAACGTGTAGAAAAACTTCTGAACCGCCCAGACAGATTGATTGGCCTCATCCTCATCGGCAACAATCTCGTCAACATTCTTGCATCTGCGATCGCTACTATTCTTGGTATGCGCATCTACGGGGATATCGGTGTGGCTATCGCTACTGGTACCCTGACTCTCGTGATCCTAGTATTCGCCGAGGTAACCCCAAAGACCATCGCTTCTCTATTTCCTGAACGTGTCTCTTACGCGAGTAGTATCCTTTTGATGATACTGATGAAGGTGCTATCACCATTGGTGATCTTAGTGAACTTCATTACCAACGGCTTCATTCGTATCTTAGGCGTTAAAGCCAGCCATGATGCAACCGACCACTTGAGCTCCGAAGAGCTTAGAACCGTGGTAAATGAAGCCGGTAGCTTAATCCCTCAACGTCACCAAGATATGTTGGTGTCTATTCTGGATTTAGAGCACGTCACCGTGAACGACATCATGGTGCCGCGTAATGAGATTACTGGTATCGACATCAATGACGACTGGAAATCGATCGTTCGTCAACTTACCCACTCGCCTCATGGTCGCGTAGTGCTGTACCGTGACCAAATAGATGAAGTGGTCGGCATGCTTAGGCTGCGTGAAGCTTACCGTCTGATGCTTGAAAAGAACGAATTCAATAAAGAAACCCTGTTGCGTGCCGCGGATGAGATCTACTTTATTCCTGAAGCGACACCACTCAATATTCAACTGCTTAAGTTTCAACGCAATAAGCAGCGCATCGGTTTGATTGTTGATGAGTATGGCGACATCAATGGTTTGGTTACATTAGAAGATATTCTAGAAGAGATCGTAGGTGAGTTTACCACCTCAATCACCCCAAGCTTATCTGAAGAGATTACTCCGCAAAGCGATGGCAGCTTCTTGATTGAAGGCAGTGCCAATATCCGAGATATCAACAAAGGCTTACAGTGGGCACTGCCTACCGATGGCCCAAGAACGCTGAATGGTTTGATACTGGAACATCTTGAAGATATTCCTGAGAGTCACCTGAGTGTTCAGGTTGCCAGCCACCCAATGGAAATTGTTGAGCTTGAAGAGAACCGCATCAAACTGGTTCGCGTGTTCCCACAGATCGTGAACGGCTAACTGAGTTATCAGTGAATCTCTGTCTCGCCCTAAAATACGTTGACGAAAAAGGCCCGGTTCATTGAACCGGGCCTTTTAGTATCTAACTCGCCCTATCTAGGGTAGCTATCAATGACTAGTCGATCTTAAGCTCTTGCAGCATAGACTCTGGCAGTGCCAGTTCATCATTCTTGTTTACAGAGATGCCTGCAGCGATGATCGCATTCGCGATCTCTTTCGCTTCATCCAAAGAGTGCATTGCCGCGGTACCACATTGGTATTCGTTCAGCTCAGGGATCTTATTCTGGTTCTCAACTTTCAGTACGTCTTGCATCGCTGCCAACCAACCGTCAGCCACTTGTTGTTCTGTAGGCGTACCAATCAGGCTCATGTAGAAACCAGTGCGACAGCCCATCGGTGAGATATCGATGATCTCTACATCTGAACCGTTCAATTGATTACGCATGAAACCAGCATATAGGTGCTCTAGAGTATGGATACCTTTCTCAGATAGGATGTCTTTGTTTGGCGCAGTAAAACGCAGGTCAAACACAGTGATGGTATCCCCTTTTGGGGTTTGCATTGTTTTAGCAACACGAACGGCAGGTGCGTTCATGCGTGTGTGATCAACAGTGAAACTATCTAATAAAGGCATTGCTCTTCTCCATGACGGCTGGCTTTAGAAAAACCAGCTTCGATTGTCTTCTAGTTCTTTGCGGCACTGTTTCAGCTGCCATCCATAATCTTTTGCTTGCTGTTCGACTTTGCGCGCCACCTTAATTAGCGATGGCTTGCTGTTGTATGACTTACGCTTATAACCACCACGGCCTTCATGATAAGCCAGGTATTGGTTATATGGGTCCCATAGTGAGATGCCCAATTGACGACGCGTCTCGCTGGTATACCAACCGATGAACATCAATGCATCATCAAAGTTGGTTCTTGAACCACCGTTATTGGTCGCCTTTTGGAAGTCTTCCCAAGCAGGATCTTGAGCTTGTGCATAACCGTAGGCACTGCTTACACGCCCCCACGGTATAAAGCCAAGAATGTAATCTTTAGGTGGGCGCGCATCATGACGATAGCTACTCTCTTGTTTCACAAAAGCCATCGCAACGTTAATCGGCGTTCCCCATTCTTCTTGCATATCCAAGGCATCTTCATACCATGAAGGGTGCTCTCGAAAGATGCTACACAAATTATCTTGCTGCTTTGGCGGTGGCGTTGCACATCCAACCAACAGGCTAGAGACAACACCAACAGTCACTACAGGTAACCATTTACTACTCACTCGAGTAGGCTGACCTAATAAGGCTTGCTTCCTTTCCACCAAAGTCTCGCTATGCTTTTAAATACGAAAAATAATCCGCTAAGAAGCTATCAAAATCTTGAGTGCTTGCTTCTTCACTTTGTTGCTGAGCAATCACAGAACGTTGAACTTCTGCTTCCATCAACTCAGCTGAATATACTTTGTATTGGTGCGCTTTGTGTTGCTGAGCGTACGTTTTACCTAACGCGCAACCCACTTTACCTAAGCCGCCCAATTTTTTGGTCTCTTCTAGCAACTGGCCAGAAATAGTTAGCTCAGGGTTATCAATCCAAGCCTCAAGCGTATCGCATGTTTCTTGGTATGCACGACCACCTTGTTCAGCGTCCATCATCTCGGCAATAGAGCGCAGATCTTTGAAGACACGCTTCGCCCAATCTTGCAGAGACAATCGCTCACCATGACAACCGATTTGCAGCTCTAGACCAACCTGACGACCTTGTAGGATCACCTTGTTCCAGTTATCGCGCCAGCATTCAAGCTCGCAGTTATCCATCTCAGCAGAGTCCGTTAGCACACTCCACGTTAGGAATAAGTCTAGGAAGCGAACCTGCTGCTCATTGATACCAATTGAGCTGAATGGGTTTACATCTAAAGAACGAACCTCAATGTACTCAACACCACCGCGTGCCAATGCTTCAGATGGTTTCTCACCACTCTTCGCCACACGCTTAGGGCGGATTGGAGCGTAAAGCTCATTTTCAATTTGCAGTACGTTGCTATTCAACTGACGGTATTCACCATCAACCTTAGTGCCAATCTCGGCAAATTCTTCTGATGGTGTGCGAATCGCTTGATTCAAACCTTCAAGGTATTGGTCTAGGCTGTTGAAACCAATCTTCAACACACTTTGCGCACTGTTCGTGTAGCCAAGGTCGCTCAGGCGCAGTGCCGTTGCTTTTGGCAGATACAGTGTCTCGCCAATCTTTTCAAAAGGCAGGTTTGTCTCTCTTCCTTTGATGAAAGAAGAACATAGCGCAGGTGAAGCACCGAAGAAGTATGGGATTAACCAACCAAAGCGGTAGTAGTTACGAATCAAACCAAAGTAAGCATCTGACTTAGATTCACAACGCGCTTCTTCAGTTTGCTCTCCAAACAGGCTATCCCAAAAGCTTTCTGGGAAAGAGAAGTTGAAGTGAACACCAGAGATAATCTGCATCAGGCTACCGTAACGACGTTTTAGGCCTTCACGATATAGGGTCTTCATCTTACCGTTATTCGAGGTGCCGTATTGCGCTAGCTGAATGTAATCTTCACTGCCAACGTAACAAGGCATAGAAAGCGGCCATAGTTTTTCGCCGTCTAACTTGGTTTGCGTGAAGTGGTGGATATCAGACAACTGATTCAAAAGCGTCGGAACGTCGTTAGAAACAGGCGTGATAAATTCCAGTAGCGACTCAGAGAAATCGGTCGTTACCCATTCGTTCATCAACGCAGATCCCAAAGCCTCAGGGTGCGGCCCAGTAGCAAGGTGCCCATCTTCCGTGTAGCGTAATGTTTCCCTTTCAACACCACGACCAAATTGAGAGAAGGTCTTAGGGTTGGTTGCAACTTGCTTTAGTCGCGCAGCAAAATCAGTCAAAATTCAGTTCACTTATCTTATATTGTTCTGATTAGAACTATCATAAATTAGGTTGGAGGAGAAAAGTAGAGTCTCTTCCCTCCCCCTTTAATGTGTACTCTAACGAATGATTTCAAGCTCTTCTATTGGAATATCTAACTTTTCTAATTGCGGGCGAAGCGAAGTCGCGTCACCAACAACGATTATTTGATAATCATTCGGGTCAAACCATTTCTTAGATAGCTCGTTTAAGGTCTCTTTTGAAACCGTTTCAACTATCTGATTACGCTGTTGTAGGTAATCTTCATCAAGGCTCAATGCAACAATATTACTCAACAACCCCGCCTTTTGACTTGGCGTTTCGTATTTAAGTGCATCTTGTTGACCGACGGCAAGGCGCATAAATTTCACCTCTTCGTCAGTTAATCCACTTTGGCTAAACTCATTCAGCTCATTAATAAACTCTTGAATCGATGGAACCGTCGCATTCGCCCTTACCTGCGCGCTAAATACCACTGCGCCAGTTTCACGAGTACTTGCGAAGTAACCGCTTGCACCGTAAGTGTAGGCTTTGTCTTCACGTAGGTTCTGGTTGATACGGCTATTGAAGTTGCCCGCTAAGTTAAAGTTAGCTAACTGGCTCAAATACAATTCGCCCGTCGCATCAAACGGCAGGCCCTTACGAACCAAGCGAACAATGCTTTGCGGCGCACCCGGTTTATCAACTAAGTACAGGTGCTGACCAGAAAGCTCTTTAACGATCTGTGGACGCGTTAATGGTGCCGCATCGCCTTGCCACTCTTCAAAGAATTGTAGCTGTTTCCCTACCTCTTTCTTCGAGATGTCTCCCACCACAACAATATTGGCACCTTCTGGTGTGTAATGTTGCGCATAGAATTTTTTCACATCGTCTAAGGTCAATTTCGATAGAGATTCCTTAGTACCATCACTTGCACGAGCAAAAACAGTGTCACCAAACAGCACTTCACGGGTTGCTTGAGAAGCCATCCAGCTTGGCTGCTGATGCTGATACACAACGCCTTCTAGCATCTGTTTCTTAACGCGCTCAAAATCTTGCTCATCGAACTTAGGATCGAATAGAACCTCTTGCACAATCGCTAAGGTTTGAGGCAAGTTTTTCTCTAGCGTCGAGACTGAAATATCTGTGGTGTAGCTGCCCGCACTAATGCTCACGCTGCTACCAAGTTTATCTAAGGTCGCTTGTAACTCTTCAACGGTTCGTTTAGTTGAGCCTTCTTCCATCATCGAAGCCGTTAGGTTCGCTAGGCCTTCTTGCCCTTTGCGAACATAGCGTTCGCCTGCAGGCAATTGAATTTGCAGCTGTACTGTCGGAGTTTCACTGGTCACGGTACCAATTAAGTCAGTGCCATTTGCAAAGTGCATGCGGTACAACTCAGGCATGGTCGCCTCAACACCAAAGTTCACTTCTGGCATCACACTGCGATCAAAGGTATCCGGTGCCTTTCTGAAATCCAGTTGATCTTCCGTCACCTTGCTGTATTCCGGCAACGTACGTGGTGGCGTGGTAAAGGTCGCTTCACGAACCGCCAAATCGAGTTTTTTCTTAGGAACCACACTCAAGGTAACCTTGTGCTTACCTTCGATGAAATCTTGGTATGCCTTGCTCACGCTCTCAGGCGTCACCGCTCGGATTTGATCGAGTTGTGATTCAATGCGATCAGGCTGACCATAGAAGGTTTGGTTCGACGCGAGTTGCGACACCTTACCTTTAACGCTTTGCAATGCAAAAACAGCATTCGCTTCGGCCATGCCAGTGATCTGGTCTAAACGCTCTTGCTCAACGCCCTCTTTCGAGAATTGCTCCAGGGTATCCATCAGCTCTTTATTGAGAACCGTCAAATCGCCTTTTTCACCTGAGTTGCCCATTGCATACACGTACATGGTACACGCCAACTCAGCACAATCATGGAAAGAGCCAGCGCTGACGGCCTTCTGCGTTTTTACGAGGTTTTGATATAGGTAACTGTTGGTACCTGAACCTAACACGTTAGACAATGCATTCAGTGAAGCTTGCGTCTCTTCACCGCGATACGTTGTTGGCCACCCCACCAGCACCATCGGCTGACGAATATTGTCTTCTAAGGTGATGTATTTATCTTCTGTTAGAACAGCAGGTTGCTTCTCTGCCGCCTTCACTTCAGGGCCTTGAGGAATTGAACCAAAGTACTTGTTAACCCATTCTAGCGTGTCATCAACGTCGATATCACCACCAATCGTTAACACGGCATTGTTTGGGCCGTACCAACGCAGGAAGAACGCTTTAAGATCATTCACGTCAACACGGTCAAGATCTTCAACATAGCCGATTGGTTGCCAAGAGTAAGGGTGACCTTCAGGGTAAAGCGCTTCGCCCATGCGTTCCCACATCAAGCCGTAAGGACGATTTTCGTAGCTCTGCGCTCGCTCGTTCTTGACCGTGCCTCTTTGAACCTCAAATTTCTTCTGAGAAACAGCATCCAACAAGAAGCCCATTCGGTCTGATTCTAACCACAACATTTTCTCAAGTTGGTTAGAAGGAACAGTTTCAAAATAGTTGGTGCGGTCACGGTTGGTCGTGCCGTTTAACGAGCCACCCGCTTCGGTAATGATCTTAAAGTGCTGTTGGTCACCAACGTTCTCTGAACCCTGGAACATCATGTGCTCAAAGAAGTGAGCAAATCCCGACTTGCCTATCTCTTCACGTGCTGAACCGACGTGATAAGTTACATCAACATGCACCAACGGATCGGAATCATCAGGGGAAAGAATAACTGTCAGACCGTTTTCAAGCTGATACTTGGTGTAAGGAATCACTACTTTATCTTTAGAGGGCTTAACCTCTTCTAACAGAGTGACACCTTCAGGTAACGAGGAAAAGAAGGGCGTTGAGCTAGGTACATTGTAAGAACAGCCAGCAATGGCGATAAGAGAAAATGTACCAAGTAAAACCTTTTTCATAGGTTCTCCTTAGAAAAAACCGAAGTAGATAGCAGCAAGTAAGCTATAGCGAGCGGCTTTGCCAATCGCTATCAAAATAACGCTAGGGATGAATTTCATTCTTAGCCAACCCGCAGCGAGACACAAAGGGTCACCAATGATCGGTAACCAACTAAATAACAGTGTCCAGTAGCCATAGCGACTCAGCCAAGCCATAGCCTTATGACCATGCTTTTCAGATTGAGTTCGATTAGGCAACCACAAACCAATCCAATAGTTAGTCAGGCCGCCTAAGGTATTGCCTAATGTCGCCACTAGAATGATCGATGAGGTTGAAAACTGATCTAAGCTCAATGCAGCCACAAGGCTAGCTTCTGAACCACCGGGTAGTAACGTGGCACTCAAGAAGCCACTGATGAAGAGTACCCACAGCGCCGAGTCCGAGAACCACAGCGCGATATTTTCAAAAAGGGAGTTAAAAAATTCTAACACTGCCTATCAACTTTCTTGCATTTTAAGTAGCACCTTGCCTCTGGTGTGTCCGGTTTCAACCTGCAGGTGCGCCGACTGCGCCTCGTCTAACTGGTAGATACCTTGAATTTCTGTTTTGAGCAATCCGACACTGACCATGTAAAGCATGGTGTCCATTTGCTCAGGGTTTGGTTCAACTAGCATGCCTGATGCAGTAAAACCTAGTAGTGTGGCTTTTTCGCAGATCAGTTCTGCAGATAGAGTTGGAACGGTTACTACTCTTGCGCCATCTTTTAGGCACTTCAATGCATCAAGCGCGGTATCGCCACCGACCAAATCAATCAACACATCGACATCAGATACTCTTTCTGATGCTGGCGCAAACTTATAGTTAATCGCGTGAGCACCTAGCGTCGCAAGGTAATCAAGGTTGGCTTCGCTGCAGGTTGTGTAAACCTCTGCTTTTGCTGCCACTGCAATTTGAACCGCAAGGTGACCAACGCCGCCCGCGCCCGCCAAGATAAGCACGCGGTCGCCTTCTTTCACTTCGGCTTTGTTGAGCGCTTGTGCCGCTGTTTGACTCGCGAGTGGTAATGCAGCTGCCGCTTCTAGAGTGACAGAATCAGGAACCATACTTAATGCAGCTTCTGGAACACACACATATTGGCTGTAACCGCCACCTTGCAGTGGAAAACCAATAAAGCCAGCTACGTTATCACCAACAGTAAAGCGTTCAGCCTGTTCGCCTAGCGAGACAATTTGCCCTGAAATATCGTAGCCAGGTACCCAAGGTAGGTTATCTTTGTTTTGTGCTGCCGCCCAACCAAGGCCCGCTCGGGTTTTGACATCAATCGGATTAATGCCTGAAAAGGAAACTTTAACCACCACTTCTCCAGCCTTAGGCTCAGGGATCGCACTGGTTTGAATACTTAGGTTTTCGACGCCGCCGAATTGAGTAATCGCAATCTGTTTATTTTCCATTCCACATTTCCTTGATTGATAAAAGCCCTAATGAGCAAGCACCCTAATTAATAAAAAGAAAGGGATGCGAAAGCATCCCTTTGACTATAAACCATTTAATAAGGCTAAGTTAACCGCTCATTCGTAAATTGACGACCAATTAACGTAACGATACATGACCCAGCAAATCCACTAGCCCACGAGAGCTAATAGAATGCCCGCCGCAACCGCACTACCAAGTACACCGGCTACGTTCGGACCCATTGCATGCATCAATAAGAAGTTCTGAGGGTTTGCCTCAAGACCAACCTTGTTCACAACACGTGCCGCCATTGGAACCGCCGATACGCCAGCTGCGCCAATCAGTGGGTTGATGTCCTCTTTCGAGAATCGGTTCAACACCTTAGCCATCAATACACCACCCGCCGTACCGATACTGAACGCGACCGCACCTAAACCTAGAATACCCAGTGTTTCTAAGTTCAAGAACGTATCCGCTTGAAGCTTAGAACCAACCCCTAGACCTAGGAAAATAGTTACAACGTTAATCAGTTCGTTTTGAGCTGTTTTTGAAAGGCGATCAACCACACCCGCTTCACGCATTAAGTTACCCAAACAGAACATACCAACTAGAGGTGTTGCTGAAGGTAGGAACAAAATCGTCATCAGTAGTACAGCAAGCGGGAAAAGAATCTTCTCGGCTTTGCTAACGTGACGAAGTTGAGCCATCTTAATTTTGCGCTCTTCAGGAGACGTTAACGCTTTCATGATTGGTGGCTGAATGATAGGAACCAAAGCCATGTAGCTATAAGCCGCTACTGCAATGGCACCTAAAAGATCCGGAGATAACTTGCTTGCCAAGAAGATCGCAGTTGGGCCATCGGCACCACCAATGATCGCAATTGACGAAGCATCGGCCATCGAGAACTCCATTCCTGGAACGTAGTTCAGCAAGATCGCGCCAAATAGCGTCGCGAAGATACCAAACTGAGCCGCAGCCCCTAGCCACAACGTTTTAGGGTTCGCAATCAACGCACCGAAGTCCGTCATCGCACCAACACCCATAAAGATCAGCAGTGGGAAAATACCTGTCTCAATACCAATGTAGTAGACGTAGTAGAGCAAACCACCTGGATCAGTAAACCCAGCATTTGGAATGTTTGCTAATACAGCACCAAAACCAATAGGCAGTAGAAGTAACGGTTCAAATCCTTTACGAATTGCCAAAAACAACAGTAAGCAACCAACAAGCATCATACAGATCTGGCCGAACTCAAAGTTCGCAATCCCTGTTTCAGACCATAAGGTCATCAATCCTTCCATGGTACTCCCTTACGCTAAGCTTAGTAGTGGAGCGCCTACAGTAACTGCATCGCCTTCTTTAACATTCAATTCTTGAACGATACCACCACGAGCAGCACGAACTTCCGTTTCCATCTTCATCGCTTCTAGGATTAGTAGAACGTCGCCTTCAGAAACCTCAGTACCCGCCTGAACGTTTACTTTAAAGATGTTACCCGCCAATGGAGCTGGAACCGCTTCAGCGTCAGACGCTGCTACTGGTGCAGCCTGAGCAGGTTTTGCAGATGGCGCCACCGATGTCAGTTCACCTTGTGGGCCAACTTCAACATCGTAAACTTGACCATCAACCTTCACGCTGTAGCTTTCAATACCACCAGAAGCTTGTACAGGAGCTGCAGCAACTGGAGCCGCAACTTCTAGCGTTGGTGCAGGTTCAAATGCTTCAGGATTACGACGGTTCTTAAGGAACTTAAGACCCACTTGTGGGAAGAGCGCGTAAGTCAGTACATCATCAACCGTATCTTCAGCTAGAGAGATACCCTCTGATTTCGCTTTCTCTAACAGATCCGTCGTTAACGTATCCATTTCAGACTTAAGTAAATCAGCAGGACGACAAGTAATCGGCTCTGCACCGTCTAGAACTTTCGCTTGCAGTTCAGCATCCACTTCAGCAGGAGCTTGACCGTATTCACCTTTCAGTAGACCAGCAGTCTCTTTCGTGATGCTCTTATAGCGTTCGCCCGTTAAGACGTTAATAACCGCTTGAGTACCGACAATCTGAGAAGTTGGTGTTACTAAAGGAATGTAACCAAGCTCTTTACGTACGCGTGGGATCTCTTCTAGAACTTCATCCATGCGATCGGCGGCGCCTTGCTCTTTAAGCTGGCCTTCCATGTTAGTTAACATTCCGCCAGGAACTTGAGCGATTAAGATGCGAGAATCGACACCTTTTAGCTGACCTTCCCATTTCGCGTACTTTTTACGTACATCACGGAAGTAAGCCGCGATGGGTTCGATTTGGTCTAGTTTAAGATTCGTGTCGCGCTCTGTACCTTCTAACATCGCAACAACCGTTTCGGTTGGCGTATGACCGTAAGTACAGCTCATTGAAGAAATAGCGGTATCTAGAATGTCGATACCCGCTTCAACGGCTTTAACCGCTGTTGCAGTCGATAGACCAGTTGTCGCGTGGCTATGCAGTGCTAGAGGAACGTCACACGATGCTTTGATACGTGTAATCAGCTCTTCTGCTTCATACGGCTTTAATAAACCTGACATATCTTTGATACATAGTGAGTGACAACCTAGGTCCTCTAGGCGTTTGGCCAAATCAACCCAAGTATCTGAATTGTGGACCGGACTGGTTGTGTAAGACAACGTACCTTGAGCGTGGCCACCAACGTCGATCGTTGCTTTCACTGCTTTTTCAAAGTTACGTACGTCATTCATCGCATCAAAGATACGGAATACGTCCATGCCGTTTTTATGGGCACGTTCAACAAATTTTTCTACTACATCATCCGCGTAGTGACGGTAACCCAACAGGTTTTGACCACGCAGTAGCATCTGCATTGGTGTGTTTGGCATCGCTTTTTTAAGTTCACGTAAACGCTCCCATGGATCTTCTCCAAGAAAACGGATACACGAATCAAATGTCGCGCCGCCCCAAGTCTCTAGAGACCAGTAACCGACTTTATCCAGTTCTGCCGCAATTGGCAGCATATCTTCGATACGCATACGAGTAGCAAATAGTGACTGGTGCGCGTCACGAAGTACCACATCTGTGATAGCTAGTGGTTTAGACATGCTCATAAACTCCTTTTTAATCCTTTAAATGCTACTTAGCAGTAGACGCACGGTATTGATGAACCGCGGCCGAAATTGCTGCCACTACCTGTGGACTAACAGCTGAAGGGTTTGATTGTGATTTTTGAATTTTTTTAGGTGCTGCGATCGGCTCTGGTACTTCTTCTGGTACCAGTTTTGACATCAACCGAACGAGGTAAACTAGAATAGTTAGGAAAATAAAGACAACGGACATCCCCGTTATCATTAGAGTCGCCGCATCTCCTAGCAGGCTTCCAATATTAGTCATGTTGCTTCCTTTCTTCGTCATCCTGACATACGTACAGGATTTCAGCGAATAGTGATCCCGACCCATGGATTATCTCGATTGGTAAAAGTTTGTCAATTTTGTTTAAGGTTCTGTTACGGATAACGCACACATAAGGTTAATTATTCGCCTATCAGATCACATAAATCTGTCAAATACGTCATTTTTAGATATTTAAACTGTGACTTAAACGGGGCTTTTCTGGGAATTGATATGAGAAAGGTGGAATAACAAAGAAGCAATCAAGAACTACTTTAAATACAACAAGTTAAACAACGAACAAATTTAACATTGTCGCAACAAATTTGCAGCAGACATAAAAAAAGCCTCGTATAAATGAGGCTTTTTCTAATAATGTGGCGCGCTCTGGAGGATTCGAACCTCCGACCGCCTGGTTCGTAGCCAGGTACTCTATCCAGCTGAGCTAAGAGCGCACGGTTTTAATATCAATTCATTGTTACTAACAACAGATCAATATAAGGATTTCATTCTTATAAGAAAGAAGCCCTAAATAGTGGCGCGTCCTGGAGGATTCGAACCTCCGACCGCCTGGTTCGTAGCCAGGTACTCTATCCAGCTGAGCTAAGGACGCACGGTTTTCGATATCAGTATTTCCAATATCAGGAGTTCACAAGGAAACCCTAAAGAGTGGCGCGTCCTGGAGGATTCGAACCTCCGACCGCCTGGTTCGTAGCCAGGTACTCTATCCAGCTGAGCTAAGGACGCGCAGTTTTCGATATCGGTATTCCCAATATCAGGGGTTCATAAAAGAAACCCTAAATAGTGGCGCGCTCTGGAGGATTCGAACCTCCGACCGCCTGGTTCGTAGCCAGGTACTCTATCCAGCTGAGCTAAGAGCGCACGGTTTTAGTATCAATTCGTTGTAAACAACAACTCAATACAAGGATTTCTGTTCTTATAAGAAAGAAGCCCTAAATAGTGGCGCGTCCTGGAGGATTCGAACCTCCGACCGCCTGGTTCGTAGCCAGGTACTCTATCCAGCTGAGCTAAGGACGCACGGTTTTTGATATTAATTTTCGACGAACGATTTATCAATATCAGGATTCACATTCTTATAAGAACTAAACCCTAAATAGTGGCGCGCTCTGGAGGATTCGAACCTCCGACCGCCTGGTTCGTAGCCAGGTACTCTATCCAGCTGAGCTAAGAGCGCACGGTTTTAGTATCAACTTAGTCAATACAAGGACTTTCATTCTTAAAAGAAATAAACCCTTAAATAGTGGCGCGTCCTGGAGGATTCGAACCTCCGACCGCCTGGTTCGTAGCCAGGTACTCTATCCAGCTGAGCTAAGGACGCACGGTGTTCATTCATTAAGAATGAAGTTGTGAAATATATCACATTCTTCTTGCTACGAAGAAAAAAAAAGGCCATCGGCCTGTAATGAATGGCGGTGAGGGAGGGATTCGAACCCTCGATGCAGCTACAAACCACATACTCCCTTAGCAGGGGAGCGCCTTCGGCCACTCGGCCACCTCACCTAATTCATTATTCTCAAATCACTTACAAGTAAGAGAAGAGAGAATGGCGCGTCCTGGAGGATTCGAACCTCCGACCGCCTGGTTCGTAGCCAGGTACTCTATCCAGCTGAGCTAAGGACGCACATTTACATTGTCTAAATTGCTAATTTTAGACTCGCAAGAAATGGCGGTGAGGGAGGGATTCGAACCCTCGATGCAGCTACAAACCACATACTCCCTTAGCAGGGGAGCGCCTTCGGCCTCTCGGCCACCTCACCGTCTTGCGGAGGCACATATTACGTTTTACCGAAAATATGTCAAACACTTTATTGAAAAAAATTGGACAAAAACACTCAACCGTTTGCTATTTAATCAAAGCGCTTGCAAATTGAACTTATAAGATTCAAATCGCGCTTTTTCCCTTAAAAATTAAGGTGAAAGATTGGCAATAATAAACAGCCGAAAACAATTATCTAATTTCTCCAGCAGCAAGTGCTACCGCTGATGGCACAATACTACGGGATGCGTATTTTCGCCATAGGGGAAGCGAATAAATCTTGAGTTTTGCCAAACAAAATACAGAGCAACAGTTCTGTTCAACCTTGTCTGTATCTCGCAGCATCACAAAGCATTCACTTCACCACTTTGAGACCGATCCGTTATCCAACCCATCTGTGTCCCAATCAGTGTTTCGGTTCCCCAAGATCAAAAAAGGCTAGCAACAATGCTAGCCTCTTCTCTACGCAAAAGTATTAGTAGTTGCCAGATGCAACGTTACCATTACCTTTTTCAGCTTGAATGCGCATGTAGATCTCTTCACGGTGAACAGATACTTCTTTAGGTGCGTTAACACCGATACGTACTTGGTTACCTTTAACGCCTAGTACAGTAACTGTTACTTCATCACCAATCATCAGTGTTTCGCCAACGCGGCGAGTCAAAATTAGCATTCTTTGCTCCTTGAGTAATCTCTAAATTTATCTAGCTACGAGAGCATTATCCAACAAAAGTTATATTTTCGTAAACTATCGATTGAGTTTATTTAACCAAAATGCACTTCTTTTTTAGGATAACCCTGTGTTTCACGCGCTACGATGTATGCATTGTGTAATATGTTAGCAGCCATATCGACTTGCGTTGGTGATATCACCAAAGTTAAAGACTGCTGCTGCAATAAGTGATGCTGTACATCAATTTCGCCTTCAGACAACAATCCATGTGAACTGACCACAATTTCTTGTGTTCGGCTTCCTACCACAGTTAACAAACTAACCTGTTCACTATTACGGATTTTCTCAGCAAAAACTAGTTTTAATTTGGCACTTATGTCTTGTTTAATAATGAGTGCTGCCCGTTCTGTTTCCTCGATCACACTACAGACTTCGATCCCCAACAGTTGGCAATGTGAAATGAAAGACGGTAAATCTTCATTCAAACACTCGATACGCACCATATCTCTTTGGATGGCGATGCCAGCAATATCATTCAAACACTGATTACCCGCGATCAATGTGCCCTCGCCTTGTTCAAAGCTTGAAAGCACTCGCAATGACACGTTGTGCTGCCATGCATACTGAACACAAGGAAGGTGCAATACCTTAGCGCCTCGGCGAGCCATCTCTTCCATAGAAGGAAAGTCTAAAGTATCTAATTTCTGAGATTGTTTTACGACTCTAGGGTCACAAGAGTAAACACCATCTACATCAGTATAGATCTGGCATTCTTTCGCCTGCAAGGCACCTGCAAGCGCGACCGCTGTAGTATCTGAACCACCGCGGCCTAATGTCGTGATATCACCTTTCGCATTGAATCCTTGAAAGCCTGCAACAATAACAATCTGGTTGTCATCTAGCAGAGCTTGAATCGGAGCAGTATCAATACGCTCAATCGCTGCATTATTATGATTAGAATCCGTGTGTATCTTGGCTTGATAGCCAGTCATCGATGTCGCTTCATAACCTAACTTGTGTAACGTCATTGCTAACAAGGCCATGGAAACTTGCTCGCCAGCCGTTAACAACACATCCAGTTCTCTAGCGTTTGGTACGCTATCAACTTGCGTGGCTAAATTAACTAACCGATTTGTTTCACCAGACATAGCAGAAACGACAACCACGATCTGGTTCCCTTCATTTTTCGCTTCAATGATTTTTTCTGCTACATGATGGATTCGTTCAATTGAACCCACCGACGTTCCACCAAATTTCTGCACGATAAGAGGCATTTTCACCCGTCCTCACCTTCCCAAGACCAATGTCTATATATGACAAAAAAACACATACTCCGCGTCAGGGCGAAGCAATAAAAAATTAACCAAGGAGTCTAACGCCACCATTAGACTTCTTGGTTAATCTCAATCAAACCTTGTTTAAACACACTTCCAATAGGCAAAATAAAAGATGCCCAATCAACTGATTGGGCATCTTTGTATCAATTACTTAAGCTTAAAGACGCTCTTCTAGCCAAGTACGCACAGATTTAAGCGCTTCTGGCAGTGCTGCAACGTCTGTACCGCCCGCTTGAGCCATATCTGGACGACCGCCGCCTTTACCGCCAACTTGCTCAGCAACCATCTTGACGAGATCACCCGCTTTTACTTTGCCGATTAGGTCTTTGGTTACACCAGCA
Source organism: Vibrio sp. 10N.261.55.F4 (assembly GCF_041470465.1). Taxonomy (NCBI): domain Bacteria; kingdom Pseudomonadati; phylum Pseudomonadota; class Gammaproteobacteria; order Vibrionales; family Vibrionaceae; genus Vibrio; species Vibrio sp. 10N.261.55.F4. The sequence continues at coordinate 38,533 of NZ_JBFRMM010000024.1, read as the reverse complement.
ATCAAGCCAACTTTACCGTCTGCTACGTTCGCGATCAGGATGATGCCGCTACCTACTTGGTTTTTAGCATTATCAACCATAGTACGTAGGTTCTTGTTGTCTGCGCCTTCAATTGCAGCAACCAAAACTTTAGTACCAGAGATGTCTTCTACTTTGCCCATGATGTTTGCGCTTTCTGCAGCAGCCATCTTTTCTTTAAGCAGTTGGATTTCTTTCTCTAGCGATTTCGCTTTCTTAGCTGACTCAGCCAGTTTCTCTTCGTAAGCGTTAGCTTGAGCTTCTACTGCATCTAGTGCAGCTTCACCTGTTACCGCTTCAATACGACGAATACCCGCAGCAATACCACCTTCAGAAGTGATCTTGAATAGGCCGATATCACCTGTGTTTGAAGCGTGGATACCACCACAAAGTTCAGTAGAGAAGTCGCCCATAGATAGAACGCGAACTTCATCATCGTACTTCTCGCCAAACAGTGCCATTGCACCTTTTTCTTTCGCTGACTCGATGTCCATGATGTTCGTTTCAATCACATGGTTCTTACGAACTTGTGCGTTAACTAGACGCTCTACTTCTTTAATCTGTGCTGGTGTTACCGCTTCAAGGTTAGAGAAGTCAAAACGTAGGTTGTCTGGCTTAACTAAAGAACCTTTCTGAGCAACGTGCTCACCTAGCACTTCGCGCAATGCAGAGTGAAGTAAGTGAGTGGCAGAGTGGTTTAGTGAGATAGCAGCTCGACGCTCAGCGTCAACCGTTGCTTCTACTTTATCGCCCTTAGCAAATACACCTTCAACTAGCTCACCGTGGTGCGCAAATGCGTTACCTAGCTTCTGAGTGTCTTGTACTTTGAAAAGACCCGACGCTGTTTTTAGTGTACCAGCATCACCACATTGACCGCCTGACTCAGCGTAGAATGGTGTCTCTTCAAGGATGATGATTGCTTTGTCGCCAGCCGATAGTGAAGCAACCTCTTCGCCGTCAACGAATAGCGCAGAGATTTCACCAGCACCTTCAGTTGCTGTGTAACCACAGAACTCAGTGTTGGTGTCTACTTTGATTGTCGCGTTGTAATCCGTGCCGAATTGGCCTGCTTCACGTGCACGCTTACGCTGTGCTTCCATCGCCTTCTCAAAGCCTTCTTCATCGATAGTAAAATCGCGTTCGCGAGCTACATCGTTAGTAAGGTCAGCTGGGAAGCCGTATGTATCGTAAAGTTTGAAAACTGTTTCGCCGTCAAGCTCTTTGCCTTCAAGTGCATCTAGTGCGTCATTAAGAATAACCATGCCGCGCTCTAGCGTACGACCAAAGTTCTCTTCCTCAATGCGAAGTACTTTTTCAACCAGCTCTTGCTGTTTCTTAAGTTCATCTGCCGCAGAGCCCATCACTTCAGCCAGTACGCCCACAAGTTTGTGGAAGAACACGCCTTGTGCGCCAAGCTTGTTACCGTGACGAACTGCACGACGGATGATACGACGTAGAACGTAGCCACGACCTTCGTTTGAAGGCATAACACCGTCAGCAATTAGGAATGAACAAGAACGGATGTGGTCAGCAATAACGCGTAGCGATTGGTTAGATAGATCGTCATGACCAACAACTTCCGCAGTCGCTTTGATTAGCTTTTGGAATACATCAATTTCGTAGTTAGAGTGAACGCCCTGCATGATTGCAGAAATACGCTCAATACCCATACCTGTATCTACAGCAGGCTTAGGTAGCGGTTCCATTGTGCCGTCAGCGTGACGGTTGAACTGCATGAATACGTTGTTCCAGATCTCGATGAAACGGTCACCATCTTCTTCAGGTGTACCAGGACGGCCGCCCCAGATGTGATCACCGTGATCGTAGAAGATTTCAGTACATGGACCACAAGGACCTGTGTCACCCATCGTCCAGAAGTTATCAGACTCGAACTGTTTACCGCCTTCTTTGTCGCCAATGCGAACGATACGGTCAGCAGGAACACCTACTTTCTTGTTCCAGATATCGAATGCTTCATCATCTGTCTCGTATACCGTTACCAGTAGACGATCTTTTGGCAGTTGAAGAGTTTCAGTCAGGAATTCCCAAGCAAATCCAATCGCTTCTTCTTTGAAGTAGTCGCCAAAGCTGAAGTTGCCTAGCATTTCGAAGAACGTGTGGTGACGAGCCGTGAAACCTACGTTTTCAAGGTCATTGTGTTTACCACCCGCACGTACACAACGCTGAGCCGTAGTTGCTCGAGTGTAGGCACGCTTTTCGGCGCCTAAGAAGCAATCTTTGAATTGGTTCATACCTGCGTTAGTGAATAGCAGGGTTGGATCGTTATGTGGAACTAACGATGAACTGTCTACGATTTGGTGTTCTTTGCTCTCAAAGAACTTAAGGAACGCGTTGCGAACCTCATCAGTGCTCATGTACATGCAGCTCTTCCTGAAAATAGTCGAGTTAGAATTTTGCCGTATTGTAGATCATGGTTAAGGCTTCGACTAGTTTTCTTGTAGAAAAGACACCCTTGGGCAGGATTTTAGTGGGAATTCGATAAAATGAAGAATATTCCACTATATCTTGCCGTGGAAAAGCAGAACTAAATTGACGACCTAGTACCGAAGAAACTCAGTCAACGAGAGAGATTTGACCAAAGACATGCTCGACGGAGCAGATCCAATAAAAAAGCCCCGCATAAAATATGCGAGGCTTTAAATTCTTTCAAAGCGGATGCTTCTTTCAAACATCCACTCTATAAAACGTGAGCTTATAGCTCTTCGTTTTCTTCTTCTTTCTCTACGTCTTTCTCTTCAAGAACAGCAGGAGTCAGTAGTAACTCACGAAGTTTAGTATCGATCTCTAGAGCAACTTCTGGGTTTTCACGTAGGTATTTACCAGCGTTAGCTTTACCTTGGCCGATCTTATCGCCTTTGTAGCTGTACCAAGCGCCTGCTTTTTCTACTAGCTTATTCTTAACACCTAAGTCGATAAGCTCACCTTCGCGGTTGAAGCCTTTACCGTAAAGGATTTGAGTCTCAGCTTGTTTGAATGGTGCAGCAATCTTGTTCTTAACGACCTTGATACGAGTTTCGTTACCAACAACTTCATCACCATCTTTAATCGCACCAGTACGGCGAATATCAAGACGAACAGATGCGTAGAACTTAAGTGCGTTACCACCTGTTGTTGTTTCTGGGTTACCGAACATCACACCAATTTTCATACGAATTTGGTTAATGAAGATAGCCATACAGTTAGACTGCTTAAGGTTACCCGTCAGCTTACGCATTGCTTGAGAAAGCATACGAGCCTGAAGACCCATGTGGCTGTCGCCCATTTCGCCTTCGATTTCTGCTTTTGGTGTTAGGGCTGCTACTGAGTCAATAACAAGAACGTCGATTGCACCTGAACGAGCCAGTGCATCACAGATTTCCAGCGCTTGCTCACCAGTATCTGGTTGAGAAACAAGAAGTGCATCGATATCAACACCAAGCTTTTGAGCGTAGATAGGGTCAAGTGCGTGCTCCGCATCAACGAATGCACACGTCTTTCCCACTTTCTGTGCTGCAGCAATAAGCTCAAGCGTTAGCGTTGTTTTACCTGATGATTCTGGACCGTAAACTTCTACGATACGTCCCATCGGTAGGCCACCAGCACCTAGTGCGATATCTAGAGATAGAGAACCTGTAGAAATAGTTTCTACGTCCATTGTGCGGTTATCACCAAGACGCATGATAGAACCTTTACCAAATTGCTTTTCAATCTGACCAAGGGCTGCGGCTAACGCTTTTTGTTTATTCTCGTCCATTTCTATCTCCACATAATCGGTTGTCTCAACAAGCGATCTAGAATCTATTTCTAACCCACATAGGGGTGACTAATTGGCTTTCATTATACTGTTGATTCATACAGTGTCTATACCTGTATGAAAATAATTTGTACAAATGTTACTTACCTTCCATTGATAGGTAATCATAAATAACTTGCAGGGCATGGTGCGTGGCTTGTTGGCGTACTTGTGATCTGTCGCCTGTAAATACATGCGTTTCTACTTTATCCCAGCCATTTAGCGCTTTCCACGCGAAGCATACTGTACCAACAGGCTTATCTTCGGTCGCGCCACCTGGGCCAGCGATGCCACTGATTGATACAGAGATCGTCCCGTTTGAATGTTGCAATGCCCCGCTCGCCATTTCTATTACGACAGGCTCACTCACGGCGCCGAACTCCATTAAGGTTTTAAGCTGTACACCGATCATCTCTTGTTTGGCTTCATTGCTGTACGTAACAAAAGCGCGATCAAACCATCCAGAGCTGCCCGCAATATCGGTGACTGCACTCGCGACACCTCCGCCAGTGCAAGATTCAGCCGTCACTAACACGTGTTTGTGTTTAGCGAGTAAATGTCCAAGCTGCTCACTAAGGTCTTGAGTCATCTGCATCATCTGCTTCCCTTTATTTACTGTCATATCATTTGGATTCGCATCTTTTCGCATCAGCCGCTTTTCGCACGAAACGCTTTCACGTATCCTAAGCCGCAATAGAAATAAACGAAAGAAGTTAACTGTGAAAGCCGATCAAAAACATACTCCCATGATGCAGCAGTATCTAAAACTGAAAGCAGAAAACCCAGAAATTCTGCTGTTCTACCGCATGGGCGATTTCTACGAGCTTTTCTACGATGACGCTAAAAAAGCCTCTCAACTCCTCGATATTTCACTGACTAAGCGTGGCTCATCAAATGGTGAACCGATTCCGATGGCAGGTGTTCCATACCATGCGGTTGAAGGATACCTTGCAAAGTTAGTGCAACTTGGTGAGTCCGTAGCAATTTGTGAACAGATTGGTAATCCAGCACTTTCAAAAGGCCCTGTTGAGCGCGCAGTAGTGCGTATCGTGACACCGGGTACCGTAACCGACGAAGCCTTGCTTTCTGAACGCGTTGATAACCTAATTGCAGCCATTTATCACCACAACGGTAAATTCGGTTATGCGACACTTGATATTACCTCTGGCCGATTCCAACTTTGCGAGCCAGAAACAGAAGAAGCGATGGCCGCTGAGCTACAAAGAACCTCTCCGCGTGAGCTGCTGTTCCCTGAAGATTTCGAACCCGTCGATTTAATGGCAAGCCGTAATGGCAACCGCCGCCGCCCTGTATGGGAATTTGAATTAGACACCGCTAAGCAGCAATTGAATAAGCAGTTTGGTACTCGCGATCTGGTTGGCTTTGGCGTAGAAAGCGCGAAACTGGGTCTATGTGCGGCTGGTTGTTTGATCCAATACGTGAAAGATACCCAACGTACTGCCCTCCCTCATATCCGTTCACTCACGATGGATAAACAAGATCACTCGGTGATCCTTGATGCTGCAACTCGTCGTAATTTGGAGATCACGCAAAATCTTGGGGGTGGTACTGATAACACCCTTGCCGAAGTACTTGATCACACTGCGACAGCAATGGGTAGCCGTATGCTTAAGCGTTGGTTACATCAACCAATGCGCAATATATCTGCACTCGATCAGCGCTTAGATGCAATTGGTGAAATGAAAGATTTGGCTCTATTCACAGAACTACAGCCAACCTTAAAACAGATTGGTGATATCGAACGTATTCTCGCTCGATTAGCACTTCGCTCTGCTCGCCCTCGCGATATGGCGCGTCTTCGCCAAGCAATGGAATATTTGCCAGAGCTTGCTGAAACACTGACGCAACTGAAGCACCCATACCTAACTCAACTTGCTCAATATGCTTCTCCTGTGGATGAGGTTTCTGAGCTGCTTGAACGTGCAATCAAAGAGAACCCACCGGTGGTTATCCGTGACGGTGGTGTGATTGCAGAAGGCTACAATGCCGAGTTAGACGAATGGCGCGACCTTGCAGCTGGCGCAACTGAATTTCTTGATAAGCTTGAGCAAGAAGAGCGTGAACGTCATGGCATCGACACGCTAAAAGTTGGCTACAACAACGTACATGGTTTCTTCATTCAAGTAAGCCGTGGGCAAAGCCATCTTGTGCCGCCACACTATGTTCGTCGTCAAACGCTGAAAAATGCTGAGCGTTACATCATTCCTGAGCTAAAAGAGCACGAAGACAAAGTACTTAACTCTAAGTCGAAAGCACTCGCTATCGAGAAACAGCTGTGGGAAGAGTTGTTTGACTTACTACTGCCGTATCTAGAGCGCCTACAAAATATCGCCTCTTCAGTATCTCAGCTTGATGTTCTACAGAACTTGGCTGAGCGTGCAGATACCCTTGATTACTGTCGTCCAACCATGACAGAGTCTGCTGGCGTACAAATTCAGGCCGGTCGTCACCCTGTTGTTGAACAAGTGATGGACGAACCTTTCATTGCTAACCCTATCGACCTGAATGATCAACGTAAGATGCTGATCATCACGGGTCCCAACATGGGTGGTAAATCGACCTACATGCGCCAAACGGCACTCATCGCATTGATGGCTCATATCGGTTGTTATGTTCCTGCAGAAAGCGCAACCATCGGCTCTATCGACCGTATCTTTACGCGTATTGGCGCATCCGATGATTTGGCTTCTGGCCGTTCAACCTTCATGGTTGAGATGACAGAAACCGCAAATATCCTGCACAATGCAACACCAAACAGCCTTGTGCTAATGGATGAAATCGGTCGTGGTACCAGTACTTACGATGGCCTGTCTCTGGCTTGGGCAAGTGCAGAGTGGCTAGCCAATCAAATCAATGCGATGACACTGTTTGCAACGCACTACTTTGAGCTAACTGAACTACCTAACCAACTTCCAACTTTAGCAAACGTACACTTAGATGCGGTTGAGCATGGTGATAGCATTGCCTTTATGCACGCAGTTCAAGAAGGTGCTGCAAGTAAATCTTATGGTCTAGCGGTTGCAGGTTTAGCTGGCGTACCGAAAGCAGTGATCAAGAATGCTCGTGCGAAGCTGACTCAGTTAGAAGCGTTAAGTATGGAGTCGCCAACATCGAAGCCAAGCGGTGTCGATATCGCAAACCAACTGAGCCTGATCCCAGAACCGAGTGAAGTAGAGCAAGCGCTAGCGAATGTTGATCCTGATGATCTAACTCCTCGCCAAGCATTAGAAGAACTTTACCGCTTGAAGAAGCTGCTTTAGTTTCTTACCAAGTAGCTTGTTATGGCCGTACTGCTATTTTGATTAGACGGCATGAAATACCAAAGCCACAAACAAAAAAACGCTGACTTAAAGTCAGCGTTTTTATTTGTCTTCTATTTAGAGAAGCATCATCCGTTCAATTAGTCGTTTTCTACGTTGAACAGGTTTTCCATATTCAGACCTTGCTTGATAAGAATCTCACGTAGACGGCGAAGACCTTCAACTTGGATTTGACGAACACGTTCACGAGTCAGGCTGATTTCGCGGCCCACTTCTTCTAATGTTGACGGTTCATAACCCAGTAGTCCAAAGCGACGCGCAAGCACCTCTTTCTGCTTAGGATTCAGCTCATCAAGCCAGAAAATCAACGAGTTCTTGATATCGCTATCTTGAGTTGAAACCTCAGGATCTGAATTATTGATGTCTGGAATAATATCCAACAGCGCTTTCTCACCGTCACCACCAATTGGCGTATCAACAGAGCTCACTCTTTCGTTTAGACGAAGCATCTTGCTCACATCACCAACCGGCTTATCTAGCTTAGAAGCAATTTCTTCTGCCGTTGGTTCATGGTCAAGCTTTTGTGATAGCTCTCTTGCAGTACGTAGGTAGATGTTCAGCTCTTTCACAACATGGATTGGCAAACGGATAGTGCGAGTCTGATTCATTAACGCACGTTCAATGGTTTGACGAATCCACCATGTCGCGTAAGTTGAGAAGCGGAAGCCACGCTCTGGATCAAACTTCTCTACGGCGCGAATCAAACCTAGGTTGCCTTCTTCGATTAGATCGAGAAGTGCAAGGCCGCGGTTGCTATAACGACGTGAAATTTTTACCACTAAACGCAGGTTACTTTCGATCATGCGTTTACGTGCTGCTTCATCACCGCGTAGAGCTCGACGTGCATATAGCACTTCTTCTTCAGCGGTTAGTAGTGGTGAGAAACCAATTTCGCCTAAGTAGAGTTGAGTGGCATCTAAACTTTTAGACGTAACTTCAACTTCTTCTTTCGCTTCGGTTTTCTTAGTGACTGTTCGTTTTGCTTTTCCAAGAGCTTCCGGTTCCGTGGTTGCTTGGTCAAGATCGAACTCTTCTTTGGTTACTGCATTGCTTATACTCATAACGCCTCCCCCTGGCGAAATTAGCATGACATTACAACTTCATATGTCGCTAAATGACTATGTCACTCCATACAATACGTAATTTTTGCATATTGTATTTAAGGTAAATATCGTTTTGGATTAACGGACTTACCTTGGTAACGAATCTCAAAGTGCAGCCTAACACTGCTGGCTCCAGAGCTTCCCATTGTTGCAATCTTCTGCCCTGGTTTCACACTTTGCCCTTCAGATACTAATAGTCGGTCGTTGTGCGCGTATGCACTTAAGTAATTATCATTGTGCTTCACAATCACTAGATTGCCGTAGCCTCGTAGTGCATTACCCGAATAAACAACCGTTCCCCCTGCAGTAGATACTATTGGCTGACCTCGCTGTCCTGCTATGTCTATGCCTTTATTTCCTTGTTCGCCTACAGAGAAACTCTTGATTACTCTCCCTTTAGTTGGCCATAACCATTTGGATACTTTATCACTTGTTGGTTTGGTGGGCGGTGTAACATTCTGTTTACCTTTAGAACCAACATACTCCTTTGATTTGGATTGTTCAACCTTCTTTGGTGGATCTTTTTTCACCACTTTGGTGGTAGTTTGAGCTGGAGCCGGTTTAGAGTTTTTGCTCTTTTGTGGTGTGGTTTTCGGTTTACTTGCCGCAGATGACGTTGTGGATGCGGCGACAGGCGCAGCAACTGCTGCTGCCGCTACCGTTGACTTACCATACGCTGGCGCGTTGTAGCTAGGACGCCATAACTTAAGCTTCTGCCCTGGGTGGATAGTGTAAGGAGCAGACAACTTGTTATAACCGATGAGGTCTTTAACGTCTTTATTGGTGACATAAGCAATGAAGTAAAGGGTGTCGCCTTTTTTAACTTCATAGTAACTGCCACGATAACTACCACGATCAATCGATGAGTAATTCTTGTTTAGGTTTGAAACGGGCGCAGGCGAATTCGCTGCACACCCAACAAGGGCACAGCTAAGCAGTAAAGTACTTCCTTTAAACAACTTCGAACGCATCGACTCTCTATCCACCTACACCATTAATCTTGTTATTAAGCTAGTTCACCAGGAACAAGAGGTACAAATCTCACCATTTCGATAACACTCGACAAAAATTCATCGCCGTGACGAACGATCTTCAACAGTTGTTGTTCATCATCCCCAACAGGAATCAGTAAACGACCACCATCTTTCAGCTGTTGCAGAAGCGCTTGAGGAATCGACTCTGCAGCAGCGGTAACAATAATCGCATCAAAAGGCGCCTTTGAAGACCACCCTTGCCAACCATCACCATGCTTAGTTGAAATATTGTAGAAATCGAGTTGCTTCAACCTACGCTTAGCATCCCATTGTAGCGACTTTATTCTTTCAACCGAATAGACATGATCAACAAGCTGAGCCAATACTGCGGTTTGGTAACCAGAACCCGTTCCAATCTCCAAAACGCGGCTATCTTGTTGTAACTCAAGTAACTCTGTCATTTTAGCAACAATATATGGTTGCGAGATGGTTTGCCCCTGTCCGATCGGCAGCGCATTATTATCATAAGCTTGATGGTACATCGCCTGTGATAAAAAGCTCTCTCTCGGCAGTTGGTAAATCGCATCAAGAACCTTTTGGTCTCGGATACCATTTTCAATCAGAAAAGTAACTAAGCGCTCGGCTTGTGGATTGCTCACTTACTTCTCCCCTAACCATGTTGTCATCGCACCTAACGACTCGTGCGCCGTCAGATCAACTTGTAACGGTGTTACCGATACAAAGCCATGTTCGATTGCGTAAAAATCGGTACCTTCGCCAGCATCTTGCTCTTTACCCGGAGGACCAAGCCAATAGATTTCATGACCACGAGGGTCTTTTTGCTTAATCATATCTTCGGCATGGTGACGAGCACCGAGGCGCGTAACTTGAGTACCAGAGAGTTGTTCTAAAGCCAAATCAGGCACATTGACGTTTAACAGGCGATTAGTTGGGATTGGGTTGACTAAATGTTGTTCGACGATACGACGAGCAATCGCTGCCGCTGTCTTAAAATGTTTTTTACCCACCAATGAAAATGCCACCGATTGAACGCCTAAGAAATGCCCTTCCATTGCTGCAGCCACCGTGCCTGAATAAAGCACATCGTCACCAAGGTTAGCACCGTGATTAATACCCGTTAAAACCAGATCGGGCATATCGTTCTTGAGCAGTTCATTTAACGCAAAATGCACACAGTCGGTCGGCGTGCCTTGTACCGAGTAGGTATTTTCTGCAATTTCTTGAACGCGCAAAGGTTGTTCTAAAGTTAATGAATTTGAAGCACCTGAGCGATTTCGGTCAGGTGCCACAATGATAACTTCAGCAAGATCACGTAATTCATTTGCTAGCTCATGAATACCTTGAGCGTGCACACCATCATCATTGCTGAGTAAAATCTTCATCTTGTATCCTTTCTTTTGTTCCTATGCTAAGCCAAGTCACTTAAATTCCAATATCAAGTGACTCAGCTCCAAGCAGAATCGTTATTGCTCGTAGGTTCTCTCTACGTGTACTTCTTCAACCAACTCTCGAACGATAGCGGTTGCGAAACAACCTGCGTCTAGAGAGAACTTAAGAGTGACATTATCTTCGTTCACTTCCCAAGTTAAATCGGTTGGTTTTAACGATGCTTCACGACGGTCATGGCGCATGCGGTTACCGCGAATCAGCGCCATTAGGTCAGGTTCAGAATCAAGATGTTTTTGCTCTAACGCTTGAGACTCATCAATCGTTGGTAAGGCATTATCGCCAGCCAAAGCAACAGTTATCAAAGCAGAACCGTTCGCAATGTCTTGGTTTACAGCTTCAATGTTGTCTGCTGTTACTGCCAGTTGAGCGCCGTCTTTCATGACAATATCGCCAACCAATGCCGATGCAAACGCATCTTGCTCAATACGGTCCGACAGGATCAGGTTGTAAATCCACGAGCGAGCCGCAGAAAGGTACAAGCTGCGCTTATTCTGGTTACGAGTACGAACGTTATCACGGCCCCAACGACGAGCTTCAGATAAGTTGTTACCTTCATTACCAAAACGCTGAGCACCGAAGTAATTTGGCACACCGACTTGAGCGACTTTTTCCAAACGTTTTACGACATCATCACAGTCTGTTACTTCAGACAAAGTCAGCTCGAATTGGTTGCCAACTAAATCACCCGGACGTAACTTTTTGTTGTGTCTTGCTGTCGCCAAGATCTCAATGCTTGGGTACTGTGCTAAGAACCCTGAAAAGTCAGGCTCACCTTTTGGTAGGTGTACACTCAACCACTGCTCTGTCACAGCGTGGCGGTCTTTCAAACCCGCCCAGCTCACGTCTTTCGACTTAACACCGCAAGCTTTAGCCAGCTCATTGGCCACGAAGCTCGTGTTCTCACCCGTTTTACGGATGCGAACCATGAGATGCTCGCCTTCGCCGGTAAATTCAAAACCCAAGTCTTCATTAACGACAAAGTGTTCGGCTTTTGCTTTTAGTTTTGCTTTCGCAGTTGGTTTACCGTTTAGATAAGCCAATGAAGATAAAATATCTGACATGCTGTTCTTTTCGTGTTGGTGCTTACGCACTTTTGGTAATTAGGACCACCGCTTCACATGCGATGCCCTCTTTGCGACCTGTAAAACCTAAACGCTCTGTGGTCGTCGCTTTTACATTCACATTACTGATGCTGGTTTCTAAGTCTTGTGCAATAGCTTGGCACATAGAGTCTATATGAGGCGCCATTTTTGGTGCTTGCGCCATGATAGTAATATCGGCATTACCAATCACGTAGCCTTGCTCTTTTACTCGACGATAAACATCTTTCAATAGCTCTCGACTGTCTGCACCTTTCCACTCATCATCAGTGTCTGGGAAATGACGTCCAATATCACCCGCAGCAATCGCACCTAATAGAGCGTCACATAACGCATGTAGGGCAACATCACCGTCTGAGTGTGCAATAAGACCTTGTTCATAAGGGACGCTCACGCCACCAATAATTACCGGGCCTTCACCACCAAACTTATGTACATCAAAGCCATGGCCAATACGAATCATCATTATTCCTTATTCTGACTTAAATAGAACTCAGCGAGCGCTAAATCTTCTGGCTGAGTAATCTTAAAATTATCTGAACGCCCAGCGATTAATGCGGGCGATAAACCTTTCCACTCAAAGGCTGAAGCTTCATCGGTAATTGAAACACCTTGTTGAAGCGCCTCACTTAATGTATTCCAGAGAGGTTCTGCTCTAAACATTTGCGGCGTCAGTGCGTGCCATAGATCAGCTCGTTCAACGGTATGCTCAATCTGCCCTTGGGCACCTCGCTTCATCGTGTCACGAACGGGCGCGGCCAAAATAGCCCCGACATCGTGGTTCATCGCGCCTGAAATCAACTTATCGATGTCACCCAACTGGACACAAGGTCTTGCAGCATCGTGCACCATTACCCACTCACCGAGCTGTTGCTCTGCAATGTAATCTAAAGCAGAGAGTACGGAGTCCGCTCGCTCGCTTCCGCCTGACACTCTGATCACTTGCGGGTTCAGGTTGAGTGCTAGATCAGGGTAGTATGGGTCATCATCGCTGATCGCAACGACAATTTGAGCGACTTGTGGGTGAGACAGTAATTTCTCAATGGTGTGCTCTAAAATTGTTTTGTCGTGAATCTTGAGATATTGCTTAGGGCGGTCTGCCTTCATTCGGCTACCGACGCCCGCCGCAGGTACAACGGCAATCACACTTTGAAGTTGAGTCGACATTAATGGGATTCCTCACCAATGATGCGATAAAACGTTTCACCTTCTTTGACCATTCCAAGTTCATGACGTGCGCGTTCTTCTATCGCGTCTAAGCCTTGGCGTAGATCGTCAATTTCAGCAAACATTTCTGCATTTCGAATATGCAGCTTTTCATTTACTTGCTGTTGAACTTGGATTTCGTTGTTCACACCGTAGTAATCAGAGATACCATTTTTACCGAGCCACAGTGTGTGTTGTAGCCAGCCAAACACTATGAGCAGTACTAAAGCAAAAATTCGCATAACACCTTTCGCCGGTTGAAAAAGAAGGAACTAGAATAAGGCACATATATACCATAATGAGCTTATTGGTGCGAGATATGTGGTGTCAGGGAATCAATAAGTCGGGGAGTCATTGTCAGGAAAACAATGAGATTCCCTACTCCTTCCTTCGTCAGTCTAGGGAATGACGAACTTTATATGTGACAAGGAGGAGCTTTAGAGCCTAGAGCTTCTTTCATTCAGTTTTCTACAGACAAAAAAATGCCCCGCATAAGCGAGGCATTCAAAAGTATTAGTGCATAATTCTAACTAGTTGGTGCTGTAGCAAGGCAACAAAGAAGATTCAGCTATGGAGCATAGTTTCCTATGTGACTTAGTGAATCTTCTGCAGTTAACGCAGCTACAGTGCCAAATAGGACGAATTATTGACCTTTAACTTCTTTAAGACCGTTGTAAGGAGCTTTAGAACCTAGAGCTTCTTCGATACGGATAAGTTGGTTGTACTTAGCAACACGGTCAGAACGGCTCATAGAACCAGTTTTGATTTGACCTGCAGCTGTACCTACCGCTAGATCAGCGATAGTTGCATCTTCAGTTTCGCCAGAACGGTGAGAGATTACTGCAGTGTAGCCAGCGTCTTTAGCCATCTTGATAGCAGCTAGAGTCTCTGTTAGAGAACCGATTTGGTTGAACTTGATAAGGATAGAGTTAGCTACGCCTTTCTCGATACCTTCAGCAAGAATCTTAGTGTTTGTAACGAACAGATCGTCACCAACGATTTGAAGTTTGTTGCCTAGAAGTTCAGTTTGGTGCTTGAAGCCATCCCAATCTGACTCGTCAAGACCGTCTTCAATAGAAACGATTGGGAAGTTGTTCGCTAGCTCAGCTAGGTAGTGGTTGAACTCTTCAGAAGTGAAAGTTTTACCTTCGCCCTTCATGTTGTAGATACCAGCTTCTTTGTCGAAGAACTCAGATGCTGCACAGTCCATAGCAAGAGTAACGTCTTTACCTAGTTCGTAACCAGCAGCTGCAACAGCTTCTGCGATAACTTCTAGAGCTTCAGCGTTAGACTTAAGGTTAGGAGCGAAACCACCTTCATCACCAACTGCAGTGCTGTAGCCTTTAGACTTAAGAACTTTAGCTAGGTTGTGGAATACTTCAGCGCCGATACGTAGACCTTCTTTAAGAGTTTTAGCGCCAACTGGTTGGATCATGAACTCTTGGATGTCAACGTTGTTATCTGCGTGCTCACCACCGTTGATGATGTTCATCATTGGTAGAGGCATAGAGAACTGACCAGCAGTACCGTTTAGCTCAGCGATGTGCTCGTATAGAGGCATGCCTTTCGCAGCAGCAGCAGCTTTTGCGTTAGCTAGAGATACAGCTAGGATAGCGTTCGCGCCGAACTTAGACTTGTTATCAGTACCGTCTAGGTCAAGCATGATTTGGTCAACGTCAGCTTGTGCTTTAGCGTCAGTACCAACTAGAGCTTCAGCGATTGGGCCGTTTACAGCTTCAATAGCTTTAAGAACACCTTTACCTAGGAAACGTGATTTGTCGCCGTCACGTAGCTCAAGAGCTTCGCGAGAACCAGTAGATGCGCCAGATGGAGCAGCAGCCATACCTACGAAACCGCCTTCTAGGTGTACTTCAGCTTCTACAGTTGGGTTACCACGTGAATCGATGATTTCACGACCTAGAACTTTAACGATCTTAGACATTGAATGTTTCCTTCTCGTTGAATATATAAATGTCAAATTTAAAGGTAGCAGCACAACTTACGCAGCTACCTGTATTCCTTTTTACTTCTCTAACTCGCCGCGCTGGAACTCACCAGCCGCTTTAACGAAACCTGCAAACAATGGGTGACCATCGCGAGGTGTTGAAGTGAACTCTGGGTGGAATTGAGCAGCAACGAACCATGGGTGGTTCGGGTTCTCAATAACTTCAACCAGTTTCTTGTCCGCAGATAGACCCGATACTTTTAGGCCCGCTTTTTCGATTTGTGGACGAAGATTGTTGTTCACTTCGTAACGGTGACGGTGACGTTCATGGATCGTCGCGCTACCGTATAATTCGTAAGCTTTCGTCCCTTTCGCTAGGTGACAAAGCTGTGAACCAAGACGCATTGTGCCGCCAAGGTCAGATGTTTCTGTACGCTCTTCAACTTTACCTTCGCCATCAGTCCACTCAGTGATAAGACCAACAACTGGGTACTTAGTTTCAGTACAGAATTCAGAAGAGTGTGCCCCTTCCATTTTCGCAACGTTACGAGCGTACTCGATAAGTGCTACTTGCATACCTAGACAGATACCTAAGTACGGTACTTTGTTTTCACGAGCGTATTGAGCAGCAAGAATCTTACCTTCAACACCACGGTCACCAAAGCCACCAGGAACTAGGATTGCATCTAGGCCTTCTAAAACTTCTACGCCACGAGACTCAACGTCTTGTGAATCTACGTATTTAATATTAACGCTTAGGCGATTTTTCAAGCCCGCGTGTTTTAGCGCTTCATTTACTGATTTGTATGCGTCTGGTAGTTCAATGTACTTACCAACCATACCAATCGTCACTTCACCCGTTGGGTTAGCTTCTTCGTAAATTACTTGTTCCCATTCAGACAGGTCTGCTTCTGGAGCTGTGATGCCGAAACGCTTACATACAAGTTCATCAGTACCTTGAGCTTTAATAAGCTGAGGGATCTTGTAGATAGAGTCAACATCGCGCATAGAAATAACTGCATTTTCTTGCACATTACAGAACAGAGCAATTTTCTTACGCTCGTTCGAAGGAATGTTGCGGTCTGAACGACAAACTAGGATGTCTGGCTGAATACCAATAGACAGTAGCTCTTTTACAGAGTGTTGCGTTGGCTTAGTTTTCACTTCGCCCGCAGCTGCTAGGTATGGCACTAGAGTAAGGTGCATGAACATTGCGCGTTCACGGCCTAGTTCTACTGCTAGCTGACGAATCGCTTCCATGAATGGTAGAGATTCGATATCACCAACCGTACCACCAACTTCAACGATCGCGATATCGTGGCCAGCTGCGCCAGAAATTACACGCTCTTTGATAGAGTTAGTGATGTGTGGGATAACCTGAATAGTTGCACCTAGGTAATCACCGCGACGCTCTTTTGCTAGTACGTCTGAGTAAACACGACCTGCAGTGAAGTTGTTACGCTTAGTCATCTTGGTGCGAATGAATCGCTCATAGTGACCAAGGTCAAGGTCTGTTTCAGCGCCATCTTCCGTAACGAACACTTCACCGTGCTGAGTCGGGCTCATAGTGCCTGGATCAACGTTGATGTAAGGGTCAAGCTTCATCATGGTCACTTTAAGACCACGAGCTTCTAAAATAGCTGCAAGAGATGCTGCAGCAATACCTTTACCTAGAGAGGATACAACCCCGCCAGTAACAAAAATGTAATTTGTCGTCATGTTTAACCTGAAATTGGTTGAATGAGGGAAATGGACTACTTCTGGACGGGATGAAAATATACCAGAAGCCCCTTATCGCCACAACGTGAAATCTATCACACTGCTATTTTTTATTTTTTGCTTCAAATCAATTCATGATAAAAGCTTTGGTTATCTTTTCTCCGCCACTTTGACTTCATCCCACATGGAATCAAGCTGTTGTAGTGAAAAGTCAGTCAAATTTTTATCTTGCTGACGAACTTTTTGTTCCACCCCTTTAAAGCGACGCGAAAACTTGAGATTGGCTTTATTGAGTGCCGATTCTGGGTTTTTACCTAAATGTCGTACCAAATTGACCGTCGCAAACAGCAAGTCTCCCAACTCTTCTTCAACCAAATCTTCATTTGGCGTCACTTGAAGTGCCTCTTCCAGCACCTCATCGACTTCCTCTAAAACCTTATTAGCCACTGGGCCAATAGAGTCCCAATCAAAGCCATATTTCGCTACCTGTTTTTGAATCTTTGTAGCACGTGAAAGCGCAGGTAGAGAGTTTGGTATTGAGTCTAGAATACTTTCTTGAGTTTTGCCTGCCTGAGCTTTTTCTTTGGCTTTTTCAGCTTCCCAGTTGGCATTAATTTCTTCATCGCTCGCAAACTCGGTATCAGAAAACACATGCGGATGGCGGCGTGTTAGCTTTTCGTTAATGCCATCAACCACATCAGAGAACTCAAACAACCCCTGTTCTTTCGCTAACTGGCTATAGAAGATCACCTGAAACAACAAGTCACCCAACTCTTCTTGTAGGTTCGGCCAATCTTTGTTGTGAATCGCATCCACCACTTCGTACGTCTCTTCGATAGTATGCGGGACAATTGTTTCAAAATTTTGTTTTAAATCCCAAGGACAGCCACCTTCTGGATCGCGCAGCTTAGTCATAATTTGTTCTAGTTGTTCAATCGGGTGGCTCATGGTGCTTTCCTATTATTCTGTTTGATTGTTTTAATCTAATTCTTTTCTTAAAACTAAAAAAGGTGAGCAGCCAAAACCACTCACCTTTCTATTTTTCGTCATCTCCAAGAGTGAAGTATGAGCGAGTTGGGGATCTCAAACCGCTTGGCGAGATTCCCTATCACGTTCGTCCCTCACTGTAGGGAATGACATAAATGACACAAAAGGATCATCCAAGTCTCTTAACGCTCATTACATCTTTGATCTGCTCGACTCGACTTGTCACTCGGCTCAGAATCTCAATATTGGTCACTTCCAAATCGAAATCCATTACCGATAGCTGACGCTTGTAGTCGATGCGGCTCTTCATTGTCGTCACACTGATCTTCTCGTTCGAGAACAGTGAGGTGATGTCTTTCAACAAGCCATTACGTTCTAGCGCTTCAACACGCAGCGTTAGGATGTATGAGCCGACAAAGCCATTACCCCAAACGGTATCAATGATACGTTCTGGCGCATGCACGCTTAGCTCGCCTAGCTGTTCACAGTCAGCGCGGTGCACTGAGATACCACGACCTTGAGTGATGTAACCTTTAATCACATCACCTGGGATTGGCTGACAGCAACGCGCTAGGTGCGTCATTAGGTTATCAACGCCCTCAACCACTACCGCATCTTTCTTCGGACGACTCTGTTGTGCCGGCTTGTTTTCCGACTCAAGCAGTTTCTCTAGCGCTTTCTTGTCTTCTTCTTCCGCCGTTGGCTTATTCACTAGCGCATTGATGTGATTAACCACTTGGTTAATACGCAAGTCGCCACTACCAATACCTGCATAGAGTTCGTCTGGCGTATTCACGTTAAAGCGTTTTAGTGCGTATTGATCAGCATCTTTTAGGGTTGCGCCTACTTTCGCTAGCTCAACTTCCAGGATATCACGACCCGCTTCTAGGTTTTTCTCACGGCTTTGTGCGCGGAACCAAGCGTTGATTTTCGCTCGAGCTCGACCAGAATGAACAAAACCTGTGGTTGGATTTAACCAGTCACGAGATGGGTTCGGCTCTTTCTGCGTGATGATCTCAACTTGATCGCCCATCGATAGTTTATGAGTGAACGGTACGATACGCCCCGCTACTTTGGCACCGATACAGCGGTGTCCGACCATCGAGTGGATGTGGTAGGCGAAATCCAACGGGGTTGCGCCCATTGGTAAGTCGACCACGTCACCACGTGGAGTAAATGCGTATACACGGTCATCGAAGACTTGGCTACGTACCTCATCCAGCATCTCGCCAGAGTCCGACATCTCTTCTTGCCAGTCGATAAGTTTACGCAACCAAGTGATTTTCTCATCGTAGCCACTACGGCCGCTTGAAGCTCCTTCTTTGTACTTCCAGTGCGCCGCCACACCAAGCTCAGAGTCTTCGTGCATTTGCTTAGTACGGATCTGAATCTCAATGGTCTTGCCTTCAGGGCCAAGTACTACGGTATGAATCGACTGGTAACCATTTGGCTTAGGGTTCGCCACATAGTCATCAAATTCGCTCGGGAGGTGCTTGTATTTAGTGTGTACCACCCCAAGGCCGGCGTAACAGTCTTGCAGTTGGTCAGCGATAATACGTACTGCTCTTACGTCAAAAAGCTCATCGAAGGCTAAGCCTTTCTTCTGCATTTTGCGCCAGATACTGTAGATGTGTTTTGGTCGGCCACTCACTTCAGCATTGATGTTTGAACGCTGCATTTCTGCGGTTAAATCATCAACGAAATCTGTGATGTATTGTTCACGAACGATACGACGCTCAGACAGCTGTTTTGCAATCTGCTTGTAGGTATCTGGTTGTTGGTAGCGGAATGCGTAATCTTCGATTTCCCACTTAAGTTGGCCGATACCTAAACGGTTTGCCAGTGGGGCATAGATGTTAGAACACTCTTTTGCGGCCGCGCGACGCACAGCATCAGGCGCTTTTTTTACCTCGATAAGGTTACAGATTCGTTCAGCGAGTTTGATGACTACGCAGCGGAAATCATCGACCATAGCCAGTAGCATGCGTCGAACGTTATCAACTTGACCCGAGGCAGCACTGCCTTCAAGGGTCACGTTTAACTGGCCTAAGGCCGCCATTTCTTCAACGCCATCGATCAACTTTACGGTTTCTTTACCGTAGCTTTCTTCAAACGCTTCGCGCTCAAAAACGCCGCTTGAGACGACGGGGAAAAGTTGTGCAGCAATTAAAGTGGCACGGTCCATGGACAAGGTGACCAAGATTTCGATCATCTCACGGCCACGCCAAAGCAAGAGCGATGCTTGCTCGTGATCTTTTAAAAGTTCTTCACAGTGACGATAAACTTTAATCAGTTTATTCGAGGTTTTTGCGTCTTGATTCAATGACGCAATCCAACTTTCTAGCTCAAACTGTTCGCTTGGGTTTAAATGTGCGCTTCGTACCGCAACCATCATGCCTTCCTAGTTATTATGTTTTATACCCAATTCAATATGACTAACTGGTTCCAAGTTAGTTCGACCATATTGATATCAGCGCAGGCTTCCCTGCGCCTTTGTGATTCATTTGAAGCCTTGTTTAAGGGCCTCTAAGCCTTGATAAAGAGAGCCATAGATTCTAGATGACTGGTGTGTGGGAACATGTCCAACATACCCAGTTTGGCTAATTGATAGCCTTGTTTTTCTAAGCTCTCAGAATCTCTAGCTAGAGTAGCAGGATTACACGAAACATAAACCACACGCTTCGCTCCTAACGCTGAAATTTGATCAACGATCCCACTCGCTCCCGCACGTGCCGGGTCAAGCAATACTTTATCGAATTTCTCTTTTGCCCAAGGCTGTGAAGATAAGTCTTCTTCAAGGTTAGCTTGGTAAAATTCTGTATTGCTTAACTGGTTTAACGCTGCATTAGATGCGGCTTGCTGAACCATTTCATCAACGCCTTCTACACCAACCACAAACGCCGATTGTTGCGCGATAGGCAGACTAAAGTTACCGAGACCACAAAACAGGTCTAGCACTCGCTCATCCGCTTGAGGCTCTAGCCACTCAATCGCTTGAGCCACCATCTGCTGATTCACTTTCTGGTTTACTTGGATAAAGTGGTTTGGCTCAAACGGTAACGTCACGCCAGTTTCGCTGTAAGAAGGTGTATCGCCGACTAAGCGAACCAACTTATCGGTTTCAGGCATCGAATACAGCGTAGCGCCTTCTTCTTTTGCTAACGCAATCAGCGCTTGCTCATCTTTTTCAACCAGAAGTTTAAGGTGACGTAGCACCATAACAGGGCCAGTATCGCCCAACACCAATTCAACGTGTCCTAAAGACGTAAGGCTGTTGAAAGTGTTCAGTAAATTTTTCAGTTTTGGCAGCAACACATTAAGGCGAGGATCAAGCACGGCACAGTCGGTGATGTTTTCAATCTGCTTACTCTGCTTCTTACGGAAACCGAATTGAAGCTGTTGTGTCTTCTTATCAACAAATAGGCTGATACGTGCGCGACGTCGATAACCGGTTTCATCACCGACAATAGGTTGTGCAACTTCAGTGTTCGCCGTTTGGTATTGGCTCATCAGGTGCGTCAGAGATTGCGATTTATGCTCAACCTGAGAAGAGTAACCTAGGTGTTGAAGGTGACAGCCACCACACTGATTAAAGTGCTTACAAAACGGCTTTAAACGCTGCTCGCTCGGCTTCAATAACTTGATGAGTTTAGCTCGCGAAAACTTACTTTTGCTCTCAGTAAGTTGAATAACCACCTGCTCACCGGGCAATGCGCCATCAATGAAAACCGGTTTATTCTTTTGATAAGCGATGCCAGCGCCATTGTGATCCATTCGTTCAACCAAAACCGATTGATGCTTGGTCTCGAGTTGAGTTTTCTTTTTTGGTTGGAAAAAACGTGCCATTGCTTGTGCCTAATGTATCTTTTAATAAGTAATTGGTATCCAGGACTCACTATTATGTCTTGGAATCATTGTCGAACGTCACGGCTTTGATTAAGCTTACCGTTCACTTAACCGCCATTGTGTGCGTTATTTTCCCATATCCAGACCTCGATGTAATTAAAGAACATGACCAGATATGGCTTAAGAGCCCGTGTAATTACCTTAACTCTAGCTCCAACCCTGATTATTGGGTTGCTATTGAGTGCATTTTTCTCATTTAACCGCTATCAAGACCTTGAAGGTCAAGTGGTTAACACTGGTACTAGCATCATTGAGCCACTTGCGATTGCGAGTGAATCAGGCATGAAGCTCGAAAGTCGAGAGTCTGTTCGTCAGCTTATTAGCTATGCGCATCGAAAGAATTCTAAGCTAGTGCGCAGTATCGCGGTGTTTGATGAGCGTCATGAGTTGTTTGTAACCTCAAACTTCCACCCCGATTTTGAAAGCCTGACCTACCCCAAAGATAAACCGATCCCGCATTTAAGCTCATCGAACCTTCTCGATAATACGCTGATTCTGCGGACACCTATCATCGCCGAAGGCCAGTACATCAATTCAGCCAACGGTCAGTCTCAAGCTAATCAAGCGATCGGCTACATTGCGATTGAATTAGATCTTTCATCACTTCGATTGCAGCAATATCAAGAAGTGTTCTCTGCATTCTTAGTGTTGATTCTCGGGCTTGGTTTATCGGGCGTGTTTGCGTTCCGCTTAATGCACGATGTCACTCAACCGATCACACACATGAAAAACATGGTCGACCGAATTCGTCGAGGTCACCTAGATGTGCGTATCGAAGGTAAGATGCATGGTGAGCTAGACTCGCTGAAAAACGGTATCAATGCGATGGCGGTATCGCTATCAGAGTATCACGTCGAGATGCAGCACAGT
Source organism: Vibrio sp. 10N.261.55.F4 (assembly GCF_041470465.1). Taxonomy (NCBI): domain Bacteria; kingdom Pseudomonadati; phylum Pseudomonadota; class Gammaproteobacteria; order Vibrionales; family Vibrionaceae; genus Vibrio; species Vibrio sp. 10N.261.55.F4. Next base: position 16,101 of record NZ_JBFRMM010000024.1, on the reverse strand, counting down.
ATCGACCAGGCCACATCAGATTTGCGTGAAACTCTTGAACAGCTAGAGATTCAAAACGTTGAGTTAGACATCGCGAAGAAACGCGCTCAAGAAGCGGCTCGTGTTAAGTCTGAGTTCTTAGCGAATATGTCTCACGAATTGAGAACGCCGCTGAACGGTGTGATTGGCTTTACTCGTCAAATGCTCAAGACTCACCTATCGAACAGTCAAACCGATTACCTACAAACCATTGAACGCTCGGCAAACAACCTGCTTAGCATCATCAACGATATCTTGGACTTCTCGAAACTTGAAGCCGGTAAATTAGCCCTAGAGAACATCCCATTTGAATTCCAAGCCAGCCTTGAAGAGGTAGTAAACCTTCAAGCAACCAACGCTCATGAGAAAGGCCTAGAACTGACACTGAAGATCGACCCTAAAGTACCGCCAGGTGTGGTGGGCGATCCACTGCGTATTCAGCAGATCCTAACCAACCTTGTTGGTAACTCAATCAAGTTTACCGAACGCGGCAACATTGATATCAGCGTTGAGCTTCGCTCACAAAGTGAAGACAACATCGAGCTGCAATTCATGGTTCGCGATACGGGTATTGGTATTTCTGAGCGTCAACAAGCTCAGCTTTTCCAAGCTTTCAGCCAAGCCGATGCAAGTATCTCTCGTCGTTACGGCGGTACAGGCTTAGGTCTGGTTATCACCCAAAAACTGGTCAGCCAAATGGGCGGAGAGATCAGCCTAACCAGTCGTCTTCACCAAGGCTCTACCTTCTGGTTCACCTTGAGACTATCAACGACTGATATGCCGATGACAGAGCTGATTGAGACGCAGTGTCTGCAAGACAAACAACTGCTGCTTATCGAGCCAAACATGCAAGCGGCATCGATTACTCAGCAAATCCTAACCCAAGAAGGCTTAGTGGTAACGTATCGTTCGGTGATGCCAGATGAGACGACCTCGTATGACTACGTTCTGCTTAACCTAGCCGCCAACCAAGAGTATCAATTTGATACTGTGAGTGGTTGGGCGATCGGTGCGAAGAAGATTGCTCAAAACGTGATTATTGGTACACCAAGTACCGAGCTAGCGTTGGGTGAGCAACTAATGAAAGAGGTCGATGTTCAGTGCATCACCAAGCCTCTTTCTCGTAAGAAGTTGCTGCAAACTCTGGTATCGAATCAGGCACCTACCTTGATTGCACCAGCGATTGAAACGCATTCTGAAGAGAAGTTACCGCTTACTGTGATGGCAGTAGACGACAACCCAGCCAACCTTAAGTTGATTACCGCGCTGCTTAAAGAGCGTGTAGAAACCGTCATCAGTTGTACCAGTGGTCAGCAGGCGATAGACAAAGCGACAGAGACGCCATTTGATATCATCTTCATGGATATTCAAATGCCACAGATGGACGGTGTAACCGCTTGTCAGAACATCAAAAAACTGGCGAACAATGCGAATACACCTGTAATTGCCGTGACCGCACATGCAATGATTGGCGAACGAGATCGACTGCTTGAAGCGGGCATGGATGACTACCTAACCAAACCGATTGAAGAGCATGTTTTACAGCAGGTTCTGATTCATTGGAGCTCGACCTCTGAGGTTGAGCTCATCGAAAAAATAGATCCAGACCACCCAGCGGTCTCCGCTGAAGTCGACAACGGTCCAGTGTCAGAAACTGAAGCCAGCGTACACACAAACATCATCATTGATTGGCAAGCTGCGATGAAACAAGCCGCCAATAAAGAAGACCTCGCACGCGATATGCTGCAAATGCTCGTCGACTTTATTCCAGAGGTGTATGAGGCAGCAGACAAAGCGATAGAAGACAGTGACTATCCAGTTGAAGAGCTGATACACATCATTCACAAGATGCATGGCAGCAGCTCGTACAGCGGCGTACCAAGGCTAAAATCGGTATGTGCGACAATAGAGAAAGAGCTGCGTTCAGGTACTTCTGTTGAAGACATTGAACCTGAGCTTTTCGAGCTTCAGGATGAATTAGATAAGGTTCAAGCAACCGCGATTCACTACTTGAAACAGGCGAAGGCCTAGCGGGTACTTGTTACTCACTAGTATTCTTTAGAGGGTTTACCCGCCAATAAAAAAGCAGAGCTCATGAGCTCTGCTTTTTTCTGTCTAGAGCCAAGAGCACTAGATATAAAGTCGCGATAATCTGTTTACGATTCGAGTAACACCGTTGCCACAGCGTAGTGACGCTCATCCGAGATAGTCAGATGAATCGATGTTGTGCCATTCGCCTCTGCGATTTCACGCGCTTTTTTATGCAAGCTCAGAACTGGCTTGCCATGCTCATCATTTGAAATCTCAAAGTCGTGGAAGGTCACACCCAGCGCGATACCCGTACCTAACGCCTTAGATGCCGCTTCTTTGGCAGCAAAACGTTTTGCAAGGTAACGCCCTTTTTGCTTGAGTTGCTGGAATACTTCAAATTCAGAATCAGTCAAAATACGCTGAGCAAAAGCGTCGCCACTTCGCGACAGCGCCTTCTCGACACGTTCAATTTCTGCGATATCTGTACCCAATCCAACAACAGCCATGCTTACCCTACTAACAAACTTCTATCTATTAACTCTACTAATTCGTCGCATACGACTTAACGCTTACTGTTTAGAAAATTAAGCGTTGTTGCGTGCTGTTTCCATCACGGTTTTCATGTCTGCAACGGCTTTGTTCAAACCATCAAACACTGCACGTCCCATGATCGAGTGACCGATGTTCAGCTCGTAGATCTCAGGAAGAGCCGCAATTGGGGCTACGTTGTGGTAAGTCAGACCATGACCCGCATTGACTGTGATACCAAGATCGTCTGCGTAACTTGCGCCTGCAGCAATCTTTTTCAGCTCGTCTTGTTGGTCTTCTTCTGTTTTAGCATCCGCGTAATGACCAGTGTGCAGTTCAATGAACGGTGCGCCACACGCTTTTGCTGCGTCGATTTGCTCACGGTCAGCATCGATAAACAGAGATACCTTGATACCTGCTGCAGACAGTTTTTGTGTCGCCGCTTTGATCTTCTCTAGTTGACCAACTACGTCCAAGCCACCTTCAGTGGTTAGCTCTTCACGTTTTTCAGGAACCAGACAAACAAACTCAGGATTAGTATCGAGTGCAATTTGAACCATCTCGTCCGTTACGGCCATCTCCAAGTTCATGCGAGTTTGAAGTGTTTCAGCCAGAATACGCACATCGCGATCAACGATGTGACGACGGTCTTCACGCAGGTGAATAGTAATGCCATCTGCACCAGCACGTTCAGCGATTTCAGCTGCGTGTACTGGATCTGGGTATTTAGTACCACGTGCATTACGTAGTGTTGCAATATGGTCGATATTAACGCCTAAAAGGATTGAGCTCATTTTCCAATACTCCGTGCTCTGGAGAGGGCTATTGTTGGCATAAATAGCTCTCTACTTTTTAATGGTTTGCCGCCAAGATACGGCTTTAAGGCTATGCGTGTAAAGCGTTTTGCCGCTTTTAACTGCTCTTTAGTGATAAACCTACGTTCGCTGATTGCAATAAGTTCATCGCCCATAAAAGTCAGGTTATCTCGACGTACTGAAGCGATGAAACCTTTCTGCTCTCGATAGCGATAAGTCATGCTCGGATCAATCGCTTCGCCAGTGCCCGCGCAGTGTAAAAAGTCGACGCCGTAACCCATAGCAGATAATAGAGCCAGCTCAAAGCGACGCAGTGCTGGCTCAGGATTATCATTATGCGCCAGCTCTGTTAAAGCATGAAGATAGTCGTGAAAAAGTGCAGGCATCGGTACTTCCGCCATCAATACCCGACCGATAAGCTCGTTCACGTACATGCCTGAATACAGATTAATACCGGCGAGAGGGAGCCCCAAGCTGATGGGTTCAGCTTGGCGTAAGGTTTTCATCGAACCATTACCAGACCACTTAAGCAATAGCGGCGTAAAAGGTTGTAATGCACCTTTCAAATTGGAACGCTTGCTGCGAGCGCCTTTAGACATCAACGTCACCCGACCGAACTCTTCGCTGAAGACGTCCAAGATCAGGCTCGACTCACTGTATGGTCGACGGTGCAACACAAAGCATCGCTGTAACCCTTCGCTCAATCACTTACCCTTATTACAGATACAAAAAGAGAGAGTTCGCACTCTCTCTTGGGTTTATCTTCAGTTCAACTTTCTTAATCTCAGAAAGTGACGTTCAATATATTATAGATCGTCGATGTAGCCTAACGAGCGAAGTGCACGCTCATCATCAGCCCAGCCAGATTTAACCTTGACCCAAGTCTCTAGGTAAACCTTACGGCCGAATAGCTCTTCCATATCGATACGCGCTTCACGACCAATCGTTTTGATCTTCTCGCCCGCTTTACCAATCACCATTTTCTTCTGGCCTGTACGCTCAACAAGAATCAGTGCATTGATGTGGAAGCCATCGTTATCTGGGTTGTAATCGAAACGTTCGATTTCAACCGTTACCGAGTAAGGTAGCTCGTCACCCGTAAAGCGCATCAGCTTTTCACGGATAATTTCAGAGGCCATAAAACGTTGCGAGCGATCAGTCACGTATTCTTCAGGGAAGTGGTGTGTCGCTTTAGGTAAATGTTCACGTACGTGCTTACGCAGTACATCAATATTTTTACCTTGCTTCGCTGAGATTGGCACTACATCAATGAAGTCCATCTTCTTAGAGACTTCCATCATGTGCTGCATCACGTTAGTACGGTCTTGAACGTTATCTACTTTGTTGATGCAAAGTACAACTGGGAAGTCAGTCTTCTTCAGTTTGTTCAGAACCATCTCATCGTCGTCAGTCCAGTGAGTACCATCGACAAGGAAGAATACTAGGTTTACATCACTCAATGAGCTGTTCGCCGCACGGTTCATCAAGCGGTTGATGGCACGCTTTTCTTCAATATGAAGTCCAGGAGTATCAACAAAGATCGCTTGGTAATCACCCTCAGTTTCAACGCCCATAATACGGTGACGTGTCGTCTGTGGTTTACGTGATGTAATAGAAATCTTCTGACCCAGAATATGGTTCAGAAGCGTCGACTTACCTACATTTGGGCGACCGACAATAGCGATGAAGCCACAGTGTTGGTTTTCCGGTAGGCCTGTTTTTTTGCTATCAGATGAAAAGAATGCATCGATATCGAAATCTTGGTTGTTATCAGACATTGCTTAGTTGCTCTAATGCTGTTTCAGCAGCCGCTTGTTCTGCCTTGCGGCGGCTAGTGCCTTTACCGATAACAGGTTTATCCACACCTGCCACTTCACACTCAACCGTAAACTCTTGGTTGTGTGCTTCACCTTTAATATTAGTCACTGTGTAGACAGGTAGAGGATTTCTTCGACCTTGCAAAAACTCTTGTAGGCGAGTTTTCGGATCTTTTTGAGATACTCCAGGCTGAATAGCATCTAGGCGAGATTGGTACCAGCTTAAAATAATGCCGCGAACCGTCTCGGTATCACTATCTAAATAGACAGCGCCGATGACCGCTTCAACCGCATCCGCTAGAATAGAATCACGACGGAAACCGCCACTCTTCAACTCACCTGGACCTAATTTTAAGTAATCTCCTAGTTCGAATTCACGACCTAGTTCTGCCAATGTATGACCACGTACTAATGTTGCGCGCATGCGGCTCATATCACCTTCGTTTACCTTAGGAAAACGGTGGTAAAGATCATCAGCGATAACAAAACTTAAAATTGAATCGCCCAGAAACTCAAGACGTTCGTTATGTTTACCTGCGGCGCTGCGGTGAGTCAGCGCCAAGTGGATAAGATCGGCATCATTAAACTGATAGCCAATCTTTCTCTCTAGTTTATCAATTGGAGAATTCATGCTCTCTCGATGTGTTATGTGATCGATTAATGAATCCCACCGATGCGATTAAAACGCACACCAGTAGGAATCCATGTTGGAAGTACACTGTCTGAACCGCGTTCGAATTCGAAGCTGATCCAAATAGCAACGGCCTTACCAACAAGGTTTGCTTCAGGGACAAAGCCCCAGTAACGGCTATCGGCACTGTTGTCACGGTTATCACCCATCACAAAGTACTGGCCTTCTGGAACGACCCATTCGTTAACACCATTGCGAGGCTGATATGCTTGCACACGATCGCGGCGCAATGGGTTAACTAAAATCTGGTGTTCTACGTCTCCAAGCTGTTCGTTCAGCTGAATCAGAGGCACACCATCTTGAATAAATTGGCTCTCTTCAACATTACTTAGTTTCACTGGTTCACAGCTACTTGTACCCTTCGCCTGAATGCAGATCTCTTTACGACTGCTGTAGCGAATGGTGTCACCTGGCATACCAACAACACGCTTGATGTAGTCGATGTTAGGCTGAGGTGGGTACTTAAATACGATTGAATCACCACGCTCTGGCTTGCCCGTTTCTACCAGTTGAGTGCGCCATACTGGGTCTTTTAGACCGTACGCGTACTTCTCTACCAAGATGAAGTCACCAACCAAAAGCGTTGGCATCATCGAGCCAGAAGGGATTTGAAACGGTTCATAAATAAATGAACGCAGAACCAAAACAAATGCAATTACCGGGAAAATGGACACACTGTTCTCAACCCACCAAGGCTGAGCCGTAACTTTTGCGCTGGTTTCAGCGTCTAGGCCATTCGATTGTGCTTCAACGTCAGCAAGTTTTTGCTGGCGTTTCTTCGCCCACACAAACTTTTCCAACGCCCATACAATGCCGGTCACTAGAGTTACGATCACTAAAATAAGCGAAAATGTATTAGCCATTGATATCCCTTAAATTTCATTTCTTTAAAAATAACGAAAGTGAAAGAGTAGCGAGCTACTCTTTCACTTTAAATTATTCGTTTAATGCTGGATAAAGTTAGTCTTTTCCAACATGAAGGATTGCAAGGAAAGCTTCTTGAGGCAGTTCAACGTTACCGATCTGCTTCATACGCTTCTTACCTTCTTTTTGTTTCTTAAGAAGTTTCTTCTTACGACTGATATCACCACCATAACATTTTGCGATTACGTTCTTACGCAGTTGTTTCACTGTAGAACGAGCAATGATGTGGTTACCAATCGCTGCTTGAATCGCGATATCGAACATCTGACGAGGGATGAATTCTTTCATCTTCTCTACCAGTAGACGACCACGAGACTGGGCAATATCTTTATGCGTAATGATCGCTAATGCATCAACGGTTTCGCCATTCAGCAATACGTCGACACGTACCATGTTTGATGGCTCGTAGCGTTGGAAGTTGTAATCCAATGATGCGTAACCGCGAGACGTTGACTTCAGACGGTCGAAGAAGTCTAGAACGACTTCTGCCATAGGAAGATCATACGTCACAGCAACTTGGTTACCGTGGTAAACCATGTCGACTTGTACGCCACGCTTCTCAACACACAGTGTAATTACGTTACCTAGGTAATCAGAAGGTACCAGAATATTACAGCGTGCAATTGGTTCGCGAATTTCTTCTAGGTCATTAACTGCTGGCAGTTTAGCCGGGCTATCAACGTACAGAACCGTTTTATCTGTTTTTACAACTTCATACACTACTGTTGGAGCAGTTGTGATTAGGTCTAGGTCGTATTCACGCTCTAGACGCTCTTGGATGATCTCCATGTGAAGCATTCCTAAGAAGCCACAACGGAAACCAAAACCAAGTGCTGCTGAACTTTCTGGTTCAAAGAACAGTGATGCATCGTTCAGGCTTAATTTGCCTAACGCGTCACGGAAGTTTTCGTAGTCATCAGATGATACAGGGAATAGACCAGCGTATACCTGAGGCTTCACTTTTTGGAAACCAGGTAGACGTTCAGTGCTGCCGCCTTTTGCAAGCGTCAACGTATCACCAACTGGTGCACCTAGGATGTCTTTAATACCACAAACAACCCAACCTACTTCGCCAGTATTTAGCTCTGTAGTATCGATTTGCTTAGGCGTGAAGATACCTAGACGGTCAACACCCCATACTTGGTCTGTCGACATTACTTTGATCTTATCGTTCTTCTTCAGCTTACCGTTTTTGATACGAACCAAAGAAACTACGCCAAGGTAGTTATCGAACCAAGAGTCAATGATCAACGCTTGTAGAGGCGCTTCAGGATCACCTTCCGGTGGCGGGATTGCCGTCACGATGTTTTCTAGAACATCATCAACACCCAAACCTGTTTTCGCAGAACAGCGAGTCGCTTCCATCGCATCGATGCCAACGATCTCTTCGATTTCTTCAGCAACACGTTCTGGTTCAGCAGCTGGTAGGTCAATCTTGTTCAAGATTGGCACTACTTCCAGTTCCATTTCGATTGCTGTGTAACAGTTTGCTAGAGTTTGTGCTTCAACACCTTGGCCAGCATCCACTACAAGTAGTGCGCCTTCACAAGCCGCTAGAGAACGAGATACTTCGTAAGAGAAGTCTACGTGTCCAGGAGTGTCGATAAAGTTAAGTTGGTAAGTTTCACCATCTTTAGCTTTGTAATCTAAAGTCACACTCTGCGCTTTAATTGTAATACCACGCTCGCGTTCTATATCCATAGAATCGAGGACTTGAGCTGCCATCTCACGTTCACTTAATCCTCCACAAACTTGGATTAAGCGGTCAGAAAGGGTCGACTTACCGTGGTCGATGTGGGCGATAATCGAAAAATTACGAATGTGCTTCATAGGCTTGGTGTGACTAAACTCTTTGAATAGGGATAATAAGAAAGCCGCGACGCGTCCAATCTACAGTCAGCATTGGTGGCGGCATTTCAATCAAGTTGGCAGATTCTACCCAATTTAAGGGCAAGAAGCATCATAAATTAGACGAGAGACTCACCTAGGATTCGAATCAAGACGACTTCTTGCTTGGATTTGTCTTCCATGGGTTTGGCTAACCGCTTCGCTAAGGCAATCCCACCAGCAGTAAACAGTGCTGCACTTAAGATAACAATGCCCTCGCCGCCCTGGAGTAAGGGTTGTAACAAGAGTTGCCCAAAACCAGCACCAATCATCAACATAAAAAGTGGGATGAGATAAACAATCGCCGCCGACTGAAGTAGGCTTTTTTCTGGAAAGCCAATTTCTACGATTTGTCCAGCTTTGACTAAGCTTTTGGTTTTAAGCTGCCAAAACAAAGATTTATTGCCAACAGCCTTGGTCACAATACCCGTACCGCAGTTTTTTTGAGAAGAACAGCTGCTACAACTGGTTTGTTGTTCGCAGCTCAATTGAACAAAGTATTGCTTACCTTTTTGTTCAACCGAGCTAACGGTCGCCAGCGCGGTCATCATTGCGCTTGTACCGATTTATTAAATGTAACTGACTGAGCAATACGTTTTGCAGTTGCCGGCGGAATGTCACCAACCACAGAGATCTCTTTATCGCCAATCACTAAGCTGTGCAAGGTTCTACGCCCTTGACGCACCAGCTGCCCTTTCAATGAATGCTCATCTTTTTCCGCGATATAAACCGAAAAGTTAAACAGTCCATCACTGAAAAGCTGACTTTCAACCATTTTATCGGTCGCAGCCATTTGATAGCGGCTAAGCTCTTTTGATTTAAACCCTTCAGGAATCCACGACGCTTGCCAGTTAGTTTCACTCACTAAGCCTTCCGGTAATGATAAAACTTTCGGCAATTGAGCTTGGCTCAAGCCACCCATAGCCTCAGCAATCTTATCGTTCACCACGTAAGAGATAGTGCGGTACTGTTCAAGCACTTCGCCATCACGATCCAAAAGGTCGGCACGCAAAGGAAGATTCGTTTTTTCGTCTACCCAAACCACGTAAGAGTAGCGAAGGCCATCTTTCGGCACGACACGCAGCACTTGAGTGGTGCTACCTGCTTCACGAGAGCGACCAACTTTCACAAAGTCGTAGTACTGATTCAGAGATTCGATATCTCGATTAATCATCGGAATAACAGGCGCAACCATGCTGCCTGACTGAATCGTAAATGGCTCTGTACCCGGCTCGATGTAGCTAACTTCGTTGCCACGTCGAATGACTTCACGAACAGGGCCGCTTAGATAAACAAGGTGTGCAAGTTGTTGGTCGTCGTTAACCGCATGGCGATAAACAAGAGGCTCAATACTGCTCTTCTTTATCAAAATGTAGGAGAGTTCGTAATTTAGATGCTGACTGGCCTCGTTCATTTGATGCAACAAGTCCTTTGCAGTGGTTTCCTCTGCAAAGGCTGTTGGAGACATCAAGCTGAACAGTGTCAGTGCACTGACCAGGATTTTCTTCATTCAATGTCCGATTCTAGATGTGCATCTTGCATTGGCGATGCATCACTGTTTAATCTTAGCTGCAGCTCATAATCTTCTAACAATGCATGAACGCGTTTGCGCTGCTCTTGCAAGTTAGCTTCAGATGCTGGTTTCTCAACAGAGTCACGCGTTAAACTTACTGGTTCCGCAGAACCGGCAAATGGAATCGTCTGGAGTACAGGCAACTGCTCTGGTGCTGCAGGGTCGCTACCACCATATTGTTGAACACCTAATACAACGGCTAATGAAACACACGCTGCCACGGCAACTTGTCCAAACTGTTGTAACCACGCCGGAAGCTGACGCTTCGCTTGCTGAGGTTTAGGTTGCTCTTCAATTGGAGCAACAGTAGGTTCAACATTCACTTGGTGCAGGTTCGACATTGAACCATGTGCAGGCTCGTTCTCAAGCGCTGCCGCTACACTATTAGCAATGTTCCACTCTGGAGTTTCTGGCGAATCCCCACGCATAACATCACCAATTAAATGGTAACTCTGCCAAGTATCCATGCTTTCTTGATCAGATTCTAGATCTACAATGAGAGCTTTATCGATCGTTTCACCATCCATGAGTGCCGAAAGCTTTTCTTTATCAGCCATTATTTTCACCATAATTATTACAAGTTCTAGCGTTGCAAAAGAGGTTTGATTTTCTTTTCCACCGCTTCACGAGCTCGGAAAATACGCGAACGTACGGTTCCTACAGGGCAATCCATTACTTCTGCAATCTCTTCGTAGCTCAAACCTTCGAGCTCTCGCAACGTCATTGCAGTTTTTAAGTCTTCTGGTAGCGCTTCAATCGCTCCAAAAACAACTTGTTTCAATTCTTTAGACAGCGTTAAGTTCTCAGGGTTCGATATTTCTTTTAACGCGCTGCCTGTTTCGTAATATTCTGCATCTTCTGCATCTACATCGGTTGCTGGCGGCCTACGGCTTTGGGCAACGATATGATTTTTAGCGGTGTTCACGGCAATTCGGTATAACCATGTATAGAAGGCACTCTCGCCACGAAAGTTAGGTATCGCGCGGTAAGCTTTAATAAAAGCTTCTTGTGCTACATCAGGTACATCACCGGAATTATTCACGTATCGAGAGATAAGATTACAAACTTTGTTTTGATACTTAACCACTAGTAAGTTAAATGCCTGCTTATCTCCACTCTGAACTCGCTCAATCAACACTTGATCGGTTAGCTGCTCGTTCATTCGAGCGGGTACTCCTATTGTTATAACCCTCACCTTCACAGATATGGGTACTAATTATGCGAAATGTAGTATTGACACCACCGTCTACAAGAGCACTATTGTGACTAAGCCAAATACCGAAAGTTCCAACTTTCTTAAAATTATTTGCCATTATTGTTTCACAATGTGATGTAATAAAAATAGCTATCCCTATCAATTTGGGGAAACTTGAGCAAAAGCAATGGTATTGAGCAATTAAATATTTCTAGATAGCTGTCTATATATTGATTTTGCATAGCGTTTAAGGATGACTCTGGAGAGATTATAACAGTCTTAGCCAAACTCCTAAAACAAGACAAAGTCAATTGAGAGTGGACAACTCGACTATAGCCCGGGATTTAATAAGTTTTATGAACGCAAACCGTGAACATCAGTGTGATGTATTAGTGGTAGGAAGTGGTGCGGCAGGCTTGTCATTAGCCTTACGCGTAGCAGAACATGCAAAAGTAATTGTATTAAGCAAAGGACCACGCAGCGAAGGATCGACGTATTACGCACAAGGTGGTATCGCCGCGGTGTTCGATGAGTCGGACAGTATTGAGTCTCATGTAGAGGATACTCAAATCGCTGGGGCTGGGTTATGCGAAGAAGATACAGTTCAATTCATTGCTGAAAATGCGAAAGAGTGTGTGCAATGGCTGATTGATGGTGGTGTTCCATTTGATAAAGATGAGAACAGCACAGAAGGCCAACCAAAATATCACCTCACTCGTGAGGGTGGCCACAGTCACCGCAGAATTCTGCACGCTGCCGATGCAACTGGCATGGCGATGCAAACCTCACTACAAGATAACGTCAACAACCACCCAAATATCGAGATCTTCGAGCGCCACAATGCGCTGGATTTGATCACGGAAGATAAGATTGGTGGTTCAAAAGACAAGGTGATCGGTGCCTACATTTGGAACCGTAACCAAGAACATGTTGAAACCGTGCGCGCTAAGTTTGTTGTATTAGCAACAGGCGGCGCTTCAAAGGTTTACCAATACACCTCTAACCCAGATGTTTCTTCAGGTGATGGTATTGCTATCGCTTGGCGTGCGGGTTGTCGTGTGGCAAACCTTGAGTTCAACCAGTTCCACCCAACTTGTTTATTCCACCCAGAAGCGCGTAACTTCCTACTAACGGAAGCACTGCGTGGTGAAGGTGCTTACTTGCGTCGTCCAGATGGTTCTCGCTTTATGAAGGACTTCGATGAGCGCGGTGAACTGGCGCCACGTGATGTGGTTGCTCGTGCAATTGACTTCGAAATGAAGCGCTTGGGTGCCGACTGTATGTATGTTGATATCAGCCACAAGCCTGAAGAATTCATCACAGCGCACTTCCCGATGATCCATACTCGCTTGATGGACTTGGGCATCGACATGACCAAAGAGCCGATCCCTATCGTACCAGCCGCTCACTACACGTGTGGTGGTGTCATGGTGAATAAGCAGGGTCAAACCGACCTAACGAACTTGTATGCGATTGGCGAAGTGAGCTACACCGGCTTACACGGTGCAAACCGAATGGCTTCTAACTCACTGCTTGAGTGTGTGGTTTACGCATGGGCAGCAGCAAAAGATATCGTTGAGAACATCGACCAATCTCAACTGTGCGCTGAACTGCCAGCATGGGATGAAAGCCAGGTCACCAACAGTGATGAAGAAGTTATCATTCAACACAACTGGCACGAACTGCGCCTATTCATGTGGGATTACATGGGCATTGTTCGAACGGATAAACGACTAGAGCGAGCATTGCGTCGCATTCAGATGCTGCAACAAGAAACTCATGAGTACTACAGCTACTTCAAGGTTTCGAATAACCTATTAGAACTGCGTAACTTGCTACAAGTGGCAGAACTAATGGTTCGTTGTGCAATGCAACGTAAAGAGAGCCGCGGCCTCCACTACACGTTGGATTACCCTGAACTTGCAGAAGACAGTGGCCCAACGATTCTGACGCCAGAGAAACGCCAATCATAATAATTGGTTAAACGTGCTTAGCGAATTAGCCGTCAGCGGAAAATGATTAAACGAAAGGGAGCCGAGTGCTCCCTTTTCTTTTGTCTAACGCTTTCTTTTATCTAATACTTTCTTTCATCGAATAGTTTGGCTTCTCTAGCGCGCTCGTTGTAAGTTCGCCAGAAAATGGCGATATTCTCGCTCGCAACAGCTGTCCCGCCAAAGCAGTACCGAGTGCCCACATTCAAACTGCAATTTAACGAAGAACTGCGCCCAGATCTTATCAACGGACTTGAGTCGGTAAGTTCGGTCATTGAGTCGAATATCACCATCCTCTCTGTAATCAAAACGCCCATAGACACTATTTAGAATCACATGATTGTTTCTGAACAAGCGGATCATTAAAGCTAAGCAATAAAGGCTGGCGGCAAGTGGAATAGAAGACAGGACGATGAAAAACAAAAGGCACCCAAAAATAGTGCCTTTTGCAAATAATGCGGAATACGAAGGGTTAAGCTGAAGCTTAACGAACCTTGCTGAGGTTGTGTGCGACAATTTTATCAACCATTGATGCATGGCCTAGGTTTTCACTGCGTCCGTGGCCCATTACCCAAGTAAACAAATCTGGATCATCACACTCTAATAGAGAAACAAACTCGCGCTGTTCCTGCTCTTGCAATGAATCAAAACACTCTTCGAAAAATGGCATGATGACTACATCAAGTTCTAACATGCCGCGACGGCAACCCCATTTAATTCGTGCTTTCTGCTCTGCAGTGTACATTGGCTATCCTCACCTATAATTTTTCTTTCTCGGAGTGTAACAAGTCATACGCCCTGCAACTACTATGTGAGTCACAGTCCCTATCTAAGCTCACAAAAAAACCTAGGCTGACAAAGAAACAGAACCGGATTAACATAGAGCCAAATAAAATTCTTAGGAAAGATAAAATGGATTGGAAAAACATATTTCAGCCACTCGCTCATACGCAAAATGAATCGCTTCCAGAACTGATGATGACACACGTATCAGACTGGAGTGCAATTACCATGATAGGCGATGACAAAAAGTCGTACCTACAGGGTCAAGTAACGTGCGATGTCGTCACTCTTCCTAATGATGAATCCACATTAGGCGCGCACTGTGATGCAAAAGGAAAGGTATGGAGTATCTTTCGTTTGTTCCACCACAACGGTGGCTACGCACTCATGCAACCTAAATCAGCGATTGAAGTCGAGCTCGTTGAAATCAAGAAGTACGCGGTGTTCTCTAAGGTCGATATCGAGCAAACGTCTGACGTTGTTATCGGTGTGATGGGTTCGTCAGCTAATCAATACATTGATTCTATTTCAGAAAGCCAAGGTAATGTGCGTGCTATCTCTGGTGGTACAGCGGTTCAAGTTGCAGATAACCGCTGGGCTCTACTTGTGACAGAAGAAGCCGCTGAAGCCTTGGTATCAAACAGCGCTGCGGAGAAAGTATCAGAAACACTTTGGCAATATCATGAAATTCTTGATGCTCAGCCTAACCTATCGAAAGCAGAGCAAAACGAGCACATCCCTCAAGCGCTTAACCTGCAAGCGATTGGCGGTATCAGCTTTTCAAAAGGCTGTTACACAGGTCAAGAAACGGTTGCTCGTGCTAAGTACCGTGGCATGAACAAGCGTGAGATGCGCATTGTGTCGGGCACAACTGCGGACGTGCTGTCGTTAGAAAACCCTATTGAACTGGAACGTAGTGTGGGTGAGAACTGGCGTGGCGCAGGCCGACTATTAAACGTCTATCAATTTGCTGATAACCGAGCGATTGGTTTGATGGTACTGCCAAACAACCTTGATGACGATGTTCAGCTGCGACTGACCGCGCAGCCTGATCAAACATGGAATATCCTGCCACTGCCGTACAGCCTTGACGACGAGTAACCACGTGGAAACGCAGATTACACAATGGCTGGATCAACAGCAGGTGAATTATCGCCTGCTGATGCAAAGCAAGCCAACCACCAGCATTGAAGAAACTGCACAAGAGCGAGGCATCGACGCCTCTCAAATGGTGAAGTGCATCCTGCTCAAGGATATGGGCAACCAGTATGCGTTAGCCTGTACTGCTGGCGATCGCTCTGTCGACCCCAAGAAAGTACGCTCGGTACTGAATTGCCGTCGAATGACCTGCGTGTCGCTCGCTGATGTTGAAGCGATCACCGGTTTTAAAGTGGGTTGTGTTGGTCCGCTCGCTCTCAAGAGACACATGCCGATCATTTTTGATCCTTCCATTCAAAACAACTCGACCGTAACCATTAGCTCCGGCGACCGAATGGCTGGCGTTGCGCTGGATCTCAATGATCTTATGGCGCTATGTGCACCGACCGTCGCGGACATCAGTCGATGATCGTTTAGATCATGCTTCGCAAACTTCATTTTAATATTTCATTGAGTACATTTTTAGTGTGAACCTCGTCATAAGAAGAACACACCATCAATAAATAGTTACTCAAAATAAAAGCATAAGTAGTCACAAAGTTAAATTTGCGTTATTGTAAATTTACTGACTAGCTATTAAGCAAATCAGTGCAAGTGAATCCACTGAGTAACATCAGTATCCACTTTTGTGTAATGCATCTGTGACTATTCGCCCGTTTTAGACGGGCTTTTTTTTGGTTCATCGCGGAT
>NZ_JBFRMM010000023.1:1761-2496 GCF_041470465.1 Vibrio sp. 10N.261.55.F4 | reverse complement strand
TTTCCTATCTTCATTCTGGGAAGGCTTTCAAATAGTAAAGTCTCACCAGACAGCATCACTTATTACCCTGACTCTTAAACCTAACTCTGAGGCTAAGTGCCTTTGTGGTCTTGAAGCCGAAGCTATCCATGAGTATCAATGGCGTCATGTGAAAGAAGCCATGTTGCTCGGTGTTCCTGTTGAACTTTCCGTTCAAACACGAAGAATTAAGTGTCGTGACTGCGGCATAAAAACAGAGTCTCTATCTTGGCTAGAGCCTTATGCTCGCATCACGAAGCGCCTAAAAAGTTATATAGAACAACTACTGCCTCTTCTTCCCATTAAGCATATCTCCCAGTTAACAAGCGTACATTGGCACACCATTAAAGAGATAGATAAACGCCGACTTCGCCAAGTGGTACCGTCAGTGAAATGGGAGGGGCTAAGGCAACTCGTCATGGATGAGTTCGCTATCTTTAAAGGACATCGGTATGCCACGGTCATCGCTGACGCTAAGACTCACCAAGTTATTTGGATAGGGTTAGGCCGTAGCCGCAAGGACATACGACCGTTCTTCGAGCTGTTAGGCAAGCATGGCAATAATATCGAAGCGGTCGCGATGGACATGAATACGGCTTTTGACCTTGAAGTTCAAGCGCATTGCCCGAACGCAAAAATCGTTTACGACTTATTCCATGTTGTCGCTAAGTTCGGTCGTGAGGTCATGGATAGAGTCAGAGTCGACCAAGCCAACAA
>NZ_JBFRMM010000023.1:694-930 GCF_041470465.1 Vibrio sp. 10N.261.55.F4 | reverse complement strand
CTCAAAGAGCTTTGGTATTGTGAATCAGAAGCACATGCTAAAGGGCTCTGGGAGGCGTGGTGGGCACAAGTACAAGAGAGTGGAATTAAGCCATTGAAAGAGTTCGCACGAAAACTGAGTCCTTATCTTCACGGTATTATCGCATCGGCAAGTTATCCGCTAAACACCTGCACCCTAGAAGGGATAAACAACAAGATAAAGCTAATCAAGCGAATGGGGTATGGGTATCGAGATAC
>NZ_JBFRMM010000023.1:0-197 GCF_041470465.1 Vibrio sp. 10N.261.55.F4 | reverse complement strand
AGAGTCGACCAAGCCAACAAACTCAAGCAAGATAAAAAAGCGAGGCAATGGGTCAAGCGCTCACGCTGGGTGTTGTTGAAAAATAGAGGCAACTTAAATCCACGGCAAGACAGCTATCTTACAGAAATATTGAATATCAATAAGGACTTAATGACCACTTATATACTCGGGGCACAACTCAAAGAGCTTTGGTATTG
>NZ_JBFRMM010000022.1:30189-80683 GCF_041470465.1 Vibrio sp. 10N.261.55.F4 | reverse complement strand
GGCTTCGTAATCTTGCCCTGGGTTGGACAAGAGCCGTTTTGCGGCCTATTGGGCGGTTTTTTAAAGTAAGCAAAATTTAGACTTTATAAGGGATGGGCGAAAGTCGACTGTCTT
This sequence comes from Vibrio sp. 10N.261.55.F4, assembly GCF_041470465.1. Lineage (NCBI taxonomy): Bacteria > Pseudomonadati > Pseudomonadota > Gammaproteobacteria > Vibrionales > Vibrionaceae > Vibrio > Vibrio sp. 10N.261.55.F4. The sequence continues at coordinate 80,569 of NZ_JBFRMM010000022.1, read as the reverse complement.
AGAATGAATAAAAAGTGTTTCAGTGTCTTAAAATTGACCGATAATAAACGCTATAAAAATCAATTATTTAATTTAACCTGCCGGTTGGAAACTTCATAAGATGACTAAGAAAAAAATCCTTACGGTTTTTGGCACACGTCCAGAAGCCATCAAAATGGCACCTCTTGTTCATGCTCTAGCGGCAGATGATCGCTTTGAAGCAAAGTGCTGTGTAACCGCTCAACACCGTGAAATGCTTGACCAAGTTTTAGAGTTGTTTGAAATCACGCCAGACTATGATTTGAACTTAATGAAAGTCGGTCAAACGCTTAACGAAGTCACCGCGCGTATTTTGTTAGAGCTTAAACCAGTACTAGAAGATTTTAAACCTGATGTGGTTTTAGTGCATGGTGATACTGCAACGACGTTTGCCGCTAGCCTAGCTGCTTACTACGAGCAAATCGCAGTAGGTCATGTGGAAGCTGGTCTTCGTACCGGCAACATTTACTCACCGTGGCCAGAAGAAGGTAATCGCCGATTAACGGGCGCGTTAACCAAATATCACTTTGCACCAACTCAAACATCAAAAGAAAATCTTTTAAAAGAGAACTTTAATCAAGAAGATATTTTAGTAACGGGGAATACCGTAATTGACGCTTTGTTAATGGTAAAGAGCAAAATTGATTCTGATAGAAATTTGAACGCCACGCTTTCTGCTCAATTCCCGTTCTTAGATGAAAACAAAAAGTTAATTTTGGTTACCGGCCATCGCCGTGAAAGTTTTGGTGGCGGTTTTGAGCGCATCTGTGAATCTCTTGCAATCACCGCTAAAGCGTACCCGGACACGCAAATCCTATATCCGATGCATTTAAATCCTAATGTCCGCGAACCCGTCAATCGTATATTAGCGGGTATCGATAATATTCATCTTATTGAACCTCAACAGTATCTGCCATTTATTTATTTAATGAGTCGCGCGCATATTATTTTAACCGACTCGGGTGGTATTCAAGAAGAAGCGCCTTCTCTAGGTAAGCCGGTATTGGTAATGCGCGATACGACCGAGCGACCAGAAGCGGTTGGTGCGGGTACGGTTAAATTAGTTGGAACTGACGTAAATATGATTACAGCGAACTTACAGATTTTATTGACTGATAAAGCTGCATATCAAGCAATGAGTTTTGCACACAACCCATACGGGGATGGGCAGGCTTGCAAAATAATTTTGAACGAATTAGCAAAATAAAACTTTAGGGAAGCATAATGTCTTTTGAAACAATTTCAGTTGTAGGCTTAGGTTACATCGGGCTACCGACAGCAGCAATGTTTGCATCAAGAAAGTTAAGAGTGATTGGGGTAGATGTTAGCCAACATGCAGTGGACACTATTAACCAAGGTAAAATACACATTGTTGAACCTGATCTTGATATGTTAGTGCAGGCAGCCGTAACTGAAGGCTACCTAAAAGCGGTTACAAAACCTGAGCCTGCAGATGCATTTTTAATTGCTGTACCTACTCCTTTCAAAGGATGTGCTAAAGGAGAAGTTCCTGAGCCAGATCTTCGTTATATTGAGGCTGCGAGCAAAGCAATTGCACCTGTTCTAAAAAAAGGTGATTTAGTTATTTTAGAATCAACATCTCCTGTTGGTGCGACTGAGCAGATGGCTGATTGGCTGGCCGAAGCTCGTGCTGATCTAAGTTTTCCACAACGCGCTGGTGAACATGCGGATGTAAATATTGCACATTGTCCTGAGCGTGTTCTACCTGGTCATGTTGTTCGTGAACTAGTTGAAAATGATCGAGTAATTGGTGGTATTTCAAAACGTTGTTCAGAGCGTTCAGTGGAGCTATATAAAAACTTTGTTGTGGGCGACTGTGTTATTACTAATGCACGTACTGCAGAAATGGCCAAACTAACCGAAAATAGTTGTCGCGATGTGCAAATTGCTTTTGCGAATGAATTGTCAGTTATTTGCGATAAGTTAGATATTGATGTGTGGGAATTAATCTCTTTAGCAAATCGTCATCCTCGAATCAATATCTTACAACCAGGGCCAGGTGTCGGTGGTCATTGTATCGCAGTTGATCCTTGGTTTATTGTTTCAAAAACACCAGCTGAAGCGCAAATTATACATACAGCGCGAAAAGTGAACGATGCAAAGCCTGAATGGGTCATTAATAAAGTAAAATTAGCTGTTGCAGACTTTCTACAGGCAAACCCGACTAAAACAGCTGCAGATGTACGCATTAGTTGTTTTGGTCTTGCATTCAAACCGGATATTGATGATTTACGTGAGAGCCCATCATTATCGATAGCTCAAAAAATTGCAGCAGAGCACCCTTCAGTAGTTAGTTTTATTGAACCAAATATATCTAAGCTTTCTTCTTCATTTTCTAATAATGCAAAACTAGTTGAATTAGATGAAGCAATTAATAAAACGGATATAGCTGTCTTGTTAGTTGATCACTCAGAGTTTAAAAAATTACAAAAGCTACCAGAGAACCTCGTTATTGTGGATACAAAGGGAGTATGGGCATAATGAAAATTTTAGTTACTGGTGGTGCAGGCTTTATTGGCTCAGCAGTTATCCGACATGTTATCAGTAATACATCGAACAGCGTTATAAACGTTGATAAGCTCACTTATGCGGGTAACTTAGAGTCACTTGTCGATGTTGATTCAAATGAACGTTATGCATTCGAACAAGTCGATATCTGTAATCGTTCAGAACTTGACCGTGTTTTTGCTGAGCATAAACCGGATGCGGTAATGCACTTAGCTGCTGAGTCGCATGTTGATCGTTCTATCACTGGTCCTGCTGCATTTATTGAAACGAATGTAGTTGGGACATATACGTTATTGGAAGCTACACGCGAGTACTGGAATAAACTTGAAGATCAAGCAAAAGCAGAGTTTCGCTTCCATCATATATCTACAGATGAAGTTTATGGCGACCTTCCTCACCCTGATGAAGTTCCTGAGGGGACAGAGCTCCCAATGTTCTTGGAGACGACATCTTATGAACCATCTAGCCCTTATTCTGCCTCAAAAGCATCAAGTGACCATTTAGTTCGTGCATGGCTGCGTACTTACGGCCTGCCAACTATCGTCACTAACTGTTCAAATAACTACGGCCCGTATCATTTCCCTGAAAAATTGATCCCACTGGTTATTCTCAATGCGTTGGAAGGAAAAGATCTTCCTCTATACGGAAAGGGTGACCAAATTCGTGACTGGTTGTTCGTTGAAGACCATGCTAGAGCGCTCTATAAAGTAGTGTCCGAAGGTAAAGTAGGAGAGACCTACAATATTGGTGGTCATAATGAAAAGCAGAATCTTGAAGTTGTAAACACTATTTGTGACATCCTTGACACATTAGTTCCAAAAAACACTAAGTATGCCGAGCAGATAACATATGTACAAGATCGCCCAGGTCATGATCGTCGCTATGCTATTGACTCATCTAAGATGCAACGAGAATTAGGTTGGACACCGGATGAGACTTTCGAAACGGGCCTTCGTAAGACAGTGCAATGGTATTTAGATAACTCTAAGTGGTGTCAAAATGTGCAAGATGGTAGTTACCAACGCGAGCGCCTAGGTGTAGTAACAGGAGATATGAAGTAATGAAAGGTATTGTATTAGCTGGTGGATCTGGTACTCGTCTTTACCCCCTGACTCGCGGAACATCAAAGCAGATGCTACCTGTCTATGATAAACCAATGATTTATTATCCAATCTCAACCCTTATGCTAGCTGGTATACGAGATATACTAATTATTACAACTCCTGAAGAGCAAAATGGATTTAAACGTCTGTTAGGTAATGGCGTTGATTTTGGTATTAACCTGGAATATAAAGTACAAGAAAATCCAGATGGTCTTGCTCAGGCTTTTATTATTGGTGAAGATTTTATTGGCGAGGATTCAGTTTGTCTTGTTTTAGGAGATAACATTTTCTACGGTCAAGGTTTTTCTGATTCTTTACAATACGCTTCAAAAATGTCATCTAGAAGTGAATCCGCTTATGTCTTTGGCTATCAAGTAAAGGATCCTGAAAGGTTTGGTGTAGTAGAGTTTGATAAACAAATGAAAGCCATTTCAATAGAAGAAAAGCCTTTAAAACCTAGGTCAAATCATGCTGTAACAGGGCTTTACTTTTATGATAATAGTGTTATTAAAAAGGCTAAACAAGTTAAGCCCTCTGAGCGTGGTGAGCTAGAGATCACCAGCATAAACCAAATGTACTTGGAAGAAGGTCATTTAAATGTTCAGTTGTTAGGCCGCGGATTTGCTTGGTTGGATACTGGTACTCATGAAAGTCTACACGAAGCATCAAGCTTTGTAGAAACTGTTCAGCATGTTCAAGGCTTTAAAATTGCTTGCTTGGAAGAGGTAGCATGGAGAAATGGTTGGCTAACAAATGAGGAACTGACTAATTTAGCCAAACCAATGTTAAAAAATGACTATGGTAAGTATCTGATAAATATAATTAAAGAGTAATATTTCTATGGATATTAAGATTATACAATTTCAAAGCCACGGTGATGATAGAGGGGCGTTGGTTAGTCTTGAACAATGTGAACATATCCCTTTTGATATACAACGTGTTTATTATATTTTTAATACTAAAGAAGAAACCAGGCGTGGATTTCATGCGCATAAAAAGCTAAAACAATTAGCAATTGTGTTAAAAGGCTCTTGTCGGTTTTTGTTGGATAATGGTAAAGAGAAAGTTGAATTGTTTTTAGATAACCCTGCTCAAGGCTTATTTATCGACTCATTTATTTGGCGTGAAATGTTTGATTTCAGTGATGATTGCGTTTTAATGGTTCTAGCTGATTCTATATTTGATGAATCAGACTATATAAGGGACTATGAGGAATTTATTAAGGTAGTTAATAGTGATTCACCAACTCTCTGATGTTCAAGCTAAAAATATTGGTATGAATACCAACATTTGGCAATTTTGCGTGGTTTTACCAAACGCATCAATCGGTTCTAATTGCAATATATGCTCTCACTGCTTGATTGAAAATGATGTTTCAATTGCCAATAACGTTACTATAAAAAGTGGAGTGCAAGTTTGGGATGGCATTACGATAGAAGATAACGTATTTATTGGTCCTAATGTTACATTTACAAATGATAAAACACCGCGTTCTAAAAATTACCCAGAGCATTTTCTTAAAACCATTATTCAAAAAGGTGCCTCGATCGGTGCTAATAGCACAATACTCCCTGGAATTATTATTGGCGAAGGCGCTATGGTTGGTGCCGGTTCAGTTGTAACGAGAAGTGTTGCGCCGTTTAGTACAGTCGTTGGTAACCCTGCAAAAGAGATAAATAAATGATCCCATTTTTAGATTTGAAAAAAATCAATGAATTGCATGCGAAAGAGTTGAAAAAGGCGTGTTCTCGTGTAATAGATTCAGGTTGGTATTTGATGGGAAAAGAGCTCGAGCACTTCGAGAATGATTTTTCACATTATTGTGGTACCAAATATTGTGTTGGGTTAGCCAATGGCCTCGATGCTCTAACTATAACAATAAGAGCTTGGAAGGAGCTGGGTAAGCTTAAAGATGGTGATGAGGTTATTGTACAGTCAAATACTTTTATTGCTTCAGTTTTAGCTATAACGGAAAATAATTTAATTCCAGTTTTAGTAGAACCAGACCAATTTACGTATAATTTGACACCTTCTTCTATTCAAGCTGCTATTACCGAAAAAACCCGATTAATTTTACCGGTACATCTATACGGTAATATTTCTCCAATGTCTGAAATTATCCAAATAGCTAATGAATACAATATATTAGTTCTAGAAGACTGTGCACAATCTCACGGTGCTAATATCGCTGGAAAGAAATCTGGTAGCTGGGGTAACGCAGGAGCATTTAGTTTTTACCCTGGTAAAAACTTAGGTGCTTTAGGAGATGCAGGTGCGATAATCACGAATGATCTTGAATTGGCCAAGACTGTCAAAGCTATAGGGCAGTATGGTTCTTTTAAAAGATACGAACATGCTTACAGAGGTGTTAACAGTCGTATGGATGAAATTCAAGCTGCGATGTTATGTGTGAAATTGAAGAGTTTAGATGAAGATATTAAAATAAGGAGAGAGGTAGCAAATAGATATTTGACTGAAATCGATAACCCTCTTATTGGTCTACCTCATTTAGATGATCAAAATAGGCATGTATGGCACTTATTTGTTGTGCGAGTATGTGAAAGAGAACATTTTATTGAGTATATGAAAAAATCTGGTGTAGATACATTGGTACATTATCCAACCGCTATATCTAAACAGATTTGTTATGAAGATGAGATATTTGAAGGTACAACGAGTGATGGAAGTCTTCACAATGAAATCGTTAGCATTCCAATTTCTCAAGTTATGTCTCGAGAAGATATTTCATTCATAATTGAAACTATAAATAGCTATTCCAAATGAAACTGGCATCAGTAGCCTTTTTAGGTGCAGCTTTAACTTTTATAAGGATGATGGCAGGCTTTTTAGTTTCTAAATTTGTAGCTGTCTATGCTGGCCCCGTAGGCATGGCTATGTTGGGACAGTTGCAAAGCTTTGTTGGTATCTTGAATGGTTTGGTCGTAAACCAGTTATCTCAAGGCGTTGTTAGATACTCAGCAGAGAACCAACGCTTGGGCTTAGTTGCATGTGCGGAGTGGTGGAAAGCTGCTGTTTCAATTGTTGTACTAATGGTATCGACAATTGTCCCAGTTACTCTCATTTTTAACGCATCTTTATCCGCATGGCTGTTTGATAATGATGAATATGGATGGGTTATCGTAACTGCTTGTTTAGTACTCCCTCTCTCAGCTGCAAACTCTTTTAGTCTAAGTGTATTGAACGGCTTTGGTGATAACAAAAAAAATATCACGACCAGCATGATATCGATAATTGTTACTCTTGTAGTAACTGCTTTGGCCCTGTATTTATATGGGGTAATTGGTGGACTAGTTATAGTTTCTGTAACTAGTGCTATTTCTGGTGTGATTGTACTTATTAGAGTAAAGAATGAACCCTGGTTTAAAGTTAAGTACTGGTATGGGAAGGTAGATTATAATAAACGGAAAAAACTAATGGGTTATGTCCTAGTTGGAGTTATTGGGGCTATAACTGGTCCTACATCAGTAATTTTCGTTAGAAACATTATTATAGACGTGTATTCAATGGGGGATGCTGGTATATGGCAGTCAACGGTGAGAATATCAGATGCTTATGTTAGTATATGCACTTTAGGGGTAGGCATGTATTTCTTTCCAAAGGCCGCATCTATTAATAATGATTCTGAGTTGAAGTCAACAACTTTTAAAGTACTTTCACTTCTTATTCCTGTTTCCTTTGTTGGCTTGTTGATTATATATGTATTTAGAGATTTTATAATAAACATTTTATTTACAAGTGTTTTTTTAGAAGCTACTGAACTTTTGAAGTCCCGTTTAATTGGCGACTTTTTTAGAATTGCAGCCTTTATTCCCGCATCCATACTTTTAGCAAAAGGATATTTTAAAACAAATATAGCAGCTGAAGTGTTAATGAATGTATCATTAGTGGTTGGGACCTCAGTTTTTATGGGTGATATAGGACTTAAAACTGTAAACTATGTATATACGTTCAACTATATTTTGTATTTCGTTTTCTCGGTCGCTTTTTTTAACTATCATTGCAAGAAATTAAGGCAGGTTTAAATTATGAGTGTGGCAATAATAACACCAATATATAATGAAGAAAAAAACATATTAAAATGCTATGAAGCCATTAAAAGAATTGAATGGAAAGATATAGAGTGGGTTATTATAAATGATGGTTCTACTGATAGAAGTTCTGAAATAATAAATAATTTACCTAAAGTAAAAAACATAGAGATCAAGTTAATTGAAAAAGAAAATCAAGGTGCATTTTTAGCAAGGAAGTTGGGAGTAAAAGCGACTCAAAAAGATTTTATTACCATTCTTGATTGTGATGATTTTTTATCCGAAGATGCGATTTTAACATGTATGCAAAAATTCAGTGGTAAAGTTGATTTGGTCTGTCATCAATTGATTTTTAAAAATTCTGTTAATGAACGCCCATTTATTTATTCTAATAACATATGGCCAATAGAGGGCAAAGTAGGTTTCTCACAATGTATTGAAAAGTGGGGGCTTCATGGGTTTTTTATTGCGAGAAAATCTTTACTGTTAAAAGTTTATGAAGAATTGGAAAAAGATTGCTATATAAAAGGTAATAACATAAATGACGACGAGTTGTTTTCAAAGTTATGTTTCTATTTCGCAAGGTATATAGATAAAAGTCAAGGAAAGTATTTTTATATCGAAAACCTAACGTCAACAACAAGAAGGTTTCATGAGCAGTTTTATCGTATAGGTAATACCCCTCTCAATTTACTAACGTTCATCAGAAACAATTGTATAGAATTGGAATTTCAAGCTAAGCAATATATCTTTTCGACTGCGAGCGGCTTGTTGTTGAGATATGTCAAGTGGTACTTCAAGTTAACGAATAAATATCAATGGGAAGATATGATAAATTCATTGCTGAACGTTATAAACGGACAAGAGATGCGAAGAATTATTATGAAGTCAGACAAAAAGACAAAACAGTTATCAAAGTTAATTTTCATCAAATTTATCTTAATGGTTGCAAGAGTTAAGAAGGTAAAATAGTAATTATGGAACCATTAGTTACAGTTGTAGTACCATATTATAATCATCAAGATTATGTTATAGACGCTCTAAAATCTATATATAGTCAATCATACAAAAATATTCAAGTTATTATAATTGATGACTGCTCATCGGACGCTGGTTATCAGATTATTCATGATTTTATTAACGAACGTTGTTTAGATTGGACATTTTTGAGGAATGATAAAAATATCGGACTAATTAGAACAATTAAACGCTCCTTGAATTATATTGAAGGTGATTATGTTTGTATTTTAGCTTCTGATGATCAATGGCTCAATGAAAAAGTAGAGCTTCAGGTCCACACTATGGTGAATGCAAAAGTCGATTGCATTTCCGCAGGTTATGAGGAAATACCTAGTGGCAAAAAGTTCAAAGTGCCAATGTTTATCGAGTATTCTTCAAATGATATCATATATGGAAATTATTTTATGCCAGCCTTAAATCTGATGTGGAGTGCTCAGCGCTTCAAATTAATTGCATCAGAAATGAAAGAGGATATAGGTTTAGAAGATTATCATATGCTTTTAGCTCAGTCATTAGTTTATGGGTCAGTATATTGTCTTCCTGAAGTGCTTGGGAAGTATAGGATACATGATAATAATACGAGCTCGAATCGAGATTTTATTTACCAAAAAAAATGTCAGATTATAAAGTCATTCATCGATAAGGGTAAGGTCTTGCCTACATCAGCCTTAGAGTTTCAAACTGCTATTTTTCTTAAGCGAAGTTCTAAATATTTAGAATTAATTAAGTTTCTATTTTTTAGACCCAAAATGGTATTGATCTTTATTAAGGTTAAGTTGGCTAAAAATTATTAATATGAAAAATTACGTTTTGATTGTAATGACACTGTTAACGCTTTCAATATGTGTTGTTTTAGGTGTTGACTATCCTGATTTGAAATTGGAATTGATTATATTATTTATAGTCAGTACCATTTTTATATCTTCAAATACTTTTGGTTCGTTTAGCCCATTATACTTTTTCGTTACAATAATGATATTTTTGGGTTACCATTTAAAGTTGGTTAGGTTACTTCTTTTCGATAGCTCGATGACCGAACCTATTGGTTACTTTAATTACGATTTAGTCAGTTATAGTGAAATGATCAACTTGATTTCAATTGGTCTGTTATCGTTAACTATTGGTAGATTTATTCAGTGTTTATTACACCAATACTTTTTAGAACGTGAACATCTAAACCATCCACCTTTGTGGTTTTCTAACAATCAACGAGTCTCGATAATCACTCTTACAGTAGTTGCCATCATTGTGTTTGGTGCTATGATAAAAAATAACTCAGCGATTGGCTCAACACTTTCGCTACCGTGGCCGTTTCCGCTTGTAATTTCATTTATGGGTTCCTATGGAATTATAATATTGACGTTTAAGTTTATTGAATACAAGTTAGCTTTAAAAGAAAAGGCATCGATACTGTTTTTTATTATTTTGTGTGTATCTATAGTCAGTTCGATAGCTCTTGTTAGTCGTTCAGTTTTTGTTTTTATATTCATACCTATTTTAATGTATTCATTGAATAGGAAAATAATGAATGCATCGTTGTTCTTTAATGTTTCCTTAATTAGCTTTGTTTTTCTGGTTTACATTCTAGGTATTGTAACTATAGCAAGACAAAATGAATTTGAAATTAATACATCTTATCTTTTAGATTTATCAACTGTATTGCCCAAAGGAGTTGAACAACTTCTCTATTTGATCACTTCAAGGTTTGTCGGACTTGAAGGTTTGATGGTCTTTATTGGTAATAAATCTAATTCGATTGACCTTTTTTTATCTCTACTCACAGAAAAAACGTTACCTGGTTCATATACTGTCTATTCTCAGGTAACTGGAGAACTGAGTTATTTAAGTTATGATAGAGATCTATTTCTTTATTATCCTTTTCCTGGCTTTATGGGTTTCTTTCTTTCTTCTGGAAATTATATATTATATTCAATGTCAATAGTTTTTCTGTATGTTTCATTTTCTGTTTTTGAAGTGATTTATGCTAATTTAACCAGGAGTAAATTAATTACTTATTACTTATCACTGACATATGCTATGTTATTTTTACAGTTCTCAGTGGTACCGTTACAGTTATTGAAGAATAGTATATTGTTACTTTTGTTTTTATTGGCGTTTAGATTTTTCGAAAGAGTATCATTAAAAATTCATAATAATTAATAAAGTGAGCACAGCTTGTATATTTTAAATTTCATTCCAATAAAAACCGGTGGTGGTTTACAAAACGTATTAAGTTTTCTACACGGACTCGAAGATAAATCAAAGTATCTTGTCTTTTGTCGCTCTGAAAGTAGTATCGAGAATTATTGTAAAAATAACGATATTTCTTATGTTCCTGTTAATTCCGGTTTTTTATCGCGGTTAAAATTTGAATTAAAAGGATTTAAATTACATGTAAAAAGAGACGATGTTTGCTTTACCTTTTTTGGACCACCAATGATTGGAAGTTTGAACTATTTGTACAATATCTCTGGTTGTGCGTATTCCAATTTGTTTTATAAGGATATAGATTTTTGGGGTTACTTACCAAAATATAAGAGATTCCAAAAGCATTTAATAGATAAATATAGGCTTTATTTTACGTCTAGAAGTGACGAGGTTATTTTTGAAACCGAAGAACTTCGAAATCGCGCTACATTGATGAGCGAGTTTAAAGACTGTCAACTTCATGTTGTCAAAATGGCAGTGAGCAGGCTAGTTAGTGGCGTTACCGACGCTCATGACGAATTTAATTTAGCTGATGTTTCCGGGTATAAATTTTTATTTTTATGTGGCGAACAACCAAATAAACGAGTATATGAGTTTATTGATATTCTTCATGAGCTAAATAAATACGGTGACTTTAAAATCATACTTACAATGAATGAGTGTAGCTATCTCAATCAAATTATGGTTAAGGCTCAGGGTTTAAACGTGTCAAGTAAGATCATAAACTTGAAAACTATACAGCCTCAGTCAGTAAAAAATGTTGTTAGTTATATTGATGGAGTGGTTAATATTGCGAGGTTAGAGAGCTTCTCAAATAATTTCATTGAAGCTTGGGCTATGAAAAAATTATTAATTGTTGCTGATGCTAGTTGGTCAAGAGGTTGTTGTGGAGGTTCTGCAGTTTATATTGAACCAAATAATATTATTCAATCTAGTGTCGAAATATTAAAGGGAATTAATAGCAAAGATCATTATATTGAATCGGGAAGTAAATTACTTCTGTCTCATCCAACACCTGATGAAAAAAATCAGAGTTATTACTCTATAATTGAAAGGTCGAGTTAATAGTGAAATACTTTCTAGTTGTGTCATATGAATTTTTATCAAGATTAATTTTCTCTTTACCTAGATATAGACTTTTTAATAGATTTAAATCATGGTTTTTATCAATTATGGGTGCCAAAATTGATAAAAGAGTTATTTTTTATCCTGGGGTTTGGATTCAACCAGGGAAGAATTTGGTTATTGGATCTGATGTCGACCTTGCATTAGATGTATTAATTACAACATCGGGTGGGGTTCATATTGGTGACAGAACTCTCGTTGGGTATCGCACTCAGATTATAAGCGGTAATCATCGAATTCCTGCCAATAAAGGTCAAATATTCGGCTCTGGTCATGAGTATCAGAAAGTAACAATTGAGCAGGACTGTTGGATTGGAGCTAACTGCACAATTATGCCTGGAGTAACCATCGGTACAGGTTCTGTAGTCGCGGCTGGTAGCATTGTGACAAAGGATGTGGCGCCGTTTTCTATTGTTGCAGGAGTACCTGCAAAACTTATAAAAACAAGGTCCTAATGAAACAAATATTACAAAACATCTCGAACGGCGAAACGAGTTTAGTGGAAGTACCGTGCCCACAAATCAAACACAGCAATGTACTCATTGCGACAAGGAAAAGTTTGGTTTCCGCAGGTACAGAGCGAATGCTAATTGATTTTGGAAAAGCTAACTTCATCGACAAAGCACGCCAGCAACCCGACAAAGTAAAGATGGTACTCGGCAAAATCAAAACAGATGGCTTGATGCCTACTGTTGATGCCGTGCGCTCTAAGCTTGATCAGCCTCTTCCACTCGGCTATTGCAATGTAGGTACAGTTCTGGATAACGGTGGTACAAATTTTGACGTAGGCACTCGTGTAGTTTCCAACGGCAATCATGCTGAAGTGGTAAGAGTTCCTAAAAACTTATGTGCTAAGGTGCCAGATAATGTCGACGACGAATCTGCAGCGTTTACGGTTTTAGGTGCTATTGGCCTTCAAGGCGTTCGTCTTATTAATCCTACATTGGGTGAATGCGTAGTTGTCACCGGTCTGGGGTTAATTGGACTGATTACAGTTCAATTACTTAGAGCAAACGGCTGTCGTGTACTAGGCATTGATTTTGATTCGTCCAAATGTGAATTAGCACGACAACTTGGTGCTGAGACAGTAGATTTATCCAAAGGCGAAGATGCGATTAAAGCGGCTGAGGCATTTTCACGAGGTCGTGGTGTTGATGGAGTTATCATTACCGCTTCAACTAAAAGTAGCGAACCACTAAGTCAAGCTGCAACAATGTGTCGTCAACGTGGACGTATTGTTTTAGTCGGAGTTATTGGACAAGAGATCTCACGTGCGGACTTTTTTGCTAAAGAGTTAACTTTCCAGGTTTCTTGCTCTTATGGTCCAGGTCGTTATGACACTGAATACGAAGAGAAAGGTAATGATTACCCAGTTGGGTTTGTTCGATGGACAGAGCAGCGAAATTTTGAAGCAGTATTAGATATGATGGCTTCCGGAGCGCTGGATGTTAAGCCACTTGTTACTCATCGTTATGCGATTGACGATGCTTTAGAAGCATACAAATGCCTAGACGATAAATCATCGTTAGGTATTGTTCTCGATTATCCAAATAACGACACTGCAGTTTTAACCGCTCGTTCTATAACTTTAAATTCTGAAATTGCTTCAGCGCCATCTTCTGCGTCTTGCGCATTCGTCGGTGCAGGGAATTATGCGTCACGTGTTTTGATGCCCGCTTTTAAAAATGCAGGTGCAAGCTTAAATACTGTTGTAACTAGTGCTGGTATGAGTGCAGTGCACCACGGTAAAAAGCAAGGCTTTGCTAAAGCGTCAACAGACTATGCTGATGTGTTAGCTGATAAAGCTATAGATACAGTTGTTATTGCGACGCAGCACAACCTGCATGCTCAACAAACTCTTGATGCTATTGCCGCCGAAAAGCATGTATTTGTTGAAAAGCCTTTAGCGCTTGCTGAGTCTGAAGTCGACCTTATTGAAAACGCCTTTAATGAAAGCCAAACTAAACCTAAAGTCATGGTTGGCTATAATCGACGTTTTGCACCACATGTTGTGAAAATGAAAGAGCTCTTATCTTCTGTTAAAGGGCCTAAAACGTTCATCATGACAATGAACGCTGGTGATATCCCTTCTGATCATTGGACCCAAGATCCCACAGTAGGTGGTGGACGAATTATCGGTGAAGCATGTCATTATATTGACCTAATGCGTCATTTAGCCGGGTGTAAAATTACAGGCTTTAATGCGATGTGTATGGGGGATTCACCTGGTGTTGCTATTCGTGAAGACAAAGCTAGTATCACACTGTCATTTGAAGATGGTTCAATCGGTACTATTCATTACTTTGCTAATGGCGGTAAAGATTTCCCGAAAGAACGTATTGAAGTGTTCGCTAATGATGCAGTTCTACAACTCGATAACTTCAGAAAACTGGTCGGTTTTGGTTGGAAAGGATTTAGTAAAATGAAATTGTCGAGCCAAGATAAAGGGCAAAATGATTGTTCTAAGGCGTTTGTTGATAGTATCAAAGAAGGCTCTGCATCACCAATTAGCTTTGATGAAATCATTGAAGTTGCGAGGGTTTCATGCCAAGTGGCAGAGCAACTTAGAAAGTAAAATACCAGTAAAGGGTAATAAGGGGCTATGGCCCCTTTTTTAGATATGAATAAAATTTTAAAGATGTACCACACCCTCAAGTACTTAAAGCCCATTCAATTTAGTAACCGAATTTCAAGACGATTCACTAAGGTGACATTTACAACACCAGAAACAACCGTAAATGAAATATCAACAACAAATTGGCAAACATTTTCGGTATTAAATTCATGTTATCAAGGCAATGGTCAGTTTAGATTTTTGAATGTCGTAGATACGGTTAGTGATTGGAATGACGCAACAAAAGCTAAACTTTGGCTTTATAATTTGCATTACTTCGATGATTTAAACCAGTTTGGGTGGCAAGACAGAACTGAAATTCATCATAATTTGGTCAATACTTGGATAGAACAAAACCCGAAGATGATAGGAAATGGATGGGAGCCTTATACTATTTCACTTCGCTCGGTAAACTGGATCAAGTGGTTTTTATCGGGTAATGAACCAAAAGAAGAATGGTTGGCTAGCTTATCATTGCAGGTTCAAGCTTTAGATCAGCAATTAGAATATCATTTATTGGGTAATCACTTATTTGCAAACGCAAAAGCTTTGTTATTTGCTGGTTGTTATTTCAAGGGTGAGTTAGCAGACGTATGGTTAAAGCGTGGTCTGGCTATTTTAAATGAAGAAATCCCAGAGCAAATTCTTGCTGATGGCGGTAATTTTGAACTAACGCCTATGTATCACAACACCATCCTTGCCGATATGCTTGATTTGTATCAGTTAAGCCTTGTCTACCCATATAAGGTTCCGAAAGCTATCAGTCAATACTGGTGTGAACTCATTGGAAAAATGTTGTCATGGGCTGAACACATGCAACATCCCGATGGTGACGTATCCTTTTTTAATGACTCAGCAATGGGTATTGCTCCCAAGCTGGCTAATTTGCAACGCTATGCAGAAGTGCTCAATGTTACGGTTCCTGCCGCTAATAAAGCCAAAGTCACGGAACTAAAAGAAAGTGGTTATGTAGTTGTTCAGGACAATGTGAATAAACTCATGATTGATGTCGCAAAAGTAGGGCCTGATTACATCCCCGGTCATGCTCATGCAGATACTCTTTCATTTGAATTGAGTATTGATGGTCACCGAGTATTTGTAAACAGTGGGACATCGGTTTATGGCTTAGGCGAAGAAAGACTAAGGCAGCGCAAAACCGAAACTCATAATACGGTAGTGGTTGATGACATGGATTCATCTGAAGTCTGGAGTGGATTTCGCGTAGCAAGACGTGCATACCCTAGTCAACCGTTCATTACGGATAATGAGAGCGACATTAGTGTTGAATGTTCTCATGATGGTTACATGCGTTTACCTGGTAAAGTGATGCACACTCGAAAGTGGACATTAACGGAAGGTGACTTATTTATTAGTGACAACCTAACGGGTACGTATAACCACGCAGAAGCCCATTATCACCTCCATCCTGATGTTAAGGTTGAAGGGTTAAATAACGCCAGTCAAGTCAGACTCCACTTGCCGAACGGTACTCAATACACGATTAACGCTGAAGGTGCTGCCATTAAGATACTTGAGACGACATGGCATCCTGAATTTGGCTTATCGATAGCCAATAATAAGCTGGTATTAAATTTTAAACAGAATGAAGTGAACTTTGTTCTAAAGCGAGCGTAGCAATGCATATTCTTTTTCTTACTGATAACTTTCCGCCAGAAGGCAATGCGCCAGCAACCAGAACTTATGAACATGCTATCCGTTGGGTGAAAGCGGGGCATAAAGTGACAGTGATTACGTGCGCACCAAACTTTCCTGAAGGTAAGGTATTTGATGGGTTTAAAAACCGCTGGTATCAAACTCATGATCTCGATGGCATAAATGTCGTTCGTGTAAAAACGTTCATCACTGCTAATGAAGGTTTTGTAAAACGTATTCTGGATTACATGTCATTCATGGTAACGGGCTTTATCGCAGGGCTGTTTCAGAAAAAACCGGATGTCATCGTAGCGACTTCACCTCAGTTCTTCTGTGCTTGCGCCGGTTGGGCGTTGTCAGCCGTTCGTCGAAAACCGTTTGTATTTGAGCTACGTGATATATGGCCCGCGTCTATCACGGCTGTTGGTGCTATGAAGGACAGTTTTGCAATTCGCATGTTAGAAAAAATAGAAATGTTTTTATATCGAAGAGCCGATTCCATTGTTTCAGTAACCCACGCTTTTAAAAAGGAATTGATTGAACGTGGAGTGGATGGAAAAAAAATAGAGGTTGTTTTAAATGGTGTCGATCTGACTAAGTATGAGCCTTCTGTATTTAAAGATGCTGATTTAGCGAAACAATATAACCTGGAAGGTAAGTTTGTAGCCGGTTACATTGGTACTCACGGTATGGCGCATGGCCTAGAACATATTGTAGATGTAGCCGAGCGCTTGCAAGACAATGATGATATCCGAGTCGTATTTGCAGGTGGTGGTGCTGCAAGGAAAAAAGTCGTTGATCTTGTACAGAAAAAACAGCTTAAAAACGTAGTCTTGATTGATAGGCAGCCAAAGGAGATGATGCCCAAACTATGGTCTCTGTGTGACGTTTCATTGGTTCCCTTAGTTAATAGCGATCTCTTTAGAACTGTTATTCCCTCCAAAATATTTGAATGTATGGGTATGGGGATACCAACGATAATGAGCGTGCCAGAGGGTGAAGCTACAGAGATTATCCGTGACACAGATTCAGGATTAGTGGTTGAAAGTGAGAGTGTTGATCAAATCGCGGCTGCAATTTTGCAATTGCATGAGGACAAAAAGTTATATCAGCGAATACGTTACAATAGTACAGAAGCCGCACCAAAGTTTAGCCGAGATATTATGGCGGCGGATATGGAATCTATTTTTACAAAGTATATTGGTTAGTTTTTTTTAAATAATTAACTGCATATTGAAAATATCCAATTTCATATTTTGAAATTGGATATTTTTCTCTTTAAATGATCACGTATGTAAGTTATGTACAGTCTTAGTTTAGTTGTACTTCTGCATTTTGCTATTTAGGGTATACTTTTCTGATATAAGAAGTGATCTTCCAAATGTTACTTAATATCACAAGGTAAACAGCAAAGCAGATGAAAAAAGCATAAAACATGACATATTCTGGGATGTTTAGTATTTCACCGGAAATACCTATCACCGCGTAGAGAGTTGCAATACTACAAATAATGATAAGTGTTTGTGTTGAGCTTAACCCCAAACGCTGGGAAATGTGATGTAAGTGTTCACGGTCAGGCTTAAAAGGAGAGTCCCCTCTTCTTATTCTACGAATCATGATAGCAGCCATGTCCATCAAAGGTACAGCAATTAACCATAGCGCAGTAACTGGACGCAGTGGTGGAGAGCTTCCATTTTGACTAGATAGCAGCAATAGCCAGATCACGGTAAAACCAATCAACATACTCCCTGCATCCCCCATAAATACCTTTCTTTTTCGGCCAAAGGCACCGAGGTTTAGCAGGATGTACGGAATGATCACAACGACTAAGACTAAACAAATGTAGGCTAAATTCGATTGCCCGTCATGGTTAAGCATGATGCCGAGCCCACCAAAAGTTACGATAGATAACCCGCCCAGTAGGCCATCAATTCCGTCGACCATATTAAATGCATTGATCGCTCCCACCACTGCAAGTGTGGTTACAAAGTAACCAAACCAGCCTAGTGTAATAACATCACCGCTACCAAAGACATCACCTATTGTATTAAGCTCAATACCGCCCACAACCATCATGATAACAGATAGCCCCGCTTGTACTGCAAATCTTAGTTTAAAGCTGATGTCGTATTTATCATCTAAAACTCCGATACCAACAAGTATTAGAATACATGCTGCATAGAGTGGTGTATTAGGCAAAGTGTGTGGGTTATTGAATAAGAAATAGAGAATAGAGATACAAATCGACACACCACCAACTAAAGGTATGGCACCGCTATGTAATTTACGAGCATTTGGCTTGTCAACTAATCCTATTTTTTTTGCAAATTTACGCATGGTAAAAGTAGTCGCAAGAGAAAAGAAAAACAGGAAAAGGAGGTCAATAAATGAAATGAGCACGATTCAGCCTAATAATGTATTTTAGAGTATTTTAGAGCATTTGACATCGAGTTGAAAGAAAGGATAGTCATCTATGTGAGGAGACTGTCTCAATGCCTAAACTAAGCCTTAAAGGCTGAGGATAGGCACTATGGACAAGAAAGAGCTCGAAGCGTTCGCCAAGAGGGCGACCAAAGGTATTAAACCAAATGCTGAAGAAGATTGCGGTTGAGGTCGCACTCAATACAGAGATGGATGAGCATTCTGGCTACGAAAAACACAAATCACCAAACAAACTGAAACCGTTGGCTATTGCGCGCCGTGAGTGCCTAGTTCAAGTAAAGGCTTGAGAATGACGTCGATTAGCCTTGCAAGCATCATGATTTTAGCGGTCGTCTTTGTATCGCCACTGGCACGAATGGCACTGTAACCTGCCATTGGGGAAGCTAATAGGGGTATGGTGACATGCCAGTTCAGTATTTAATCAAATATCAAAGGAAGTAACTCAGCCTCGGCACCCAAAAAGGTAAATAAGTCTTCGAGTGTAACAATGCCAACGGCGGAAGCGCAACATACTAGAAGTAGTGTGAGCAATAATCCGTGGCAGGTAAATCTTGCCTCATTTTGGGCGCAGCCTTAACCAAGTAAACGCCCAATACACGTCGAAAGGCCGATACCAACCTCATAGTGATGCAGTTAATCGCCCGTGTTTGTCTTGCATGTAAAACGCAGGTTGAACTAAAATACGACTAGAATACAATGAACAGTTAGTTGTCCGAAGAGTGCTTTAATAAAGCTAACAAGTTGCACAATACTAACAACATACAGTGTGATAGCATTCAGCAGTTATTAATTTAGACTTTGAGAGATTTATAGTGAAGCAACAGAGCCAACCACAGTCGTACTCCCCAGAAAATCCACCGATGCAGAGCTCGAATGATGTAATTAATCTGCGAGAGCTTCTCAAGGCATTGTGGGATGGTAAGTTAGTAATAATATTGATTGTTGCTGTATTTACGGCCAGTAGCGTTGTCTTTGCTTTGTTATCTCAAGAATGGTGGTCTTCCAATGCTAAAGTTACAAAAGCTCAACCATATGAGATTGCGGCATATCAGCAGCAGGTGAAACAGTATCAACCAGTTTTTGATATTTATCAAGATGATGGCACTGTCCTTGTCAGTAAAGATTTGGATAGTTTAGTCGATTCAGATGTGTTGTTCCAACGTTTTGTGAATACCTTTAATTCAACTAATAATAAGAGAAACTTTTTAGATAATAGTGCTGAGTTCCAGGAGTATCAATCTTCTATGCTTAGCAATAGTTCTGATATGGAAGTGGGTGATACCAGAGTCCGATATAGTGCGTGGTTCAATAAAATTTCCGCGTCTAAAGTTGATAAAAATGATCGTAATTCACCACAGATTGTCAGTTTTCAAACAGAGACTAAAGAGAGCAGCTTTAACTTATTAACAGCTTACATTTTGGCGACTGAGTCGAAAGTTCATCAAGATGCATTCAATAACTTGAATGCAGTTGTTAGTGGTAAAAGGAACGAGTTGATTCAACAAAAAAGAATCTTAGAAAGCCAGGCAAGCAATCAATTATTGGTCGAAACTGAGCGAGCAAAATACGCTGCCCAAATTGCTAAGTCTGCAGGCGTCGATAGACCAATCCAAACAGGTAATGAAAAAGAACTGTTTAGTATTGATTTGGGTGCTAAGGGTTTAGATGCAAAAATTAGGGCTTTAGAATCGGTTAAAAATCTGAGTGTTATAGAGCCTCGCCTTCAACAATTAAATGCAAAACTAGAGATGTTGGGTCATCTTGAAATTGACCGTACTGTTGAGTTTCAAACATTTCGTTATATAGAAAACGTTGAACAACCTATTACTCGAGATAAGCCCAAGCGTTCCCTTATTGTCGTTCTCGGAACATTACTTGGTGGAGTGTTGGGTGTTGTGATTGTGCTTATACGTTTTGCGTTTAGGAAAGAAGATTAATACCTTTAATGGCGAGTGGTTAATCACTCGCCATTTTTTATTCCTCCTTACGTACTACCTCTTGAGCCAAGACTGCACAATGAATGGCCATCGTAATTCCAACCAAATACCGATACCTAAAGTGTGGTGGGTTAGGGTTGCTTCCCTTTTACACATAGATCGCCAGACGACCTTAGAACATCATTCAAACCGTGTTAGGCAAAGGCTCTGGCGACAGGGTGTAGTTGATAACTAATAACGGCGTTGTTAATGATATGGACACTTCCACCCACCGTCTAAACTTATAGTCGGTAACATAAATGAGGAAGAGACCATGACCATTGCAACTTTAGGTATCGACTTAGCTAAATCTTCTTTTGCTCTTCACGGAGTAGATTCATCAGGCAAAGTTCTTTTGAAGAAAAATATCAGCAGAAAGAAGTTGTCCGAAACGTTGACCAATATGCCTCCTTGTCTTGTTGGTATGGAAGCTTGCTCCAGTGCTCATTATTGGGCAAGAGTATTCAAGCAATTTGGTCATGACGTTAAACTTATGCCTCCGCAGTTTGTTAAGCCCTATGTGAAATCAAATAAGAACGATACCGCTGATGCTGAAGCAATCTGTGAAGCGGTAACTCGCCCTAACATGCGTTTCGTACCTATAAAATCGATTGAACAGCAATCAATCCTTTCTGTTCACAAAGCTAGAGAAAGGTTAGTTTCAATGAAAACTGGCCAAACTAATCAATTACGTGGGTTGCTGGCTGAGTTTGGTCTTGTCTTTCCTAAAGGAAGTGCATCACTTAACAAGCAGCTCCCTCTGGTTTTAGAGGATGCTGAAAATAATTTGACGCCACCGATTCGCTGCGTGGTTACTCATTTAAAAGAACTAATTGATGAGCTTTCTTCACGAATTAGTGCGTTAACAAAAGAAATTGAACAATGGCACAGTACGAATGTTGATTCTAAAAGAATCGCAGAGATCCCTGGAATTGGCCCTATAACTGCCACCGCACTTGTTGCAAGTATAGGTGACCCCGCATCTTTTAATAATGGACGGCAGGTATCTGCATGGATTGGACTTGTACCTAAGCAGTTTTCAACGGGTGGCAAACAAGTATTGCTTGGTATAAGCAAGCGGGGGGATGGCTATTTACGAAGACTACTAGTGCATGGTGCAAGAGCTGTTCTTGGGCACTTAAAGCAACAGCCAACCACTTATACTCACCGCTGGTTGAATGACTTACTGAAACGAAAACACAAGAATGTTGCAATAGTCGCACTAGCTAATCGGAATGCTCGAATTGCATGGGCTTTATTGGCTAATCAGCAACACTATAATCCTGAATTACTATCTATCTAAAATTGCGCATGAAGTGGAAATGAGAAAACAGGTAAGACCGTGAGTATGGAACTCTGATTTGATCTTAGGACTTTCAAGTTCGTGTTGTTGATAAGAGCATGCTCAGCGGAAATCATTAAGAGTCCTTGAACTCGGATATATGTCTGCAATCTTTTACCTAAAACTTTCAGATTTACTACTTGCCAATAGGAAGTGTCCATATATGATCAAATCAGCTTGAAGATCAACGACACCATATGTAGCTAGCCGTTAGCTTCTAACGGGCATACCTAGTCCTATGACTTTGTTAATCGCTTTGACATTCGCCATGATTTCGCCCACTTGAGCGTTGTAACATCTCAAGCTCAATTTATCGCTTGTTAGTCCTTTATATCGGGACATAGCAGTCTCAGATATTGAACGATAGTGATAACCAGACTCTGTTTTCCATTCCGATATTGTTCCATCTCTCAGAGCCATTACCGCTTTGTTTCTGGGATGACCGTCTTCCCAAAGAGCTGCATTCTTTCGAGGCGGTATTAACGGAGTACAGCCTTTATTTTTCAGAGTCTCGTGGCAATTTTTTGTGTCATATGCTCCATCGGCGGATACGGCAGCGACCTTTCTACGTAGTGGGTTGAGTAACGTCGGTAACACTTCACTATCGCCTACATTTACAAGACTGACTTCCGCACTAACCGCTTCGTGAGTATCCACATCCACAGCTAAGTGCAGTTTGCGCCATGTCCTACGTTTTTCTGTACCATGCTTTTTCACTTTCCACTCCCCCTCACCAAAGACTTTGAGGCCAGTAGAATCAATGGCTATATGGCGAATAGCCCCTCTCGATTTATTGCGATATTTGACCTGAACTGTCTTCGAGCGTTTACTGATACAGGTGTAGTCAGGGGACGTTAGTGGAACATCTAATAGCTCAAAGATAGAGTCGATAAAGCCTTGAAGAGCACGTAAAGGAAGAGAGAAGATGCCCTTAATCATCAAGGCGGTTTCAATCGCTGTATCAGAGTACTGAAAGCCTCTCCCACGCTTACCATGATGAGTTTTGCATCGCCATGCATCTACGGCTGAATCATCTATCCAGAATGTGACCGAACCACGTTTACAAAGAGCCTTATTGTACTCCGTCCAGTTAGTTATCTTCTTGTTTGCTTTACCCATATCACCACCATTCCAATCGTTTCAAATGATCAGATCACAGGACTTGGAAAAGGTTCAACTAATTTAGGCAACAACGCCACTAATAACTAATAGCGAATAGTTAGCTGCAGTTTATCTTCTAAGCTTAACAATGAGATTATGCTCTCAGTTTGGTATTGGTGTTCTGCTTTCACTAGTTTTTGCCTTGTAACAATATAGCGTTGTAGTACTACACATAGCCTCGAAGAGCATTTTTATGTGACGCTATTTCCTAAATAATGCATTATAAGGTATTGCTTATGATTTATCCATTTGCTTGATTGTGGTTATTATTTATTATGATCAATCAGTTGTTTAAGCTGAGCAACTGAGTGAGGGTGTAAAAATCATCTTCTGTATATAAACGTTTGTATCAATGGAAATCATTATGAAAAAATGGCTCTAGCAGCTGCGTTAACAGTTAGCTTCTCAGGTGCTGCAACTGGTATAGCTACAGCAGTAGCAGTTGCTTCTAACGAAAGCGGCGCAACAACTACTCGATAACTTTTGAGCAGGCGTTTAAAGCCATTTTATGTGAAAACATAAAGTGGTTTTTATATCTAATTGATTCATTTTTATATAGGACAGCTGCAACAAGGGTACTAAGAAGCAGAGCTTGCCATGCTTATTCAACCAACAAAAACTTCTCGATGAGAGAGAGCCACGGCCTGCGTAACGAATGGCTATCGTAACTCAATCCAAATCACTGATACCTAACGTTTGGCAAATTAAGGTTGCTTCTCCTTAACACATAGAATGCCAGACCGACCTCCGTACATCACTAAACCAGTATTAAGCAAAAGTGCGGGCAACTGCGTTCAATTTCTCTCCACTCATCTTTTTACCCCTTTCTGACGCAATCCTGACGTTTTTTTGAATCGTTGTGGTGCGTTTACTAATTATACATTTACTTGATAGCGGTTATTACCTATCATGTTGTTCAATTAGTTGTTTAATCAGAGTAATTCCTTTTTAGGCTATCTATCATTGATTAGGTGGTCTTAGTTGGATATTGAAAGCAACGCAGTAATCTTTTTGTGTTGATTCCTTGTGAGTACCATTTTTGTAGTGTCATACGAAAAAATTATGCTAACTGCTCGCTTGTAATAGCTTAAGCAAGCTACTCTCAAGTTCTTTGTGCTTGTTAAACAACATTGATAAATCTGGCGAAATTCAAAAGTACAGTATTGAGTTGCTTCTAGCTTCTAGCTTCAGCATGCAATATTGTTCAATTGTGTCAGTAGCTTTGGTATGGAATGGCGTGTATGAGTGTCTGCTTTTGGGGCTTTCATACAAAAACTGATTAGACTATCGCTTAGATTTGCTAGGAAAATCAGCCTCAGTTCAGTTTGAAATATGGAAGATATAATTATATGAAAATGCAGTGGTTAGCTAGGGTTTCTCCTTTGTTGTTGCTATCAGCAACAGCTGTTGGATCTGAAAATTTATACGTGGGCGCTAAAGTTGGTAATGTAACGGCCGATAACTTTGCACCATTAGTCGAAAGCCGCACGGCTATTGATGACTCAGACACATCTTACGGTCTGTTTGTTGGTTATCATATCGTAGATACACTGGCCATCGAAGGTGGTTATAACTACCTTGGCGAGTATGATCTTAAAGACATTGCAGGTGGCAGCTACGAAGCAAGCAGCTTTGATGTGGTTCTTAAAGCCTCTGGAAATGTAACGGACAGCTTAGCGTTATACGCAAAAGGTGGCATCGCCATTTATGACTGGAAAGCAAACGGTCCAGGTGTTGAGTCTGACGATTCTGGTGTGACTCCAACGATTGCTTTTGGTACTGAATACTCGATTACATCAGCGATGAAGGTTGGTATTGAATACCAGCTATATCAAGATATTGGTGGTGTCGATATCGACTCGTTTAATGTTGCCTTGTCTCATAGCTTTTAATCATTTGTAGGGATAAATTGTGAAATATAAAATTTTAGCGTTATCAGTCGTTGGTGCAATCCTTGGTGGTTGTGGCAGTGACAACAACAACAGCGTGCCGCCTGAGCAAGCGTACCGTAATATTATGGCATTCGACCCTGCAGTAATGGGTATGAAAGGTACATTCAGCTGTGATGATGGCACAAAGGGTTCTCTAGAGGAAACAAACTACTACGGTGTTTCTGAAGTCACAGAGCTTACGGTTCTTAACTACCCTGAAACTTGTTCGTTTGCTTACAATGCAACGGCTGGTGCGGTTGATGTGTCTAACGGCAAAGACATGAGTAAGGTGAGCTACAAGTTCCCTAAAGGCCTAGCGAACTACGACGACCTTGTGACATCTTCTCCAATCTCAACACTGATTGAGAAAGAGCTAGATGGTCAATCTTATGATGAGTCGATTGGTGAACAGATTCTTAACGATCTTGGCTTGGGCTACCTAGTAAACAATGGTCGTGCTACTAGTGTGGCTGACTTCCTACGTCGTACACAAGAAATTATTGAAGACCTTCCTGCATCTGAAGCAAGCCTAGTTTCGGCAACAGCAGCGGTACTATCAGACGTACTTGTAGTAAGCCCGAATGCATCAGCAACAGAGTTGTCTGACGCAGCGGTTGCAATCACTGAAAAAGTTCTTATAAGCTACCCTGATTACCCTATAGCGCCGGGTGGTGGTGAGATTTATCTAGATCTGACTGAAGACCCAACGTTAATTGAAGATGCAGTGAAAGACCCTAATGATGTAGGTACTCTTCCACCGCCAAAAGATTCAGAACCTGTACCAGACCCAGATGAAGGCACTAAGCCACCAACTGGCGGTACTGGTGGTACTGGTGGTACTGGCGGTACTGGCGGTACTGGCGGTGGCGGTAACGGCGGTGGTACTGGCGGCTAATTTAAGCATCATTAATAAAAGGCACCACTCGGTGCCTTTTTTGCATGCTATTAATATCGAGCACTGTCACCATTAAACTCTGTCGCTATTAAACATAGTCACTTTCAAGCACTGTTACTAATAAACACGGCCACTATCTAACATAGTCACTGTCACATACGGTTAAAACCTATTGTATCCCAATGAAAATACTCAGTTATTCTAAAAACGCATCTTTCATAGCATCTCTTAGCGCATTAGCGATCGCTTCCAATGCTTACGCCGTCGATAACTTGATGTCGTCTCAAAGTTATACCGGCGCAATCATTGTGCCCAATGCTCAAGTGATGGACACTGGCGACATCTCTTACCTCTATGGTCAAGGCGTACCATATAGAGGGAAAACCAGTGAGCTAGATAACATATTATTCAGCGTTGGTTTATTCGATGGTTTTGAAGCGGCGGGTCGAATTGTCACAAAAACGTACGATTGCCACCTTTATCCAAATGTACCGAACTACAATCCTAATTGTGGTAACGGTATTCGTGATTTGTCGGCATCGTTTAAATACCAACTTCCTTTCGTTAAAGATTGGACAGGATTCGATTTAGCCATAGGTGTTCAAGACTTTGGTGGCGCGGCCAGCAACTTTGAAACCTACTATGCAGTAGCCGATTTTGAGCCTGACTTTGTCCCTGCAAGGTTTAGTGCCGGTTATGGTAAATCAGAAGTGAGCCATGGCGTTCTGAACGGGCCTTTTGCCAGCTTAGAATATCAGCCGTTGGATTTTGTTCAGCTTATTGCAGAGCACGACTCTCACCAATTTAACGCTGGCCTTAAGGTGTTTACACCTGAACACTACCTGCCACTGGATACGCAATTATCTTTTCAATACCAATTTTATACCAGTGGTAATGCCGATATCGATATTTGGTCGGTAGCTGCATCGACTCCTTTAATGGGCTTCTCTGAGTCTCGCCGAGTGAATGAGTTAACCCTAGAAGATAAGATCGCAGTAGAACAAGCACATCATAAATTTGCCGGTATGGTTCAACTTAAAAAAGCACTGGTTGATGAAGGCTTTCTTAACGTTAGAATTTCGGCTGATGATATTGGTTTAAACGTAGCACTGGAAAACCGACGTTATAACCGTAACCAAGTCGATGGTGTTGGTGTTGCCTTGGGTATTATCTCTTCCTATGTCGGAGAAGGTATGCTTCAAGACCTCGGGGTTAAAAACTACCAACAACAAAACATTCGCCTGTTTAACTTGGTGAATGACATTCCGATGATGGAAGTGATCACGAGCGCACCATGTTACCGTGAATTTGTAAAAACGGGTGAACCTTGCAAAACCCTTCTTGTTCGCACCTCAGATGTGAAAAAGAGTTATGCAAAAGCAAACTTTGATAAAGAGGTGGCGCGTTCAGGCTTTGGCCGTACGCAGGTGA
Organism: Vibrio sp. 10N.261.55.F4; assembly: GCF_041470465.1. Classification (NCBI taxonomy): domain Bacteria; kingdom Pseudomonadati; phylum Pseudomonadota; class Gammaproteobacteria; order Vibrionales; family Vibrionaceae; genus Vibrio; species Vibrio sp. 10N.261.55.F4. The sequence goes on along the minus strand of NZ_JBFRMM010000022.1, from coordinate 53,072 downwards.
TTGTTTCTCCAGCTTTGTATCACAATACTGCGACAGAATACGGTGTATTTGACTACTCTTTAGCACTTGCCACTAACTTATATACGCCTCTTTGGAAGGGCGCCGCGTTGGATGTTCGACACGTAATGCCACTGGCAGAGAGTGACGACTTTGAAGAGGGCGAAATTTGGGGTGATAATGCCTTTGAAAATGAAGTCGATAGGGTTCTTTTCCACCAAGCATTCCAACTGCCTTACAACCTCACCACTCAATTCTCATTCGGACAAGTTTACGGAAACTTTTTGGGCTTTTTGAATGAAACGCAGTATGCGAGCAATAGTGGTCGTCACATTCTAGGAGCTGAATACGCCAACTTTTCTGCTCAAGATAAGTATGACTCAAGAGGGAAAGCTATCTTAGATGCGACACCTATGATTGGTCACTACACCTATTCAAGACCGGACTGGAACTGGCAAGGTAAAGTGCAAGCAGGTCAATTTTGGAAAGGCGATGAAGGGGTACGTGTGACAACCAGCCACTGGTTGGGTGATGTAAGAGTTGATGCGTCATACCAGACCACAAAAGCAGTAGGCAGCAGTGAAGCCGAAGATTTTGTGACGCTTTCTATCGCGATTCCGCTGACACTATGGCGTGATATGAGCCCTGACTACGTTCAATTACGTGGTATCGACCAGTTTGTATACGCGCTTCAAACCCGTGTTGGTGAAAGTCGCAACAGTTTAGGTGAAGGCTCAGGTGTTGATACAGGCTTACAACACAATATTGAAAGGCAGTACTTCAACCGTAACCGCATCGGCGCAAGTTACTACTATGAAAACCGACAGCGCTTACGCAATGCTTACCTAAAATACTTAGAGGCAGTAAAATAATTCAGCGTAACATCTAAAATAAAGAGCCAACACCTCATGTGTTGGCTCTTTTTTTGCTCTTGCTCTTGCTCTTGCTCTTTAGCTCTTCGCATCTCGTTTACCCGTATCCCGTATCTGCTCCTAAACCATTCAACTAGGTTGATAATAAACACAAATTGTGGATAATGTTTACGGATTAAAATGACCGGATGCAGGCATCGTTTTTGCTGCGTTTGGTATCAACTACGCAGTGTGGTGTCGCGGACTATCAAGGGGCGGTAGCATCTTGATTTTTCGATGATAAATGAGAGTTAGATCTTATTATTTGTTCACGTAAGCACTATTTTAAGCTGCATAGCTGATAAAATTACGCGCTTAACTTCCTTTGGTGTCCTTTTGGGTATCACAACACATTCCACCTCTATTACTTGGTTAACATGAAGATCAATAAAAATCGTCTCCTTTTCGCGCTTATACCTGCATTGCTTGTAGGGTGTACGACTCCAGGTACTCACCTGTCTACCGGTGGTAAGAATGTGATTCAGCCTTCTGAGGAACAGCAAGAGTCTGATATTTCTGAAGTAGTGAATGTGTATCCGCTGACGGCGCAGCTAGTATCGACTTACCAAACGGGTACATTGTCGGTGTCACAAGCCAACCCTGAACTGGATGTCGATATCGCAAAGTATGAATACAAAGTCGGTGTGGGCGATATCTTAAATATCACGATCTGGGATCACCCTGAACTGACGATTCCTGCCGGTTCTTACCGTAGTAGTACCGAAGCCGGTAACTGGGTTCATGCTGACGGCACCATCTTCTACCCGTACATTGGTACAGTAGAAGTTGCAGGAAAAACGGTTCGTGAAATTCGTTCTGATATAGCGGAACGTTTGGCGAAATACATCGAAAGCCCTCAAGTTGATGTAAACGTAGCGGCTTTCCGATCTAAGAAAACCTACATTACCGGTGAAGTATCTAAACCTGGCCAGCAGCCAATCACTAATATCCCTTTAACGTTACTGGATGCCGTGAACCGTTCTGGCGGTTTGTCTGAAGATGCTGATTGGCGTAATGTTTCATTAACCCGCAATGGCGTGGAAGAGAACCTTTCACTTTACGGTTTAATGCAACGTGGTGACCTAACCCAAAACCGCTTACTGCAAGCCGGTGATATTGTTCACGTACCGCGTAATGACAACCAGAAAGTGTTCGTGATGGGTGAAGTGAACGATCCTCAACTACTTAAGATTGATCGCGTTGGGATGAGCCTAACCGAAGCACTCAGCAACGTAGGTGGTATTAACCAGCTGACGGCAGATGCAACGGGTGTGTTTGTGATCCGAACTTCTGATGATAAATCAGAACGCATGGCAGACATCTACCAACTCAATATGGAAGATGCATCAGCTTTAGTGATTGGCACCGAGTTTGATTTAAAGCCTTATGATATTGTTTACGTAACGGCAGCGCCAATCAGCCGCTGGAACCGTGTAATCGGTCAGCTTGTACCAACCATTTCAGGCTTCAACGACCTAACCGAAGGTATGTTGCGCGTTCGTAATTGGTAATAAGCCCTGGTTTGTAATAAACCCTAATTAATCATCAGGTTGCATTGTACGTGTAACCTGATTTTTACATCTAAAAGTAAACCCAGCTTATAAGCCCAATACAATTAGAGACCATTATGTTTAATAAAATTTTAGTCGTATGCGTGGGCAACATTTGTCGTTCCCCGACTGGAGAGCGAGTTTTACAAAACTTGCTGCCCAACAAAGAAGTGGCCTCTGCCGGTATCGCTGCTGAGAAAAGCCGTTTAATTGGCAAGCCTGCAGACGACACTGCCATTTTAATCGCCGCTGAAAATGGGGTTGATGTTGAAAACCATCAGTCTCAGCAAGTTACGCCACAGCTTTGTGCTCAGTATGACTTGATCTTGGTGATGGAGAAGGGCCATTTAGAAGCGCTTACTCAAATATCGCCGGAGGCTCGCGGAAAAACGATGCTGTTTGGTCAGTGGATTGGCCAGAAAGACATTCCTGACCCTTATCGTCAAAGTCGTGAGGCGTTTGAACACGCTTATAAGCTGATTGACGAAGCGGCGCAAGCTTGGGCAAAAAAACTGTAGGTTTAAATGCAATAGATTTTAGATGCAGTAGGTTTTAAATAGACAGCTTTTTAAATGTCATGCTCTAAATGTAGGCATGGCAAAGCCACCAACGGAATAATATAAAAGAGAAGTACGCGGAGCGTATATAGTCTCTTAAATAGCAATACTTTAGGAAGTAGCAAACAAATGACAACACAACCCTCTCAGCAATCGCATACAGATAACTCTGATGAGATAGATTTAGGAAAACTGCTTGGCATCTTATTAGATGCTAAATGGCTAATCATGCTCACCACATTCGTTTTTGCTGTGTTTGGTATTGCGTTTGCTTTGCTTTCGACGCCGATATACAAAGCGGATGCACTGATTCAAATTGAAGAGAAAAGCTCTGGTGGCATCTCTTCTATGGTTGGTGATATGGGTGAATTGTTCTCTCAAGAGTCATCGGCAACCACCGAAGTCGAGATCATCAAATCTCGTATGATTTTGGGTGAAACGGTTGATAAGTTTAACTTAACGACTGTGACCTCACCTAACTATGCGCCAATCGTCGGCAAAGGCTTTGCACGCTTAACTGGCGACATCAACCACATTGCGGTTAGCCGTTTCAACATGCCAAGCTATGCGAGCGACTACGGGCACACGATCCAGATCCTAGATGCCGAGCAGGGCACTTACCAATTAGTTCGCGACGATGAGCGCGTTATCCTAAAAGGCAAAGTGGGTGAGCTAGCAACAGCAGACGACTACAGCTTGTTTGTGGCAGGTTTTGAATCACATAACGATTTTGAATTCTCTATTAGTCAACGTAGCCGACTAGAAGCGATCGAATGGTTGAAAGCTTCTTTGTCTTTGTCTGAGCAAGGTAAGCAAACCGGTATTCTGAAGCTAAGCTTTGAAGGCGAAAACAAACAGCAGATTTCTGAAATCCTCAATCACATTAGCCAGATCTACTTCTTACAAAACGTGAAGCGCAATTCAGCAGAAGCAGAGAAGAGCCTAGAGTTCTTAGAAAGCCACCTTCCGGGCATTAAATCTGAGCTAACTGGCTATGAAGACGTACTGAACAATTATCGCCAAAAGAACGAATCGATCGACTTGGGCTTAGAAGCACAATCAACCTTGAAGGTAATGGTCGAGCTTGAAGCGCAATTGAATGAACTGACGTTTAAAGAGAGTGATATCAGTCAGCGTTTCACTAAAGATCACCCGGCATATAAGTCACTGATTGATAAGCGTAAAACGTTGTTGGGCGAGCGAGAGCGCCTGAACAAGCAAGTGCAAAAGCTGCCGAAAACACAACGTGAAGTACTACGTATGACACGGGATGTTGAAGTAAACCAACAAATCTACATTCAGCTTTTAAACAAGGTTCAAGAACTGAGCATTATTAAAGCCGGTACGGTCGGTAACGTTCGTATCTTAGATGACGCGCAAGCGTATGCTCGCGCCGTTAAACCGAAGAAGCCGCTGATTGTTGTGTTAGCAACGCTATTGGGTGGCATGCTAAGTGTCGCGTTTGTGTTAGTAAAAGCAGCGTTCCACCGTGGTGTGGAAAGCCCAGACCAAATTGAACAAATCGGCCTGCCTGTTTACGCAGCGGTACCAAAATCTGATTTACAGATTGAGCTAACCAACCGCTTTAAATCGAAAAAACAGCAAACCAAGGGTACCCAAGCACTACTTGCTGAATCGAACCCTGCCGATCTTTCGGTTGAAGCACTGCGTGGCCTTCGTACCAGCTTACACTTCGCAATGCTAGAAGCGAAAAACAACATCTTGATGATTTCTGGCCCTGCGCCAGGCATTGGTAAATCATTCATCTCGACTAACTTTGCCGCAGTAGCCGCAAAAACAGGCCAGAAAGTATTGTTGATTGATGCCGATATGCGTAAAGGTTACCTACAACAAAGCTTTGGTGTGAAATGGGACAACGGCCTTTCTGATGTGCTGAGCGGCAAGCAAGAGTTCGCTCAATCAGTGAAAACCACACCGGTAGAGAACCTAGATATTATTACTCGCGGCCAAGTGCCACCGAACCCATCAGAGCTGCTGATGCACCCACGCTTTGCAGAACTAATGGAATGGGCATCGAAAGAGTATGATTTGGTGATTGTTGATACCCCGCCCGTACTTGCGGTAACCGACCCAAGCATTGTCGGCGCCTTCGCTGGCACCACATTAATGGTCGCGCGTTACGGTCAAAACACCATTAAAGAGATAGAAGTGGCTCGTAACCGTTTCGAACAATCAGGTATCGAAGTGAAAGGCGTTATCTTCAACGCCATCGAGAAGAAAGCATCAAGCTCATACGGCTACGGTTATTACAACTACGCATATTCGAGCGACAAGAAGTAAAGAGCAGTAACGAGATTCGAGTGGCGAGATACGAAAAGCGCCACTCGAATCTGCTCTTCATCTATTCATCTCTTTGTTACTCGTTTACCAGTCACCCGCATCTGCTCTTAAGCCTTTCGCATCCCGTTTACTTGTATCTTATCTCTTCACCTAATAGTAAAAAATAACGGCGTCATTCCCTACAGCGAGGCACGAGCGTGATAGGGAATCTCTTTTCGTCGTGGGTACTAAACATGTAAATTGAGCGTGACATAGAGATTCCAGATATTTCGTCCCTCAATTCTGGAATGACGGAGTCTCATAGGGGCGAGTTCAGACGTTATCTAGTATCCATCTCTGCTTTTCCGCTCTTCGCATCTCGCTTACTCGAATCCTGCATCTGCTTTTTAAGCTCTTCTCATCCCGTTTACCCGTCACCCGAATCTACTTCTTTATAACTCCTCCCGTTAAGTACAATCCAATCGCCGCTAACACTGGATAGCCAAACGCTTCATTGGTCATTTCCCCCAACGGTTTCCAATCGTAGCCGTGCATGCAGCCCAGAATCACCATCACATGCAGTGCCACATAAGGAATGGTGAACAACAACACAATGTAGCGTTGTACCAACTTAAAAGGTTCATACGCTTTAAGCAGTGCCAGCTTGTGCTTCGCTTTTTCTTCATCAGTAAAAAACATCGCATCTCCTGTGTTGGTGAGTGCATCTAACCCCTTGCTAATCGAAGACTGGCTCCCGAATATTCTTCCGAACAATGTCATACTGCTCCTTGGTTGATTGATGGTTATATACCGCCTTTCTCGCCTTTCTCGTCATTCCGCCATTCTGTTGCTTTAGAGGCGAGGAACGAAGTATCAGGAATCTGCTTTTAGTCTCTTCGCTACTCGTTCTCGCGCCACCCTCATCTGCTCCTCTAGCTTTTCGCATCCCGTTTACCCGTCACTCGCATCCGCTCTTGAGCCTTTCGCATCCCGTTACTCGCTACCCGCATCCGCTCTTCAAGTTCTTCGCATCTCGATACTCGAATCCCGCATCTGCTCTTAAGCTTTTATCTTCAAAACAGGACACGCCTTATTCACGCCCCAATCTTTATGCCCCTTAACATTCTCATCTGAAATCAAGAACTGCTCTTGCAGTGCAGCCATCAAACCAAACAGTGCCTTGCGCTGCGCAAGTGTGAAGTTGTCTTCTGGTTGCAGCTCGGCATTACAACCGCCAACCAAACAAACCCCAATATTGCCCTTGTTGTGTCCTTTCACATGCGCGCCAGTTTGCGACAGCGGCCTGCCCAATTGGACATCCCCATTGCGACGAATAACAAAGTGATACCCCACATCGCGCCAGCCTCTCTTTTTATGCCATTGGCGAATCTCGGCTACGCCTACATCTTGCTGTGGCGGCGTGGCGCTGCAATGCACAGTAATAAAGGAATATGGCGGGCAATGAGGTAAGCGGAGTAAAACCGAAACCAGGCTGAATGAATAGGATGCTGAAGGTAAACAAGGCTCTAACGAAGGGATAAGCTCCATCTTGCTAGCCTGCTCTTCCGAATCAATTCGTTCTTTGGTGTCAGCCCGCTCTTGTAAAACAGACGCTTCTAACGGCTGATTTGGAACTCGATCAGTTGCTGGTGGAGTGTTTGACAAAATAAATCCTCGTGTTGTTGTAAATAGACGATTAAAGACGTTGATAGCGATTCTTTTAAATCAGGGTGCAATGCGATGTGTTGTCGCAGACTGGTGGCTACGGTTTTTTCATAGCCGGGGTGGTGGCTGACATAACGTAAATACATCACGTAATAACCCAGAGGCTGCTTACGCCGTGCTCGGCTGATCATCCAACAAATATCGTCATAGCTGGGGGGGGGCACCGCATTCATCCTCATTAAAATAACAACCTTCTAAATGGCTTTCTTTATAACCGTTAACTTCATAGCTCAGTACTTGGCCAAACCCATCACTATCACTAAAAAATAACGGCTGACGTGATTGAGTGAGGGAGTTAGCACGGCACTCGATGCTCGCCATTCCGGGTTGATACGCTGAAATAAAAAGAGAAACTATCGCCTTCATTAAGCACCTTATTGCTGCATGGGGAGGGCAATGTACTTCAACATTCTTGATTGGGGTTGGCGGGAATAACACGAAAACAGAGGAACGCAAAAAAGTGAGAGGTGCTTCGAAAAGTTACTGCCTTATAAGGTTGGTGTTGCATATCTATCCGAGGTGATTAACCAAACATCTTTTCTTACAACTTATCTCATAGGCCTTTTGCCCCTAAAGCGCCAAAAAGTGTTGTTAATGCTCTGTATATCAATGGATTTCTATACGAATGACTAATTAACAAGGAGCGTTAACCATGTGTGTTTCTCTAATTCTTTCTTTCATCCCATTAAAAACTGGCTCGCCAATAAGCAAGTTAGTGCTATTGAAATTAGCCGATAACGCAGACGCGCGCGGCGTGTGTTTTCCTTCCCTCAATTACTTGGCGCAATATTGCGAAGTGTCGGTAAGAACCGTGAAACGACACGTTAACGAGCTCGAAAAACAAGGCTTTGTGAAGCGGATAAAGCGCTTTGATGATTCAGGACGCCAGCGCAGCAACATCTATCAGCTGCGCCTTCCCAGCGACAGCCACATTCAGCAGACCGATCTAGGCCAAGCGAATCAAGAGAACGCCAATGCAGAACAAACCGGTTTACCGTCAGCTTCGTCGGAATATCCCCAGAAGACAGAACATGCGCAGAAAACCGACCATTCAGACACTCCCCTGGGTGACTCAAGATCCAACACGGAGAGTGATCATCCGGCACACATAATCTTTCATAAAGAACATAAAACAGAGTTGAGCTTGGAAAATGGCATCTTGGATGACACCGATGTTCTTGATCCCCCAAGCGGTTCTGAACAACATGAGATATCGATACCTCAAGCCACCACCAAATCAATAAGCCAACAGAATGAAGCTGTAATTCACCTGCTCACCAAAGAGGGCAGCGCACCGATTTATCATGAGTTCACCACCATATTAGAACGCACCTACCCCAAGTTAGATGTATTGCAAGAACTGCATGCCATGCAAGCCTGGCTGTACATCAACCCCGATAAGCGCAAACCCTTTGAGCACATTGGTCACTTTGTGAATGGCTGGCTAAGAAGAAGCGCCCAAGCCAAAGCGAAGCGAGACTCATCGCCAGTCTTTAAGCAGGCTAGAGCGGCTAAGCAAACAAGAACGGCTAAACCAGCAAGGGCTTCTGCTTCTACATCGACCAAGGAAGCTAAAACCCAACCGGCGGCCAAGCCCATGGTTCACAAACAACCCACGCCCGTCTCTCAGGCCCTAGCGGATTACCAAGCCAAAAGCACCACCAATCCGTTCGAAGCACGTATCAAGGCCCTCGTTCAATCCAAATCGCCCTGCACGGATTCTAAAAAGTGACCATTCGATTATTCACAGACGAAGCGCTTGTTCACACAGCCAAAGCTATTGAAAACCAATAATTTAGGAAGCGAAAAGCTTAGGAAAACCAAAGGCTAGGGCAGACCAAGCGCGAATACAGACAAAAAACGTCAAGAAACAAAAGTAGAATTAGGGAGAGGGCAAATGGACGATATCAGCCTAAAAAAACTGACAACGGAAGAAAAAGTCACCATTTTAGAAAAAGAGATAGCGCGAGTGGAAGGGCGCATTGGCGAGTTCTTGAAACTGCTGGTTAGCTACTACCCACAAGGGTTAACACGCACTGAAATTAAAGCGTTATTGGCGGTAAACAATAACCCAAGCTTCGTCTCGCTGTACCGCAACGGCAATATTTTTATTGATATAGAAAAACGCTACTGCGACGCAGCACAAGAAAACCGCTACCACATAGGGACTCAGTATCTGCAAGACGTACAATGCTCTCGCTGGGTCAATGCTTTGTGAGGCACTTGTCAGAATGAGGTAAATTGCAAACTGGTCAATATGCATTTGATTTGCTAGAATACGCAGCAAATTAAAACCGTATGAAAAACGCATAAACCTGAAACACAGTGAAAATTTGTGATTCATTGCCTGTAGGAGCCAAACCTAAGGGCGGTAGCGTACTCAAATGCGAGTGACCAGCTTAGTCTGCGCGTCAAATATATCTTCTTAAACGAAATTAAACATGCCTGAGTAACCAAAAGCGTGCTGAGGCATTTTGAGGCTTTCCTAACACTAGGTTAAACGGAACCAAGTGTTAGGCCGGAGCCTCGATAAAATAATTATTAATAATTAGGTTTTATTACTTATGAATATGTCAGTAGAAAATGCAAGAATTGCAATCATTGGCTTAGGTTACGTTGGGTTACCTTTGGCTGTAGAGTTCGGTAAAAAGTCGCCAACGATTGGCTTTGATATCAATCAAGTACGTATTGATGAACTGGCGAAGGGCCGTGATAGCACACTAGAGTGCAGTGACAATGAACTTGCGGAAGCAGCTCACCTTTCTTACACCACCTCTCTTCAAGACTTGAAAGAGTGTAATGTTTATATTGTAACGGTTCCAACACCGATTGATGAGCATAAACAGCCGGATCTAACACCGCTGATCAAAGCTTCTGAGGCATTGGGCACAGTGGTCTCTGAAGGTGATGTGATCATTTACGAATCAACAGTATACCCAGGTGCAACGGAAGAAGATTGTATCCCAGTAGTCGAGCGCGTTTCTGGCCTTAAGTTTAACCAAGATTTCTTCGCTGGCTACTCACCAGAACGTATTAACCCAGGTGATAAAGAACACCGCGTTACTAATATCTTAAAAGTAACCAGTGGTTCTACTGCAGAAGTAGCGGAATACGTAGACCAACTTTACAAGAGTATCATCACAGCTGGTACACACAAAGCATCGTCAATTAAAGTAGCAGAAGCGGCTAAAGTGATTGAAAACACACAGCGTGACGTCAATATTGCACTGATCAACGAGCTTTCAATCATCTTCAATAAATTGGGTATTGATACTCTCGAAGTTCTTGAAGCTGCTGGCACCAAGTGGAACTTCCTTCCATTCCGCCCGGGTTTGGTTGGTGGTCACTGTATCGGCGTAGACCCATACTACCTAACGCACAAAGCTCAAACAGTCGGTTACCATCCGGAGATGATCTTAGCGGGTCGTCGACTCAACGACGGTATGGGCCAATATGTTGTGTCTCAGCTTGTGAAGACTATGATGAAGAAACGCATCCACGTTGAGGGTGCAAACGTACTCGTGATGGGCCTTACTTTTAAAGAGAACTGCCCAGACTTACGTAATACTAAAGTGGTTGATATTGTTGCTGAACTTAAAGAGTACAACATCAACGTAGACATTGTGGATCCATGGTGTTCGAATGATGAAGCTCAACATGAGTATGGTTTGACTTTATGTGAAGAGCCAAAACAAGGTGATTACGATGCAATCATCATGGCTGTATCTCACGACGAGTTTAAAGTAATGGGCGTAGAGAAGATTCGTGAGTTTGGTAAGCCAGAGCATGTGCTATACGATTTGAAATACGTTCTAGACAAAGAAAGCGTGGACATGCGTCTCTAGCCTCAAACTTAAAATTCAGGAGTCTGATATGAGGGCTCCTGATTTTTTCATGAGTAGTGAAAGTTACCTCACAATTGTAAAGCTTAAGTCTCGTTATTCTTAACAGTGAGGAATGAGCGTGATTCAGAATCTTACAGCCCCCTCTCCCCAACCTTAACGACTTCCCCAAACGGAAAATGCAATGACCAAATACGAACAAATCCAACAAGAGTTACTGGAATCACCAAAAACGTGGTTAGTAACTGGTGTCGCTGGCTTCATCGGCTCAAACCTATTAGAGAAGCTACTCAAACTCAATCAAACCGTGGTGGGGTTAGACAACTTTGCAACTGGTCACCAACACAATTTAGATGAAGTAAAAAGCTTAGTATCAGAAGAGCAATGGTCTCGCTTTAATTTTATGGAAGGGGACATCCGTGAACCCAAAGCCTGCCAGCAAGCCGTTCAAGGCGTTGACTATGTGTTGCACCAAGCAGCCCTCGGTTCTGTACCTCGTTCTATCGCAGATCCACTGACCACGAATGCTGCGAACATCACCGGTTTTCTAAACATGCTAGACGCTGCAAAAGAAGAAGGGGTAAGCAGCTTTACTTATGCAGCGAGCAGCTCTACATACGGTGACCATCCTGCATTGCCAAAAGTGGAAGAGAACATCGGCAACCCACTTTCGCCTTACGCAGTAACTAAGTACGTAAATGAGCTTTACGCGAATGTATTTGCGCGCACTTACGGATTCAAGACCATTGGCTTACGTTATTTCAACGTGTTCGGCCGAAGACAAGACCCAAATGGCGCTTATGCTGCTGTAATTCCAAAATGGACAGCGGCCATGATCAATGGTGAAGACATATTCATTAATGGAGACGGTGAAACAAGTCGTGATTTTTGTTATATCGATAACGTGGTGCAAATAAACTTATTAGCAGCTACGGCAAAACCTGAAGCAAAAGACGAGGTTTACAATGTAGCAGTAGGTGATAGAACGACTTTGAATGACCTATACTATGCGATTAAAAATACGTTGAATGACCATGATATTGTGGTTAATGCCAACCCTATTTATCGTGATTTTCGACCAGGCGACGTAAGACACTCTCAAGCGGATATATCCAAAGCGAAAACTAAATTGGGCTACGGTCCGAAATTTAGAATTAAAGACGGTATCATTAAAGCAATGCCTTGGTACAAGCTATTTTTAGCTGATAAAAAATAACAATGACCTTAAAGAAGCAAGCTATAGCCGGAGTCAAGTGGACATTCCTTCAACAGGTAAGTGTTCAATTAATCAACTTCGTTGTACAAATTATCTTGGCCAGAGTTTTGGTGCCAGAAGAGTTTGGCCTTATTGCTATGGTTGTTATATTTACTTCAATTGGGCAAACACTAAGCGAAAGCGGAATGACTAGTTCATTAATACGGAGCAAATCTCCAACCGAAGTAGATTACTCGACAGTATTTGTAACTAATTTTTTTATCAGTACAGTAATATATGTGACTGTATATTCTATTGCCCCGGTGATTGCAGAATTCTATAACCAAGACGTTTTGACTAATATTATAAGATTGCTGTCATTGTCTTTTATAATTAGGTCATTGTTTGCAGTTCATATAGCTAAATTGACGAAGGAAATGAACTTTAAACTTCAAATGAGGCTACAGTTACCTTCAACAATTTTATCGGGTTTCCTTGCTGTATATTTGGCCTATATGGGGTTTGGGGTTTGGAGTCTTGTATGGCTAACTCTCTCGCAAGCCACATTTTCAGCTATTTTCAATTGGACCTTTGGTGGTTGGAATCCCAAGGTTCGATTTTCAAAGAATAGTTTTCAAGAACATTTTAATTTTGGGTACAAGTTAACGTTATCTAGTATTATTAATACAGTTTATGATAATTCATACAGAATTATTATTGGTAAATTGTATTCACCAGCAATGTTAGGGTTCTACAATCTTGCTGAAACCATGAGGCTCTTTCCCGTACATCAAATTAATTATGTAGTTGGGAAGGTTTCATATCCCTTATTTGCAACTATGAGAGATAATGATAGTAGACTTAAAGATGCTTATTTGACATCTGTCAGGCTTGTCTTGATTATTGTAATCCCTCTGATGTTGTCTTTAATATTGGTGGCAGAAGAGGGTTTTAAAGTTGTTTTTGGTGAACACTGGGCTCCAGCGGTACCATTTTTCCAAGTATTGGCGATAGCATCTATATTTCGTCCAATTAGTACGTATAACTTGAATATTGTAAGAGCCAAAGGAAGAAGTGATTTATTTTTAAAATTAGAAATCGTGAAAAAAATTCTAGGTGTGATAGCTATAGGTATAGGTATTTACTTCGGAATAAAAGGACTGGTGGTCGCATCAGTTATTCACTTTTTAATTACAGTTGTAATAGACATGCATTATAGCGGAAAGTTGATTTCTTACTCGGTACAGGAGCAAGTTTCAGACATCAAAAGTTTATTTCTTATTGGCATTTTGGTTTACGTGTTTTTTTTCTACCTGAAAAAATCTATCGACGTTTATATCTACTCTGACTTGTTGGTATTATTGTTTTTTTTTACACTGTTGAATTTGGTATACTTTTCTGTGGTGTTTTTTCTCCATAAAGAATTATGGGTGATATTAAAGTCATTAAGAGTGAGAAACAATAAATACTAACTAAACTTACAATATAAATACGAGATTAAATATGACTAAAGTATCAGTAATTATTCCAATTTATAATGCTAAAGAGTATTTGGAACGAACTATTAAAAGTGTGCTGTCACAATCATATGAAAATTTTGAACTTATTTTAGTTGATGATGGTTCAATTGATTCATCTTTGGAAATCTGTGAAAACTTTGCTAAAAGTGATGATAGAGTATTAGTTTTAACACAAAGTAATAAAGGCGTTAGCTCTGCTAGAAACAAGGGATTAAAACGAGCTACGGGACATTGGGTGTACTTTCTAGACAGCGATGACACGTTAGATAATAATGCTTTAAAGGAATGCTCTAATTGCTTTAATTTAGGAGTAGATGTAATTCAATTTGCCTCTAGGCGAATCCAATATCAAGAAGTGATTTCGTATAGACAAACTCTAGAACATGGTAGAACCAGAGTTACAGATGGCTTTAATGAATTTATAGACAATTCACAAATTGGAGCGTTGTGCGTATGGTTACACTTAATTAGTCGAGATTTAATAGTTAATAATAATATCTCGTTCTCGGAAGACATGAATTATAATGAAGATATGTTGTTCATGTACACCGTAATGATGCATTCTAATAAACAAGTTTTTATTGGTAATCTATTGCACAGCCAATATTTAGTCGATAACTCGTTGTCTCGTAGTCCAATAACGAAGGTAAAAATAGAGAATAGACTTCTCTTGGTTAAAAGAGTTTTTGAACTATCAAAACTAAACCCATTATATGAAGATAAATTAAATAATGAAGGAAGTAAGTTATTGGAATGGTATTTTGTTAGTTTGTTTAAATTTGTAGATAAATCAAATGTTATGGAGTTTAATAATGATTATAAAAAATTCTTTGATTCATATAAGCCATATATTAATACATTTTTTGCAAAAATTGCTAGGTTTGATATACGTATAATTTTGATTGCCTTAGGTTTAAAGTTTTTTTTAAGACATCTTATTAATCGATAATTTTGAGCAAATGAAATTTTTAAGTCACTGATTTGTTAATCTTAATATATAACGGCTAGTCTTAACAATGATACGTTATTTTCCCACTGCTATTTTTTTGTTTATTTTTATTTCAAATTTGAATGTTATTGGTATAGGTACAATTTCAAGATATATTTGGTTTTTAATCGCGATATTTTCTGTATCTATATTCTTGACTAGGAATAATTTTACTATTCGTTTAAATAAAGGATATGTCACATTTTTATCACTGTATGCGGTATTTTTATTATGGATATTGTTTGCTTACCTCCGCAGTGGCGTATCATTAGATGAGTCATTTTCATACATCACATTGATTATTATATACATATCTGCTTTTTTTGTTGTTAAATTTTTACTAAACAAATTTTCTTTTCAAAGTATTGTTATTATGATGAGTACTGTATATTTTGCACAGGCAATTACAGTGATCTTGTTTTTTTTAAGCCCTTTGTTTAAAGATTTTATCTTAAATAACTTTGTTGATGCTTCAAATATTGATTTTCTGATCAGTTTTAGATCTAGAGGAATTAGCGCTAGTGGGGCAACAGTATCCGTTTATTTGTCTTTTGGTTTCTTTTATTTTCTATATTTGATAGGTACGGCAAAAAGTAGAAATTTAATTTCCTATAGCTTTATTGGTATCGGATTATTGTTGATTGCCATGTTCTTAAGTGGTAGGACTGGGTTTTTGGTTTTTTTAGTGTTGGTTATTACCTTTTTCATATTTTTTCTAATAGAAAATGGTTTTACTCTGATTAATAGAGATTTCATAAAGCGAATGTTCGTTTTGATTATCGTCTTACCACTAGTATTTTATTTGTTTTATGTAACTTATGGAATTGTTTTCTCCGGAGGTGCAACAACTGTTTGGGGAGAAGATAAGCTATCTGTTGTTACTAAGTGGGTTTTAGAGGAGTCTGATTCCGATACGTCAACCATAAATTTCCTATTAGAAAATCATTTGCTTATAAATACAATTTGGCCCGATTTTCTAATAGGTAACCCTGACTTTCTTTCGAGTTATGATAAACACACCGATATTGGTTATTTGAGAGTTTTAAATGATTTTGGCTTGGTAGGGTTTATACTATATTACAGTTCTCTATTTGTTTTGTTTATAACTTCAATTATGAACAATAGTAAATTATCTAAATTTTTATTGGTTGGTTTGATGTTTTGTTTGTTTTTTGTTGAAGCAAAAGAGCCGTTCTTTCATAAGCATACTATTGTAGTTTCTTATTTGTTTGTAGTATTACTCTTTGGGTTGAGATATAAAGAAGAGTCAAGTAAATAAATTTTAATTAAATGCTAGTTTTTGAAGTTAGCTAATAGTGTTTAAATGTTTATTAATTATTTA
The DNA here is from genome assembly GCF_041470465.1 of Vibrio sp. 10N.261.55.F4. Lineage (NCBI taxonomy): Bacteria > Pseudomonadati > Pseudomonadota > Gammaproteobacteria > Vibrionales > Vibrionaceae > Vibrio > Vibrio sp. 10N.261.55.F4. The sequence goes on along the minus strand of NZ_JBFRMM010000022.1, from coordinate 37,165 downwards.
GTCCCATATGGTCGAATATTTAAATGTCAAAAATATTATATGTTTTGAAAAATAATGCAGCTATAAATGAGCTAGACATTAGGAAATTGGATCTAATTTCAGAGAATTTGATTCCAGATAATATATCGTCAAATGATGTCAAGAATAGACTTTACGTAGATGGAAACTTTGCATATACAGTGATTAATGATTCAGGTGTCTTTCCTACTACAGATAATGGAGTACTGTGTGGAACTGCAATTTTAAGTGAAGGGTGGGATAGCGTCGGTAGCGATTTACCTCCTGGTGACTATGCAGTTTTCCGTATTAACAATGACTTTTTTGAATTATCTGCAAACACTGTTGGTTCGAGAACTGTATGGTACTTCAAAGATCATGATTACTTTATAGCATCGACTTCTCAACGCGCTATCATCATGTACATTGGTGAGTTCAAATTTAATAAAAAAGTTATACCTTGGGTTTTATCTACAGGTACAATTGGTCCTAGCGATTCCTGGGATTCACGAATAAAAAGACTCCAACCTTCCTCATCTGTTCTATTAAATATAAAGCTATGGGAAGAAATTATTGAGAACAATGAATGTTTATTCAATGTTGCTGATGATGGGGATGATATCGAAAAGTGCCTACGTGATGAAATAAAAAATGCAATTAACGTACAAGGTAAATCTATTAATGGATGGGTTTTACCATTATCCGGTGGTTATGATAGCCGTGGGATACTTTGCCATATGCTACTCAATCAAGATGACTCCATAGATACAATAACTTGGGGGGTTCAAGAAGAGGAAAATAGAAAGTATGGGGATGCAGATATAGCAAAAAGACTTGCCGACAATTTGGGCGTAAAACACAAGTATGTGTTAACAAATACTGGTGATGAATCTATTGAAAAGGTTTTAGAACGTTATTTGCATTGTTCTGAAGGACGAATCGACCATTTTAGTGGTTATGCTGATGGTATGAAAATATGGAGTGATTTACATGCTTCTGGTATAAAAGGTATAATTCGTGGCGATGAAGGGTTTGGCTGGGTGTCTGTTAGTTCTGAAAAACAAGTTCGCATATTTAATGGAATAGGCCTATGCAGTGATTATGAAAACCTAAAGAATCTGCACGAAATTTATAACTTAGAGCCTCAAAATATACCGTGTAGTTTAAAAAAAAGTGAGAGTGAATCATTAGAAGTTTGGCGTGATCGCATTTATCACGGCTTTAGAATACCTACCGTACTAGCTGCACTCTCAGATATAAAACTTTCTTATGTAGAGCAATCTAACCCCCTACTTTATGACAATATTATAAATATAGTTAGATCCATGCCGGATAATCTTCGCGAGGAAAAATTTTTATTTAGAAAAATTGTTGACGACATTAGTCCTGATATAGAATATGCAAAATTTGGTGCAAATGCAGGCTTAGCTAATATATTTTCCCGTTCTGATGTGGTAAGTGAAATTAGAACGACTTTAATGAATGACTTTCCGGAAGAAGTACTGCCAAAAAAATTTCGATTAGATATAGTTTCTAATATTGTCGGAAGAAGTAAAACATCGGTATATAAATCAAATATTATAGATTTGATCAAAAAAAGCATGCCTAACAAATTGAAGACTGTCATTAAGAAGAACGAGATTCAAAAGAGTTATAAAGTAGATCCTTATATTTTATCATTTAGAGCTTATATCTTAGTTAAGATGCATGGTTTATTAACTAAGGATAGCAATATAATGCGTAATACTACAAAGGATTAATATCCAGTATTATCGTGTTTTTTGCAGAATATATTAACTATTCCCTGGCTTAATATATAGAACTATTGTTCTACAACTGTTTTTATTTATTTGGATTATGAAATGGTATTTCTATTGGTTTTACCTACAGATCGTCTTGGTGGTGCAGAGAGAGTTGCTATGAATCTAGTGAGGTTTCTAGCAAAAAATGAGAAAAACCTAATTTATGTTCATTTTTTATCAATGGATGATAGTAAATGTTGGCATGAATTTAAGAATAAACCAACGGTGCATATTACATATAGCTTTGCATCTTCGGTTAAAGTCGGCTTCATTAATTTCTTGAAAGTGTTACATAAAATTGATGGAAATATAAATTATATATATTCGACACACACTCATGTGAATATGGTGTTATGTATTCTTCGACGTGTCAAAACTTTACAGTGTGAAAACTTGATTTTGAGAGAGTCCTCAATTTTAAGCACAAGGTTTGGTGGAATAAAGAAATGGTTAATAAACATTTGCTATTTACCTTATGGAGTTCAAGATTTATTAATTTGTCAAACACAGTTGATGAAACAAAAATTAATAGAACATAGAGGTCGAAGAATATCCAAAAATAGTATTGTTATATCAAACCCAATTGATTTGGAAAAAATACAGAGTAATTCGAAAGTGTCTTACTATGAATTAGACTCCAAGCGTTTCAATGTGGTTATGGTAGGTAGATTGGTCGAAATTAAAAATCATAAGTTAGTTATAGAAGCGTTGTCTAGAACTAAGTTAGATTTGAATTTAGTGATTGTAGGTGATGGCCCTCTAAAAAAAGATTTATATGAATTGGCAGAAGGCTTAAATTCAAAAACTAAATTTGAGTTTGTTGGTAATGTTAGCAATCCATATAAATTTATGAAAGGCGCAGATTTAGGTATTATATCTTCTTTCTCTGAAGGCTTTCCTAATGTTTTGATTGAAATGATGGCAGCGGGAACAAAAGATATTATCATCACTCCTTGTACAGGGGATTTAGAGTTAATCCCAGCTATAACTATCACAACAGGATTTGGTGTTGAGGAAATGGTTAAAATTATAAATGAGAAATTTTCAACCCCGGTTGATAATTCAATAACATATGAGAGTTATAGCACTTCAAGAGACATTGCATCATATTGGAGTCGTATCGAAGAAGTATTAGAGAATAAATTATGAGTTTTATGTTAATTGGAGCGTTGCCCTCATCACTTTATAACTTCAGGGGTGAATTGATAAAATCTATTAGTTGTTCAGGGTTACAAGTAATTTCAGTTGCTTCTGGAGCTAGCGAGAAAGAAGTTGAGATAATTGAATCGCTCCCATCAAAATATATTGACGTTCATATTCGAAGAAATGGAATGAACCCTATCGATGATATTAAAACGCTTTTAGATTTCATCAATGTGTTCATAAAAAATAAGCCTGTTTTTTTTTTAGCATACACCATAAAACCAATTATATGGGGAGGAATTGCCGCTAGGTTTTCCAACGTGAAATGTTTTTATGCAATGGTAACCGGCCTAGGTTATGCTTTTCATAAAGGAAGTACTACAAAGTATTTCCTGAATACTTTAGTCAAATTTTTGTATCGCTTTGCCTTAAAAAAATCAAAAGGTGTCATCTTTCAAAACCGAGATAACATGCAAGTGTTTATCGACGAAGGAATCGTACCTCAAGAGAAGTGTTTTCTCGTCAATGGCTCAGGCGTCGATCTCAGCCATTACCAAATATCTCCTTTACGATCAAAGCCTCACTTTTTACTTATCGCGCGTCTACTTGGTGATAAAGGCATTCGTGAATATGCAAAAGCCGCGGAGATAGTTAAACAACAATACCCTGAAGCTGTCTTCGAACTCGTGGGGCCGGAAGACCCTTCTCCTGATGGGATTAAGCTAGATGAGGTAAACAAATGGGTTTCTTCTGGTGCTATCGAATATAGCGGCTCAACAACAGATGTTCGCCCCTTTATTGAAAACTGTTCGATTTACGTTTTGCCTTCTTACCATGAAGGAATGCCTCGTACAGTATTAGAGGCAATGGCTATGGGGCGACCAATTCTAACTACGGATGTTCCTGGCTGTCGGGAAACTATTGTCAATGGAGAAAATGGTTGGCTAGTCGAAAAGGCAAACGTAGAGCAACTTGCTGAGCGCATGATTTGGTTTATAGAAAACCAAGAGCAATGGTCAGTGATGGGTGAGAAAAGTCACGCTATGGCCAATGGGAAATTCGATGTTCATAAAGTGAATGCTGAAATCCTAAAAATTATGGGGCTTTCCGATGAAAAGACTGTTTGATTTTCTCGCATCTCTTATTGCACTTATCTTGTTAGCTCCTGTTATTGCTTTAGTGGCTTGGAAGATTCGTAAAAACCTTGGCTCTCCAGTTCTGTTTCGTCAAACTCGCCCTGGATTGAATGGAAAGCCATTTGAAATGGTGAAGTTTCGCAGTATGAAAGATGCGGTTGATGCCAATGGTCACCCATTGCCAGACGATGAGCGTATGACTCCATTTAGTGACAAGTTACGTTCAAGTAGCTTAGATGAGTTACTAGGCCTCTGGAACGTTTTGAGGGGCGACATGAGTTTAGTCGGCCCTCGTCCTTTATTAGTGCAATATCTTCCCCTTTATAACAAAGAGCAATCTCGTCGCCATGATGTTCGTCCTGGAATCACGGGGTGGGCGCAAATTAACGGGCGCAATGCGATCAGTTGGGAAGATAAATTCGCACTAGATGTCTGGTATGTTGATAATCAAACCTTCTTATTAGATATGAAAATACTATTTTTAACTGTTAAAAAGGTTTTTATTAAAGAAGGTATTTCAGCTGAAGGTGAAGCTACTATGCCAGCTTTTAAAGGTAACTCTAATGAAAAATGAAAATGTTATTGCAGTCTATGGAGCTAGTGGTTTTGGAAAGGAAGTGATTCCATTAGTGAAATCTGTATATGGTTCTGATTATGATTTGGTGTTTATTGACGATAATTTTGATGGCCTCAATTTAAATGATTATAAAGTCTTTAAGTATGAAGAGTTCATAAATACTAATCATTGCAAAAAGTATGCAGTTATAGCTATTGCAGATGCTAATGTTAGAAAAGCATTAGCAGAAAAATTAACTTCAGATGGAATTGAACATTTAGATATCCACTCTAAAAATTCAGTGCTTTTAGACAGTAACAAAATCGGTAAAGGGAGTATTTTATGTCCTTTTACAACTATTACTTCAAATGTTCAAATTGGTGATTTCTTCCATGCTAATTTGTACAGTTATGTTGCGCATGATTGTGTCATTGGTGATTATGTTACTTTTGCGCCGTCTGTTAAATGTAATGGGAATGTCGTCGTCGAGGATTTTGCATACATTGGAACTGGTGCAGTTATCAAACAAGGTACACCTAAACGCCCAATTGTTATTGGTGAAGGTGCAGTAGTCGGTATGGGTGCTGTTGTAACCAAGAGTGTTAAGGCGGGTGATATCGTATTTGGTAACCCTGCTAAATCTTTAAAAAGGGGAAAGTCGTGAAAGAAGTTGTTTCTGGTGTCCTATTTGAAGATATTGAAGTAGGTATGTTTGTTAGTTATTCACAAACAATAACAGATGCTGATGTAAAAGGGTTTGCCGGCTTATCTGGGGATCATAATCCTGTTCATGTGGATGAGCAATTTGCAGAAGGCTCACGATTTAAAAAGAGAATTGCCCATGGATTGATTTCAGGTAGTTTTTTTTCTGCGTTATTTGGTACTAAACTTCCTGGTCCTGGTTGTGTGTATGTTGCTCAGTCTTTTAATTTTAAACGCGCTGTTTATTTAGGTGATACTGTTACAGCAACAGCAACGGTTACGAAAATTGACGATAAAAAACGTCGAGTCTTTTTTGATACTGTTTGTAAAGTGAAAAGTAAGACCGTTATCGACGGTGTTGCAGAGCTTTATGTTCCTTAGAGAGATATAAAATGTTAAATACTCCTTTTTCTCCATGGCCTTCGTTTACTCAAGAAGAAGCGGACGCCGTAAGTAAGGTTGTACTTTCGAATAAAGTTAATTATTGGACGGGTCAAGAAGGTCGTGAATTCGAAAAAGAGTTTGCGGCTTGGGTTGGCTGTGAATATGCAGTGGCTCTGGGTAACGGTACGCTAGCGTTAGATGTTGCACTGAAAGCATTTGGGGTTGGTCAAGGTGATGAAGTGATTACCACATCTCGTACTTTCTTAGCATCGGCTTCCTCAATTGTCACTGCAGGTGCGACGCCTGTTTTTGCAGATGTTGATCTGAACAGCCAAAACATTACTGCTGAATCGATACAAGCGGTACTTACGCCAAAAACCAAAGTTGTGATCGTGGTTCACCTTGCGGGCATGCCAGCCGAGATGGATGCAATTATGGCGCTTTCCGAAAAGCATGGCTTTAAGGTAATTGAAGATTGTGCTCAGGCGCACGGTGCGAAATACAAAGGCCGCAGTGTCGGTACGATTGGTCATATTGGTGCTTGGTCTTTCTGCCAAGACAAGATCATGACCACAGGTGGTGAAGGTGGGATGGTCACCACTAACGACAAAGATCTATGGTCGTTTATGTGGTCTTATAAAGACCATGGGAAAAGCTATGATGCTATTTACAACCGCGAGCACCCACCGGGCTTCCGTTGGCTCCATGAAAGCTTTGGTACCAACTGGCGCATGACAGAAATGCAAGCGGTTATTGGTCGTATTCAAATTCAACGCATGGCTGATTGGACGCAAAAGCGTCAAGCAAACGCCGCTGTGATTGAAGCCGCTATTGCTGATCTTCCCATTGTTCGCAGTGTGGATATTCCTGAATACATTGAACATGCTGAATATAAGCATTATATGTTTATTCGCCCTGAACATCTAAAACCGGGTTGGACTCGCGATAAAATTGTCGATGCGATTGTTGAACACGGTGTGCCTGCATACCAAGGCAGTTGTTCTGAAGTGTATCTGGAAAAAGCATTTGATGGCACAAGCTTCAGGCCAGAAACACCGTTAAAGAATGCGGTTGCGCTAGGTGAAACTAGCTTAATGTTTTTAGTGCACCCAACCTTAACGCAGAACGAAATTGAGAAAACGGCGGAAGTACTGCGTGCTGTTTTACTTGAAGCACAAGCTTAATTATCCTCACCAGTAAAAAGAGCTTTTTCTTTCAGCATCTTTGGTCTCAATATTACTGGCTTACTGGCTTAC
>NZ_JBFRMM010000022.1:0-29386 GCF_041470465.1 Vibrio sp. 10N.261.55.F4 | reverse complement strand
GCTTACTGGCTTACTGGCTTGAGAGTTTCAGGTATGAGATTGTTGTTCGTGTAAGATACCGTCTTAATAAGTCACCAAACCCCCAATAGATGAAAGTTGTCGAACTGTTGGGGTTTTTATATCAATAACAAATTAAAGCGCGAATTAAATATTCGGGTTATCTTTTGCAAGTTCTCTTTGCGAATTTAAATAATGTTCAACACATCCACTCATGCAGTCTTTGTGGTTTATTAAATACTCATAAATAAGAATAACTTTATGCAACGTCTAAACTTCATATGGCACCTTTCTCGTTTTAAAAAGCGGGTTATCAGTGTTTCTATTGATGCTTTACTCATTATATTTGCTCTGCACATTGCGTTGTGGACAAGGCTAGGCGATTTCCAATTTTTGAATGATGGCGACAACTTATTACTGACAGGCTTAACAGTAATGATGACGGTGCTTATTTTTACTAAATTAGGGCTTTATCGCGCAGTACTTAGGTATCTCACCTTTCAAGCACTGTTTGTGGTAACGGCAGGCGCAATATTGTCGGCAATCTCTTTGGCTCTGTTTGCCTATTACCTGCAAGAACCAGTCCCTCGTACGGTGCCTATTATTTACGGTGCTTATTTAGCTTTGTTATGTGGCGGCTCTCGTTTGGTGGTTCGCAATCTTGTCGCGACGACGTCGAAAGATTCACGTCAAGAAGTATTAATTTACGGTGCGGGCTCAGGCGGCCGACAGTTGGCTGTCGCGTTAAGAGCGTCTGAAAACTATCGAGTACGCGCGTTCATTGATGAAGACAAAACGCTCACCAATACGATGATTTTGGGTTTGCCCGTTATTGTATTAGACAAAGCGGAAAGGTTGATTGAGAAGCACGATGTTTCTAAAATCTTGCTCGCGATCCCAAGCGCTTCTCGCGCTCGCCGTAAGCAAGTATTGGATTTGCTGGCGCAGCTGCCCGTTGAGATTCAAACCGTGCCTGAAATGGCGGATATTGTGTCAGGTAAAGCAAAAATTGATGAACTTACCGATGTACCTATCGAAGATTTGCTCGGTCGTGATGCGGTTGCGCCTCAGCAAGCTCTGATGGAAGCTGACATCAAAGATAAAGTGGTGATGGTGACCGGTGCTGGCGGCTCTATTGGTTCTGAACTTTGTCGTCAAATCCTCAAACAACAACCTAAAACATTAGTGTTGTTTGAAGTCTCTGAGTTTGGCTTGTACCAAATTGATCGCGAGCTTTCTTTAGTTAAAGAAACCAAAGGTTATGATGTTGAAATCGTTCCACTGTTAGGCTCGGTGCAGCGTTCGCATCGCTTGTTAACCTCAATGCAGTCTTTTGGTGTCCAAACGGTTTATCATGCCGCGGCTTATAAACACGTTCCTCTAGTCGAGTACAACGTGATAGAAGGCGTACGTAACAATGTTTACGGGACTTACTATACGGCTAAAGCGGCGATTGAAGCGGGTGTTGAATCGTTTGTGCTTATCTCGACAGATAAAGCGGTACGCCCAACTAACGTGATGGGTACCACCAAGCGTATGGCGGAATTAGGCCTGCAAGCTTTAGCTGAGCAAGAGAACCAAAAAGAGCACGGTACACGTTTCTGTATGGTTCGCTTTGGCAATGTGCTTGGCTCGTCTGGCTCGGTGATTCCTCTGTTTAAAAGGCAGATTAAAGCCGGTGGCCCACTTACTGTTACCCACCGCGATATTACCCGTTTCTTTATGACTATCCCTGAAGCGGCGCAACTGGTTATCCAAGCGGGCGCTATGGGTAAAGGCGGCGATGTTTTCGTTCTTGATATGGGTGAATCGGTCAAAATCACAGACCTTGCAGCAAACTTGATCAACCTTTCAGGCCTTTCTGTTAAGAATGAAGAGAACCCTCATGGTGATATTGAAATCCAATTCTCTGGCCTGCGTCCTGGTGAGAAGCTCTATGAAGAGTTATTGATTGGCGATAATGTATCCCCAACCGCTCATGAGCGAATCATGACGGCACAAGAAGTGTTCTTACCGATTAATGAATATGACACGCTACTTGAATCTTTGGATTTCGCTTGTCATAACCTACAACATGATGCGATTCGCCAGCTTCTTCTCGATGCACCAACCGGGTTTAAGCCGACAGATGGGGTAGGGGATTTGGTTTGGAATGCTGCTCAGAACCAAGAAGAGCTCCTTCTAGAGCCTAGAGCCTAGAACCGATATTGGGTTCGGTTATTTGAATTATGACCTTCCGTTAGCGTGTTTTTTACACAATTCTTTCGAAGGTGTTCTGTTTATTGTCCATAATTACTGTGAGCTTTAATAGCGAAATGAGGCAGTAATCATGATAATAGATATTTCATCTAATCAAGAAATTGAAGAAAGTTTGGATCAAATATTGTGGGATGATTTTAGCTTTCAATATGTTACCAACAAAACCATAGTGATAGAGCAACCGGTGGTGCATGATCTAAAGTCACAGGACGATGATGAAGAGCATGACACTGAAATTAATCTTCTAAACTGAAGAGCCGTGAGGCTACCGTTGTTCCGCTTTTTCAATAGGATGGTGGGGATATAAGTATTCATATCCCTACTTTACTCCCTCCTAAAATGACGCTTTTTTTCACATCCGATCCTCTTACCTGAGCCCTTTCTTGATCTTCCACTACAGTTTTGACTGTAAACTGTAGTAAAATTACGCTAATTTGTTTTTATACCGATTTATTTTGAATTGAACGAGGTCAGTCCTATGTCAGCTAAGAAGCCAATGGCTCTAGTGATCCTTGACGGTTACGGTTACCGTGAAGACAACCAAGACAACGCTATCGCGAACGCTAAAACACCAGTTTTAGACGGTCTTATTGCTAACCAACCTAACACGCTAATCTCGGCTTCTGGCTTAGATGTAGGCCTACCTGATGGCCAAATGGGTAACTCTGAAGTGGGTCACACCAACATTGGTGCGGGTCGCGTGGTATACCAAGATCTTACTCGTATTACTAAGTCAATTTCAGATGGTGAGTTCGGCCAAACTGAAACGCTAGTGAACGCTATCGATAAAGCGGTGAAAGCTGAGAAAGCGGTTCACATCATGGGCCTTATGTCTCCAGGTGGCGTTCACTCTCATGAAGATCACATCTACGCAGCTGTTGAAATGGCAGCAGAACGTGGCGCAGAGAAAATCTACCTGCATGCATTCCTAGACGGCCGTGATACGCCGCCACGCAGCGCAGAAAACACACTTGCACGCTTCCAAGCGTTGTTCGCTAAGCTAGGTAAAGGCCGTGTTGCTTCGCTTATTGGTCGTTACTACGCAATGGACCGTGATAACAACTGGGATCGCGTTCAAGAGTCTTACGACCTGCTGACTCAAGCAAAAGCAGAATTCACGTTTGATACAGCGGTAGCTGGTCTAGAAGCAGCTTACGCTCGTGACGAAAACGATGAGTTCGTTAAAGCGACTGAAATCAAAGCTGAAGGCGAAGAGTCTGCCGCTATCGTTGATGGCGATGCGGTTATCTTCATGAACTACCGTGCCGACCGTGCTCGTGAAATCACACGTGCGTTCGTTCCTGATTTCGATGGTTTTGCTCGTAACGTATTCCCAGCGATCGATTTCGTGATGCTGACTCAATACGCAGCAGACATCCCGCTTCTATGTGCATTCCCACCGGCTTCTCTAGAGAACACTTACGGTGAATGGCTATCGAAGGAAGGTAAAACGCAGCTACGTATCTCTGAAACAGAGAAATACGCGCACGTTACTTTCTTCTTCAATGGTGGTATCGAAGACGAGTTTGAAGGTGAAGAGCGTCAACTTGTTGCTTCTCCAAAAGTAGCAACTTACGACCTACAGCCAGAAATGAGCGCACCAGAGCTAACTGAAAAGCTAGTTGCAGCAATCAAAGGTGGTAAATACGACGCGATCGTTTGTAACTTCCCTAACTGTGACATGGTTGGCCACACTGGCGTTTACGATGCAGCAGTTAAAGCCGTAGAGTCGCTAGACGAATGTCTTGGTAAAGTGGTTGAAGCAATCAAAGAAGCTGACGGCCAACTGCTTATCACCGCAGACCACGGTAACGCAGAAATGATGGTTAACCCAGAAACGGGTGGCATCCACACTGCACATACTAACTTACCAGTGCCGCTTATCTACGTGGGCAGCAAAGACGTTGAGTTCAAAGAGGGCGGTAAACTGTCTGACTTAGCACCAACGATGCTTTCTCTGTCTGGTATCGCAATCCCGGCAGAAATGTCAGGTGATGTGATCGTTAAATAGTCAGTAGTTAAATAGTTGTTTGGCTCAGCGGTTCACGTTGAGCTTTAACGATTTTGAAAGCCCGCACTTCAAAGTGCGGGCTTTTTTATAGATGTGAGATACGAGTAAGCGAGATGAGAAGAGCTTAAGAACGGATGCGTGATGTGAGATACGGGTAAACGAGTAGCGAAGAGCTTAAGGACAGGTATTGGGTAAGAAAAACATGCAGGGGAGAACATAAGGGCACGACCTTAAACAAAAGACGAAAAGAACAGTCTTGATGAATATCGAAAGAGTGACATTGCTTGAATGATTAGGTAGCTTAAGGCTCATACTATACTTGTCTTTTACCTTATATTTAGGCTGTTTATATGAACTCAAACCCAGACCGCTGGAAGCAACGACTGCAAAACTTAATGAAAGCGCAGCAAAGGCTTGAGAGAGCGTGCTCACAAGATAGCTACAATGAGTTAGAGCTCGCTGGGTTAGTACAAACTTTTGAATTTTCTTTCGAACTGACATGGAAGACCCTTAAAGACTTACTTGAGTTTGAAGGGTTTGATGTGGCTTCGCCGAGGAGCGTTTTTCGTACGGCCTTAGAAGCTAAGCACCTGTCTTCGGAGCAGTGTGAGATTATGCTTGAAGCACTCATAAAACGAAATTTATTGTCCCACACCTATGATGAGGAAAATGTCCTTGAAGCTCAGTCACTGATCTTAGAGTCATTTTCACCAGTGATAGGGCAAGTCACACTCTATTTAAAGCTTAAATGTGATCAAGAGGGTCAATGCGAACAAGAGGTTAAATGTGATCGATAGTTATTTGGTTAAACCAGACTCGGTCGGCCTTAAGCCTCATCAGTATCAGCTGATTGAGGATATTGTTTTGAATCATGCTTTAGTCATTCATGCCTGGGTATTCGGTTCTAGAGCCCTTGGAACTTATAAAGATAACTCCGACATCGATATTGTTATCGAGGGGCATGGGATTTCGTTAAGTGTCGTCGCAGGCTTGCAAGATCGTTTAGAACAATCGTCACTTCCGTTCAAGGTTGACTTGCTCGTTAAACATAGAATTACATCGAATGAGCTACTTGCCCATATTGACACTTATGGGATTAAACTAAAGTAACCGAACGTATTATTATCAGCGTAACGGTGATGTTGATTCTTGAACCGATTGTTTACGTTTTGCCAGTTTATCTCGAATCTGAGTACCTGAATTGACTCGGTCATGTTTTTTATCATCAATAGAAAACGATAATAGTTTCATTGGCGCTATAGCTCCATCTCTACGCTTTCGATCTTCATAAGATTCAATCGTATCAGTGGACATTACTATCACCTCTTTGTATGAAATTTTAAATATAGACTATATGTTGTCTGGTGATAATGGCGCTTCTTGATGGCGAAATTTTATATTATTGATCTAGTGAGATAAGGTTTACTTCTTTTTATTTAAGATCGAACGCTCAAAATCTAACAACCACTCTTTGCGATTCATACCGCCGGTGTAGCCGGTTAATGTTCCATTCGCGCCGATGACTCTATGGCAAGGCACAACAATACTAAATGGGTTCTTGCCATTTGCACCACCCACAGCTCTTACTGCTTTTGGGTTATCCATTATTTTCGCTTGTTCACCGTAACTGATGGTTTTGCCATAAGGAATGGTTGTTAAAGCCTGCCAAGCGGATTTTTGAAAGTCAGTGCCTTTTATCGCTCTTAATGGCAAATCGAATTCTATTCGTTGACCTGCGAAGTACTCATCTAACTGTTTCGCTGCCAGTTGGCAAAGGTCATCTGGATTGCTAATCATTAGCTCTTCGTGATTTACATGGTCAATTTCAATAAGCGACACACCATTGCTAACAATGATCATCTTGCCAATTGGTGCGTCATAGAACATTTTGTAAGTGGTGTCTTCCATGTCATCTTCCTTTTTTTAGTCTTTTTCTGCTCTCAAGCTCTTCGAATCTCGTAACTGCTCTTAAGCTCTTAAATCTTTTCGCATCCCAGTTACTCGCATCTCGTATCTGCTCTTATATCTTTTCGCATCCCGTATCTGCTCTTATATCTTTTCGTATCCCGCATCTGCTTTACCCCTTACACGAAGCGCAAACAAGTACCCTGAAATACCGCCGACAATGTTCCCCAAGGCTAAGCCTATAAACAGCCCTTCGACACCATCAATTTGGCTGCCTATCCAAGCGAATGGCAAGGTAAAGACAAACAAACGCATGAAGCTCCATTGAAAGGCTTTGAGTGGTTGATGCATGGCATTCATCCCACTGATCAGCATCATCACAATGCCTTGGAATCCATAGCTAAAGGGCACGACTAACAGGTAATGCCACAATATGCCTCGGACGGATTCTTCTTGAGAGAACAGGGCAGCCAAAGGAATGCTCAACGGCACCATCATTAAGAAAATCAAACCTTGGAACATCACAGCAAAACGCATACTCAGAAACAGTGCCTTAAAACTGCGTTGTGGGTTGTTTGCGCCAAAGTTCTGCGCCATGAAAGGCGTAAGCGCCGAAGTAAGAGACATCAACACAATGATAAGAATGGACTCGATACGTTGCGCTGCGCCATACGCCGCCACGGCTTCAGTCCCTTGTTTGGCCAGCATCATCATGATGATAGCGCCGGCAAGTGGGTTCAGAGCGTTAGACAAAGCCGCTGGGGTGCCTATTTTTAAGATCTGTCGCCAGTCACTGACGATGTTTGTCAGCTTAGGCGGCGCAAGCAGTTTTTCTCGCACCATCAATACGTAGAGTGAGCCACACAAAGCACCAAACCAACTGAAACCACTGGCAATCGCAGCGCCTTGAATCCCCAGTTCAGGAAAAGGCCCATACCCGAAGATAAGTAGCGGATCTAAAACGCCATTGATAAGGCCAGCCAGTAGCATGATCTTAGCGGGTGTTTTCGTATCACCGCTGGCTCGAATCGCGCTGTTGCCTGCCATGGGGATGACCAAAAATGGGATCGCGAGATACCACACCGACATGTATTCCGATATCAGCGGCAACAACTCTTGCTTTGCTCCTAGCAGGGTAAACATAGGTTCTAAGGCGATAATACCTAATGTAGACGCGCAGCCGACCAGAAGCAGAGCCAGCAATAAGCCATGACAGGTAAAGCGTGCTGCATTTTGTGCGCTGCCTTGGCCAAGCAATCGACCGATACATGTCGATAAGCCAATACCAATCCCCATGGTGATGCAGTTAATCGCAAAGGTAACTGGAAAGGTAAAGCTCACTGCTGCAAGTGCTTGTGTGCCGAGCAGTGAGATAAAGAAAGTATCGACGAGGTTAAACATCAAGATCGCCACCATACCGAATATGGTCGGTATGGTCATGGTACGCAATGTACTCTCAATTGGGGCAGTTAATAGCCCGTGCTTATCTTGCATGCAAAACGCCGATAGAAACCAAAAGCGTAGGATAAACAGATGCGGGATACGAGTAAACGAAAAGCAGGGAAAGATGAGGGGTGAGAATCTGCACTTTAGCTCACAATTTTTTCGTTCCCCCCTTGGGATCTTTCACATCGCCCCCAACATATTGTTTGACCCACGCTAATCGTGGCAACTATCAAAATTTAAATGGAAATTATCAGGAGATAAGACCGATGAATATCCGTCCTCTACATGACCGAGTTATCGTTGAGCGCCAAGAAGTTGAATCTAAATCTGCTGGTGGCATCGTTCTAACTGGTTCTGCCGCAGAAAAATCGACTCGCGGTATCATTCTAGCTGTTGGCAAAGGCCGCATTCTAGAAAACGGTTCAGTGCAACCGTTGGACGTAAAAGTTGGCGATACCGTTATCTTTGCTGAAGGTTACGGCACGAAAACTGAAAAAATCGACGGCAAAGAAGTTCTGATCATGTCTGAAAACGACATCATGGCGATCGTCGAGTAATCTATTTTTCATTTAACTCTCAGTAAAAGTTATCAGAGCCAGTATTGGATGATTCATATCGTCATTCCAGAAATGAGGAACGAATTATCTGGAATCTAAACAGAGTGCGATTTGAGTAGATTCTGAATCACGTTCGTCCCTCACTGTTCAGAATGACGCGATAACGCTGAGACGCCCCGAAACAAAGAATTTGAAAGGAAATTAAGATGGCTGCTAAAGACGTTAAATTTGGTAATGACGCACGTATTAAAATGCTAGAAGGTGTAAACGTTCTGGCTGACGCAGTAAAAGTAACGCTAGGTCCTAAAGGCCGTAACGTTGTTCTAGACAAATCATTTGGCGCACCAACGATCACTAAAGATGGTGTTTCAGTTGCACGTGAAATCGAACTTGAAGACAAGTTCCAAAACATGGGCGCGCAAATGGTTAAAGAAGTGGCTTCGCAAGCGAATGACGCGGCGGGCGACGGTACGACTACAGCAACAGTTCTTGCTCAAGCAATCATCACTGAAGGCTTAAAAGCCGTTGCTGCTGGCATGAATCCAATGGATCTTAAGCGCGGTATCGACAAAGCAGTTATCGCTGCAGTTGAAGAGCTAAAAGGCCTTTCTGTTCCATGTGCAGATACAAAAGCTATCGCGCAAGTAGGTACTATCTCTGCGAACTCTGATTCGACAGTAGGTAACATCATTGCTGAAGCGATGGAAAAAGTAGGTCGTGATGGCGTAATCACGGTTGAAGAAGGTCAGGCTCTACAAGACGAGCTAGACGTAGTTGAAGGTATGCAGTTCGACCGTGGTTACCTATCTCCTTACTTCATCAACAACCAAGAAGCGGGTTCTGTTGATCTAGAAAGCCCATTCATTCTTCTTATCGACAAGAAAGTTTCGAACATCCGTGAACTTCTTCCGACTCTAGAAGCAGTTGCTAAGGCATCTCGTCCACTTCTTATCATCGCTGAAGATGTAGAAGGCGAAGCGCTTGCAACTCTAGTTGTGAACAACATGCGTGGCATCGTTAAAGTGGCTGCTGTTAAAGCGCCTGGTTTCGGTGACCGTCGTAAGTCTATGCTGCAAGACATCGCTATCCTAACGGGCGGTACGGTTATCTCTGAAGAGATCGGCCTAGACCTAGAGAAAGTAACGCTAGAAGACCTAGGTCAAGCTAAGCGTGTAACTATCACTAAAGAAAACTCAACCATCATCGATGGCGCGGGCGAAGAAACAATGATCCAAGGTCGTGTTTCTCAAATCCGTCAACAAATCGAAGATGCAACGTCTGACTACGACAAAGAGAAACTTCAAGAGCGCGTAGCTAAGCTAGCTGGCGGTGTTGCAGTAATCAAAGTAGGCGCTGCAACTGAAGTTGAGATGAAAGAGAAGAAAGACCGCGTAGAAGATGCACTTCATGCAACTCGCGCTGCCGTTGAAGAGGGTGTGGTTGCTGGTGGTGGTGTTGCACTTATCCGCGCTGCATCTAAAGTTGCTGGCCTTGAAGGCGACAACGAAGAGCAAAACGTCGGTATCCGTGTTGCACTACGTGCAATGGAAGCGCCTATCCGTCAAATCACGAAGAACGCAGGTGATGAAGAATCTGTTGTTGCTAACAACGTTCGTGCTGGCGAAGGTAACTACGGTTACAACGCGGCGACTGGCGAATACGGCGACATGATTGCAATGGGTATCCTAGATCCAACTAAGGTAACTCGCTCTGCACTTCAGTTCGCAGCGTCAGTTGCTGGTCTTATGATCACAACAGAAGCGATGATCACTGATAAGCCACAAGATTCTGGCCCTGCAATGCCTGATATGGGTGGCATGGGCGGTATGGGTGGCATGGGCGGCATGATGTAATCATCCCCCTTTCTCTATAGCAGAGAAAGTCACACATAAGCTTTAGAAAACGGAGACTTCGGTCTCCGTTTTTTTGCTCTTAAGCCTTATTTATTCGCATCCCGTATCTGTATTTCAGCTTCACCATCCTCCTTTTTTCCAAAGCTCCTTGGTCAGCCTGCCTTGTGCGTAAACTGTTGTTCATCAATTTTTTGCAGCATCATGTCACGCTTAAATGGTTTTGGAAGATAATCGTTCATTCCACACTCGAAGCAACGTTTAATATCATCATCGAGCACGGATGCCGTTAAAGCGAGGATATGTGTTGCCTGAAGTTGCAGGTTTTCTTCATAGCGCCTGATTCGCTCTGTTGCCTCAAAGCCATCTACATTCGGCATCATGCAGTCCATCAAGATAAGGCCGATGTCTTGATGATGCTCTTTATATAAATCAATCGCTTCTTGTCCATCATTGGCAACCCAATATTCAATCCCTAACTTATCTAAATTGATACATACCACCTTCTGATTTACGCGGTTATCTTCAACTACGAGGACTTTTTGACGTACAGTCGCTTCTATCGGCTCAGGTTGATGTTGAGGGGGTTGTGGCTGTGACCTTTCAAGCACGGAGTTCAACATGCTACTTAAGCGGGAACCGAGCATAGGAAGAGTCACATAGCCTGAGATAAAATGACACTCACTCATAGGATCACTAAGATTATCTTTCACTATGATGATTTTCACCTCTGGTGCTAAGCGATGCAGTGTTTTGGCTTGGTTAATATCTTCCATCAAAGCGATCTCTGGGAGGTCAGTTGCCGCCAAGTTTGTTTCGATTGATTTTAGTTGTGGTGAGTAACCAAGGCGGAACAAGTCATCGAGTAAAAGTTTCGATGGCGCATCTGAATAATAGACAACGGTTTGTTTACGATTTTTATGTTCAGAATGATCTGATGGCACTACGGTTAATTGGAAATGAAAGCAACTGCCCACGTCTTTCTCTGACTCAACGTTTATCGAGCCTCCCATCATTTCCACCATACGTGACGAAATACTAAGCCCTAATCCGGTCCCCGCAATATTGGAGGTGATGTTGGTATCTTCTTGGCAAAACGCTTTGAAAATGTGCTCTTGTTGGTCTGCTGCGATACCAATACCCGTATCTCGAACAGAAAACTCGACCACACACTCTGTTTCCAATGATGGAAGCCGTTTAGCGGTGAATACGATAGAGCCTTGTTCTGTAAATTTGATCGCATTTGAGGCTAAATTCATCAACACTTGGCGAATTTTATTCCCATCAACATGAATGTACTCTGGGAGCTCGCCATCAATTTCAACTTCCAACTTAATCTGCTTTTGATAAGCTTTAGAAGAAATCAGAGTCACGCTATCAAACAGCAGCTCTCTTAAGTCTGTCGTATGTGGATTAATTTCCAGTTTACCCGATTCAATTTTGGACAGATCGAGAACATCGTTGATCAACATAAGTAAGGTTTGAGAAGAGGTATAGATAGTCCCAAGGCAGTCTTTCTGTTCTGCGGATAGTTTGGTTTCTGCCAGTATTTCTGACATACCAATCACGCCATTAAGCGGTGTCCGTATCTCATGAGACATATTGGCAAGAAAGGCACTTTTTGCACGGTTTGCTTGTCGTGCTTTCTCTTGTGAAACAATCAATTGAGTTTCAAGTTGACTGGCACGCCACACAACATAAAGCAGCACCAGTAACGTCACCCCTCCTAATGCGGCTGTCGATAAGTAGCTGTACAACTTTATCTGCGTCAGGCTCTCTGCGATCTGCTTGGGTGTTTCGGTGAAAAGTAAGTTGAGCTCATCTTCAACATGATAAATACTGCTGGTGAGTTCTCCTTTGAGGCCGCTATCAGAGCTGTACCCGACACTCTTTAACCCTCGCTGCAATCGCCAAAAGTGGCGTTTAAAATTATTAAACGAAGCTAATGCACTGATCGTTCGGGAATTCTGTTCTATTTCATCTTGGATTTTGAACAATGAATCGACAATCTTATCTAATGTTGTCTGATCAAAATCGGTAAAGAACTGATACATGAGATCTTGTGTTTCTAAAGTCAATTCTTCAAGCTGCACATTATTGGATTCATGTACGAAGCGCTCAAGTGTCAACGCTGCATTTTTTAGTTTCTCAATGAGCCCAATTTGGTCCCTCTTGCCATGTATGCTGACTAACTCAAGGGCTAATAATGTAAAGGCGGTGTGGTACTCGTCGAGATACTCGACAACTTTGGCATAATTAAAAGAAATATTGAGGTCGCTTCGTACGATTTTCCCATCGATCTCAGCCAGCTTTTCGATCAGCTGACTTCGCTTTATATTGAGTTGTTCTTGAATCTCTGGTTGCCTTGTGGAAACAAACTGCTGCTCTTGTCGTCTGACAGAGAGCATAACGCTATAAGCTTCAGAAAGACTGAGCTGGAGATTAATCATGTCCTGCTCTTTGTTCTTCAGAGCATGGCTAACATAGATATAGAGGCCTAAAAATAACACGATAGCCAAAAAACCACGCGAAATAATCGCTTTAATGGTCTGTTTATTCGTAGGTTCCTGAATCATGCTATTCCCACTGTTTCATATCGTTCTATTCCTATATTAGAATTTAGTTTATTTTCAGAATTTTACGAACATTAGTTTTTGAATACCTGAGGTCTGTTGAGCTTTTATCAATAAATTTTTTAGGATGACATCGCTTTAGATGCGGCAATAAGTGTGTGGGCTATAAGCTTGTGAAACATGTTGATTTTCTCGCCTAGATTTTTGTTTGGAATAATAAGCGTTAGAGCGGAGGTTTCGGTCTCTGTTTTTTTTGCTTTTCGCATCTCGTTCACTCGAATCCCGCATCTGCTCTTAACCATTGCTCTTTATGATTTAGCGGCTTATATTCAACAGTACAGTTATTACATTGATTTAACATGGGTAGCTGTTGAATAAAGGACAATAAATGCTTGATTAAAAATGGATTAATCAAGTGAACAATAAGTCAGTGGAGACTCCCCAATGAAAAAACTACTTTCAGTACTTGCTGTGTCTGCAGCAGTAATGGCACCGGCGGCATTTGCCTCTTCGCCTGTTATGTTTTCAACGATCAATGGCTTCAACGCACCTGACTCAGATGCTGTTGGCGGTGTGCGCTTGGCTTTACTTCACGGACAAGTGAACGACCTTAAAGGTCTTGATCTTGCTGTTGTTGGTATGTCTGAGACGCAAACGACCACAGGTGTGAACCTGGGTATTTTGGGTGCATCAAAAGTGAACCAAGAAATGACCGGTGCATCTCTAGGTTTCTTCAACTGGAACACGGGTAAAACAACGGGTGTTAACCTTGGTGCTGTGAACATTACTAATGATGTGAAAGGCGCGAACGTGAGTTTCGTCAACTACTCAGAAGGTAACACTATGGTTGATGTTGGCGCTGCGAACCTTTCAGAAGTGTCTACGGTTCAGGTTGGTATCTTCAACAAAACCAACAAAATCGAAGGCGTACAAGTTGGTCTGATCAACTGTGCTGACAACGGTTTCTTCCCGTGCTTCCCGATTGTAAACTTTGCTAAATAACGCTGTCGTTTAGCCTTTGGTTCTACGGTTGGCGAGCAACGTTCAGTTAATGCATTAGCTTTTAGTTACGCATACGCGATTAAAGACTAAGCCTATCAACGCCTAAACCCTTGTTTGGGCGTTATTACATTCAATTCTACTTCCACGATAAACTTCTCAAATTACCTAATAAGCATGTTGTTTTATATTTGTTGTTGCGTGTTTGAATTTATAGGTACAATGTGTGATAAATTCCCAATGATGATTTATATGCTTTGATTAACCACCATACCGTCGATTTTAAAAAGGCTTTCTTAGGCCTGACCGCCAGTTTTTTAGTAGTTTTGAGCTTGTTGCTCGTTGATTCAGCGGAAGAATCAGATAAACAGTATGGAATGGAAAACCAAGGCGTAACACGCTCTTTAGCGGAGCTCACACAGATCATAAATGCGCTTGAGTACAACATCACTGCGCTTTATCCACTGCATGGGGATACCTACGTATTCTCGCATGACAAAAAGATCGAGGGTGAGACGTGTTACTTCACCAGTGAGGAGCAACATGCCCCTCGTTTTGATTTTATGTTCTCTGGCCCTCGCGAGATGTGCAACCCGGAATCGGACCTTTATACCGAAGCGGGTAAGCGCCTGTTCATCGCGCCGACCATGGCTTATTTTGCCAATACCATTGATACCATCTCTGCGATTTATTTCATTTCAAAAGAGAAATTCATTATCTCTTCGCCTTCTGATTTTGCCAGTTACATTAAGGGCGACACCTTTGATTCGGTTGTGAATAGCAGGCCTTATTGGGTGAACACGATTCGCTTTGGCTTAGCTCAAGGGCAAGACCAAGTGGTGTATACCGGCCAATATGATGACTACCTGACAGGTCAGAAAGTGGTGACCTTAACCAAAGGAATCTACGTTAATGGTGAGTTTAAAGGGGTGTTGGGTGTCGATGGTTATGTCTCGAACCTAGTATCGAACCCTACCCATGGCTATAAAGTCACCAGTACTCGAGGCGCAAACAAATACGGGTTTATGGATTTTACGTATTCCAAGCCTCTGTATGTTGATGACATTAACACCCAGCTATATCTGAGTATTGAAGAAGATAAGAGCGAGCACTTTCTGCATGTATTGGAGATGGAGAAGATTCAGCTTTCGATACTGTTGGTTTTGTATCTGCTCTCGGTTTTATGGCTATGGCGCTTCTATACAAGACAAGAGCACCAGCGTTTAAATGAGCTAGCAATGCGCGACCCATTAACGGGCTTGCTGAATCGACGTGGTTTTGAGGCTCGATTACTGGCGCAAGATGAAGAGCCGATTATTGGTGTTGGCGTGTTTGATATCGATGATTTCAAAGTCGTTAATGATCAGCATGGCCATAAAGTGGGGGACGAGGTGATTTGCCATGTTGCTCGGTTGATGCTGAACAGCGTTAGACAGCAAGATATCGTGGCTCGATTTGGTGGCGAAGAGTTTGTTGTCGCGATTACGGGTGAATCGTCTGAGTTGCTTTCATCGATCTTTGAGCGAATTCAAAACGACATTAGCCTACAGAGTTATCGATGCCCTACGGGTGACAAGATTAGTATCTCAGTGTCTGGTGGCGCGACGCTTTACTCTTTGTATAAGTTCGACAGCGTAGGGCACTTGTGGGAAAACCAGAGTATTCGTTCGTCTGATGAGCAGCTCTATAAGGCAAAGGCTGCGGGTAAGAATCAGGTGTGTATTCAGGTGTATTAATTAGTTGGATACACAAAGGCCTAGTCGTGTGACTAGGCCTTTTTAATGTCTGTTTCAGGTTGAGGTTACTTCTTCACGCGGCCTTTTCTCATCCACTTCTGATGCACACCACGACGCAGGCTCTGGAAGCTGTTTTCCACTTTATCGACACCAAGCAGAATCACTAGCGCCATTAGCGTGATAATGACCGATTGGGAAAGATGCCCTAGTGCGATCATCATACCTAATGCTGCGAGTACCCAGATAATTGCGGCTGAAGTCACGCCATGAATCTTGCCATCCAGTGTCATCATTACACCAGCCCCAAGAAATCCAACACCCGTAATTATCTGACCAAGCACACGAGCTTGATCGAGTGTGTTAGGGGAAAGGCTAATCGCCATCGTAAGGAAGAAATAGGTACCACTGATGATCAGAATCGATGTTCTGATCCCTACCGGTTTACCGCGTGTTTGCCTTTCGATTCCGATTAAAGAACCACACAGCATGCATGCAGCGAGGCCTGCCCAGCTAAAGGGGGCAAGGTTGAGAGTTTGTTCTATAAATTGTGACATATCACCCCTCCTAAAAATTTAGAATAGAGCCGAGTATGCTAATAATAGACCGGACGATCGAACAAAAACTTTTTGTCTTAACGATTGATAAAGATTACTTAAAACCTAGCAGCCGCTTGTTGTTAAGGTGAAGGCTGGTGTCGTGGTCTCTGTCGCTTCTTGGTACTCAAGGTAGCAGTTATCAGCCTGTTTTTTTCGGCTAGAAGGCGCATAAAGAATAATGCCATCATTCGCATCTGTGTTGGTAAAGAACCAGTCAGCTCGACCCGTATCCCAAACAGCATCTAGAAAGGTTGATTCGATGAGCTGTGACCAAGTTTGATCGTTCATCGCTGCAGGATAACCATAGACGACTGAGATATTGTCACCCTCAACATTAATCGATGCGCTAGCTGCTTTATCTAAGCCCAATGCTGATGTCTTACCATAAAGCATAGCACTTGCGCCCTCCATTCCGCCTTTAAGGCCGTTTAATGTCGAGATACGAGCATCGGTTTGAAGGTTGAGGAACTTAGAAGCTGCAGTGACCGACACAATACCTAGAATCACGATCACCACGACCAGCTCGATGATGGTGAAACCTCTTGAGCTGAACCTAAGCGCTGGTTGAGATGTGGTTGCTGGTGGAGCAACTGAGGTATTGTGTTTCATTGATACAACTTCTCTATTCAATGTGTAGGTCGAGCGGTGTCTTGCTGCTGCGTCCGCCAATCTCACGGGTTAACTTAGGTACTAGGTAGCCAGAAACCTCAGAGATTAATCCTTTAAAGTGATGCTTCGCCTCTTCATCTGAAATATAGAAGTGCGCTGCGCCCTGAACCTTATCAAGTACATGCATATAGTAAGGTAAAATACCGGCGTCGAATAGCTTTTCGCTTAATTCTTTCAATGAGTTAGCGCTGTTGTTTACGCCTTTAAGCATCACGCCTTGGTTGAGCAGAGTAGCACCACTTAACTTAAGCTTGTGGAAAGCTTGTTTGAGCTCTAAGTTAATTTCGTTGGCATGGTTAATATGGCTCACCATCACCACATTAAGGCGAGTTTGAGCTAACAATTGGCATAGTTCATCCGTTACTCGAGCGGGAATCACAACCGGTAATCGGCTATGAATTCGAACTGTTTTCACATGTGGAATTTGTGCGATAGCATGAATTAGCCACTCTAGTTCGCTGTCTTTTGCCATCAGTGGATCGCCACCCGACAAGATAACTTCGTTGATCTCTGGGTGAGCCGCCACATAGTCGAGACTGGTTTGCCAAACCGACTTCGAGCCCTTGTTATCTTGGTAAGGGAAGTGACGACGGAAGCAGTAGCGGCAGTTAATCGCACAACCGCCTTTTACAATCATCAGTGCACGATTTTTGTATTTGTGCAGTAAGCCCGGAATTGCATTTTCTTGTTCTTCCAAAGGATCGGCGGAATAGCCTTGGTGTACCTCAAACTCTTCGCTTAGCGGTAAAATTTGTCGTAGCAATGGATCGTGTGGGTTGCCTTTTTCCATTCGTTCGACAAAGCTAAGAGGTACCCGAAGTGCAAATAACTCACGAGCAGCGAAGCCTGCTTGCCATGGTGTTGGGTCTATTTCCAATGCCTCAAGCAGTTTTGTCGGGTCAGAGATCGCATTCGATAGTTGTTTGAGCCAGTTTTGCTCAACAGATTCGACTTTTCGGGTTATGATATGCGGCATTGAAATTAACTCAAAGATGTGGAAGAGAAAATCATGGCGTCAGTAAGCACCAATGAATTCAAAGGCGGTTTAAAATTCATGATGGATAACGAGCCTTGCTCAATTATCGAAAATGAATACGTTAAGCCAGGTAAAGGCCAAGCGTTTAACCGTGTTAAACTTCGTAAACTGCTGTCAGGCAAAGTGTTAGAGAAAACATTTAAGTCAGGCGATACAGTAGAACTAGCGGACGTTGTAGACGTTGAACTAGGCTACCTATACAGCGATGGCGAATTCTACCACTTCATGAACAACGAAACATTCGAGCAAATCGCTGCTGATGCAAAAGCAGTAGGCGAGACTTCTAAATGGTTAGTTGAAAACGACGTATGTACTCTAACGTTGTGGAATGATAACCCTATCACAGTAACTCCACCAAACTTTGTTGAGATCGCAGTAACAGAAACCGATCCTGGCCTTAAAGGCGACACACAAGGTACTGGCGGTAAGCCTGCAACTCTAGCAACTGGCGCGGTAGTTCGCGTACCTCTATTCATCGCAATCGGTGAAGTTGTTAAAGTTGATACTCGTACTGGCGAATACGTTGGTCGTGTGAAGTAATTGACTTCAAGTATCTGAAAAAGGTCGCTTAGGCGGCCTTTTTTTGTATCCCAAGATCAGATTCGCGTAAACGAGATGCGGGATGCGGGATGCGGGATGCGAGATACGAAGAGCTGGAAGAGCAGATATGTGTGAACGAGATGCGAGATACGAAAAGCAGGAAGATCAGAGCCGAGTCAGAGAGATAAGATATTCAACAAATAACAAAAAAGCAGAGCTGGATAACCTAGCTCTGCTTTCGCTTTTCTGCTTTTAAGCTCTTCGATACTCGATTACTCGAATCCCGAATCTGCTCTTAACTCTTAAATCATAAAGATGAAAATAACAGATAACGCGCTGATTAGGCCTGCAACGAAGTAGCAGCCAACTTTACCCGCAACACCGACATGGAACTTAAGGTCGTGCATGCCGTGGTGAAGACGGTGCATTGCGTGCCACATTGGCAGTGCTAGCGTACCGATGATGAATAGCGCACCGATAATGCTGGTGGCGAATTCAGACACACGCTCGTAGCTCATTGCGTCCGCATCGATGATGCCCATTGGCACTAAGATACCTAACACTAGAACCGTGATTGGTGTGATCATCGCAAACCAAGTACCGCCAGCGCCAAATAGGCCCCACCAGATTGGCTCATCAGAGCGTTGTGGGTTGTGGTTAACAGGTTTTACTTTGTAATTTGTGTTCATAACGAAAGCTCCTTACACCACAACAAGAACGATTAAAGAAATAAAAGCCACCGCTGCCCACTGGGTCAGTACGATGATTCTTTTATCTACCAATTTGCCTTTAAGGCGGATTGGCATTACTTGAGGCATCATGCTGAAGAAGGTCTGAGCGTGCAGTAAGCTGCCTAGCAGTGCCACGATGTTGATACCAACAACGATAGGGTTAGCCATAAAGCTCAACCAACCAGCCCAAGCTTCAGGGCCTTTCACTAGTGCACCCAAACCGAAGGTTAGGAACAGAGTGAATAGAATCAAAGGCAGTACAGTCGCTTCACGTAGCATGTAGAAGCGGTAGAACGGATGGTTGCTCCACCACGTTCTCTTCATCTCACGAACATAAGGCTTACGATTGCTCATATTATGCCTCCTCTGCTGTTTTTACTTGCGATCCGTCTGGCTTGAACATCGAGATAACGAAGTCCATTGAAGACTCAACTTTGCCTTGGTTTACTGCCGCTGCTGGGTCTACTTTCTTCGGACATACGTCAGAACAGTAACCTACAAACGTACAGCCCCAAGCGCCATTGTCGCCATTGATAAGCTTCATACGTTCGGCTTTACCATTGTCACGGCTATCTAGGTTGTAGCGGTGAGCAAGAGCAAGTGCCGCAGGGCCGATGAACTCAGGGTTTAGACCAAACTGAGGACATGCTGCGTAACACAAACCACAGTTGATGCAGCCAGCGAACTGTTTGTATTTCGCCATTTGCTCTGGAGTTTGGATGTTTGTGCCGTCTTCTGGCTTACGGTCGTTACCGATGATGTAAGGCTTGATCGCTTCAAGGCGCTCGATGAACGGCGTCATGTCGACAATCAAATCTTTTTCGATTGGGAAGTTAGCCAAAGGCTCAATTTTGAAGCCGTTTGGATAATCACGTAAGAAGCTCTTACACGCCAGTTTTGGCACGCCATCAACCATGATGCCGCAAGAACCACAAATCGCCATACGACAAGACCAACGGTAAGACAGGTCTTTATCTAGGTTGTCTTTGATGTAACCGATCGCATCAAGTACTGACATGGTTTCATCAAATGGCACTTCAAAGGTTTGAAAGTGAGGTTCTGCATCGTGCTCAGGGTCATAACGCAGGATTTCAATTTTTTGGATTCGATTCGCTGACATTATGCTTGCTCCTCTTCGCTCTTCTTCGCATTCTCTTCTGCTGCTTTTTCAGCGGCAGCGGCTTTCTCTGCAGCTTCACCGTACAGACGAGCTTTAGGTTGAGATTTAGTAATCTTAACGCCGCTGTAGTCGATGGTTGGTGCTGCATCTTCGTTGTAGAAAGATAGAGAGTGTTTCAGGAAGTTCACGTCATCACGTTCTGTGCAGTTGTCGTCTAGACGTTGGTGTGCACCGCGAGACTCTTTACGAAGAATCGCTGAGTGGACCATCGCTTCTGCAACTTCAAGGCCGTAACCCACCTCGATAGCGTAAAGTAGGTCAGTGTTGAACACTTTGCCTTTGTCTTTAATGCTGATCTTCTTGTAGCGAGCTTTCAGTTCAGTGATTTTGTCGATGGTCTTTTGCATCAAGTCTTCTTGACGGTAGATACCACAACCCGCTTCCATGGTGTGACCCATTTCAGTACGGATGTCAGCCCAGTTCTCGTCGCCTTCTTGAGCCAAGATGCCTGCGATGCGCTCTTCAACCGCTTTCACTTGCTTAGCGATAGACTCTTCGTTCCAGCCTTTGAATTCAGCAGCGCGTTTCACTGCTTCTTCACCAGCAACGCGGCCAAATACTACGAACTCAGCCAGTGAGTTAGAACCTAGGCGGTTTGCACCGTGTAGGCCAACTGAAGCACATTCACCAACGGCGAATAGGCCTTTAATACGAGTTTCACAGGTACCGTTAGTCTCAATACCACCCATGGTGTAGTGAACGGTTGGACGAATTGGGATTGGCTCTTTTGCTGGGTCTACGTTTACGTACGCTTTTGCTAGCTCACAGATGAACGGTAGACGCTCTTGCAGGTACTCTTCACCAAGGTGGCGAAGGTCAAGGTGCACGACATCACCAAGTGGGTGCTTGATGGTGTTGCCTTTCTGCTGCTCGTGCCAGAATGCTTGAGAAACTTTGTCACGTGGACCCAGTTCCATGTATTTGTTTTTCGGCTCGCCCACTGGAGTTTCAGGGCCCATGCCGTAATCTTGCAGGTAACGGTAGCCGTTCTTGTTGACGATGATACCGCCTTCACCACGACAACCTTCGGTCATCAAGATGCCAGTGCCCGGTAGGCCTGTTGGGTGGTATTGAACGAACTCCATATCACGCAGTGGTACACCGTGGCGATAAGCCATTGCCATACCGTCGCCAGTTACGATGCCGCCGTTGGTATTACAGTGGTAAACACGACCTGCGCCGCCGGTTGCTAGAACAACAGATTTTGCTTTGATGGTAACAAGCTCACCTTCAGACATGTGAATCGCGATTAGGCCTTGTACTTCGCCATCTTCAACGCCGCTCTGGTTTTCTACGAGAAGGTCCACCACAAAGTACTCATCAAATCGTTTGATTGTGTCGTACTTCATCGAAGTCTGGAACAGAGTATGAAGCATGTGGAAGCCGGTTTTATCCGCTGCGAACCACGTTCTCTCTACTTTCATACCGCCGAATCGGCGTACGTTTACTTCACCGTTTTCTTTACGACTCCATGGGCAGCCCCATTGTTCCATTTGGATCATTTCGCGAGTCGAGTTTTCAACAAAGTATTCAACAACATCCTGTTCACATAGCCAGTCGCCACCGCCAACAGTATCGTTGAAGTGATTATCTAGGCTATCTTCGTCTTTAATTACCGCTGCTGAACCGCCTTCTGCTGCCACCGTGTGCGAACGCATTGGGTAAACTTTAGAAATCAGTGCTACTTCCAGTTCAGGATTAGCTTCAGCCGCAGCAATAGCTGTACGAAGACCAGCGCCGCCTGCGCCGATGACTGCGATATCTGTGGTAATTGTCTTCACAGTTATTCTCCAGTGTGATGCGGAGTATTCCGCTTGTTATTATAAAAAGCCTATTTAGGAGGTTCTAAATCGTAGGAACCATTTAGCGCCCCTAAGCCTTAAGTGGTAGGTTCAGTGTAAGAGAGGAAGGTATTCGAAAAGTTGATGCATTTGGGTTTTTAGGTCGGTAATGCATATGGAGGCATAGAAATTATAGGTTATGTGACTGCAATCACGGCAATGAATTGTTGATAACGTTTAACCCACAGGGTGGGTGTTAACGGCTTGTTGAGTATGATTTTTGTTATCAATGTTGATGTGAAATCTGTATTGATAATTGTATTGTAGAACGTAATTTTCTGGCTTCATTAAAACAACATTTTGCTTTCACGAATAGAAAGATAGAAGCTTACAAAAGCGATGAAAGGTGGTAATTTTCGTCGCCTAGAATTCAGTAATATGGAACTCAATAATGCACTCTACATGGCAACCGGCCGCAACCATTAAACAGTTAAAGCAACGTGCTGATATCCTTAATCAAATTCGTCAGTTCTTTGCTGAGCGAAACGTGATGGAAGTGGATACGCCTGCGATGAGCCACGCCACGGTGACGGACGTGCATTTGCATACTTTCAAAACTGAATTCGTAGGGCCGGGTTATGCGCACGGTCAGCCTCTGTTCTTTATGACTAGCCCTGAGTTTCATATGAAACGTCTATTAGCGGCGGGCAGTGGCTGTATTTACCAAATTTGTAAGTCTTTCCGTAACGAAGAAAATGGCCGTTACCACAACCCTGAGTTCACCATGTTGGAGTGGTATCGCGTTGGCTTTGATCACCATGACCTGATGGATGAAATGGATTTGCTGTTACAGCAGGTACTTAAATCGGGCTCAGCAGAGCGAATGACTTACCAACAAGCCTTTATTGACGTGTTAGGTGTGTGTCCACTGGAAGATTCGATGGCTACGCTAAAGCAAGCCGCAGCAAAACTTGGGCTCAGCGACATTGCAGATCCAGAACAAGACCGTGACACCTTGCTGCAGTTGCTGTTTAGTATTGGGGTTGAAGCGAAGATAGGGCAACAAGTCCCTGCGTTTGTTTATGACTTTCCGGCTTCACAAGCGGCATTAGCCAAGATTAACCCGAATGACTCGCGAGTAGCCGATCGCTTTGAGGTGTATTTCAAAGGCATTGAATTGGCAAACGGCTTCCATGAACTAGACAAGCCACAAGAGCAGCTCAAGCGCTTTGAAGATGACAATGCCAAACGTATTGAGATGGGCTTATCGCCTCAACCGATTGACCATCACTTGATTGAGGCATTAAAAGCGGGCTTACCAGACTGTGCGGGTGTTGCTTTAGGTATTGATCGTCTGATCATGCTGGTGTTAGGTTATGACCACATCGATGACGTGACGGCTTTTCCTTTCCCACGTTCTTAACTTTTTGCTTTTGTTTTTACTGAGAGTGAATAGTCATTAGCTATTCACTCTCAGTTTCCAATCAGCTGCCAATTAACTTCACTAGCTAGCTGACTAGAATACCAGTACCCACTACGGCAACAATGGCACCGATCCAAGCGTAGGCATTTGGTCTCTGTTTGGTGTACAGCCAAAGTATTGGTAACAACATGATAGGTGTGGTTGAAGACAACAGAGCAACCATGCCGACATTTCCTTCTTGCAGTGCATACAAGATCAGCGTCATTCCCACCGCCATAGCAAGAAAGCCGTTCACTGCGGTAATCGCGAATATTTGACCATTCATCGGGTTAATTGCGCGTGAGAGCTTGGCACCCGTTAAGCGAAATGCGGAGTGAGCAACAAAAGCGGTGATCATACGAATTGCTGAAGCGGCAACAGGGTCTATGCTGGTTTGCATCACGGGTTTTGCGATGATCCCACCTAATGCTTGGCAGATAGCCGCTGTGATTCCGAGAGCTACACCAATCCACACGGTGCCCTTGATGGTTTCGAGTTGGTTGTTGGCTTGTCCTCGACGACCAAAGAATATCGCGGTTAATACACCACTGAACACCAAAGCCGAGCCAATCAGCTCCACCGAAGTCATGCTTTCGCTAAATAGGAAGTAACCAAGAATTGCCGAGAACACGGCGTGACAAGAGAACAGCAAACCTGCTTGGCGCGGTCCCATTCTGTTCAAACAAGCAAATAGGGCGGTATCACCAATGAAGATGCCAATTAGCCCAGACAGCATCATCGGCGTGACTAGGTCTGCTTCGACCGTTGACCAGCCACCAGTAAACCAAGCCATGCTCGATAAGATGATAGCAGTGCAACCCATGCGCCAACGGCTATAGGCGAAAGAACCTAAGTGTTGAGCAGGCTTTACTGACATCAGGCTCGCGATAGCCCAAAGAAAAGCGGCAGCAAGAGCCAACCATTCGAATCCCATTGAAGTGTACGTCCGTGTCAAAATGTAGAAGTGGGGGATTCAATATGCACTAAACCTTCCAGATAGCAAAGACGTGATTACTATCTGGAAGGGCATTAGTAGGGATTAACGTACTAGGTGATGATAAACAGGGCGAGGTAAACCATCAGCAAGCCCACAATACCTAAGATGATGCCCATCTTCGCCATGTCTTTGCTTTCGATAAGCCCGGTCGAGTAGGCCAGTGAGTTTGGTGGTGTCGATACGGGCAGAATCATGCCAAGTGACGCAGAGAAGGCGACCACAACCAGCAAGCCTTGCAGACCACCAATCGCAACTAGGCTTTCCATGGAAGCACCAATTGCAGCGGCTATCGGCATCAGCAAGTTGGCCGTCGCAGTGTTTGACATGAAGTTCGCCATTAACCAACACACGATAGACAATGTCAGTACCACAGCTGCAGGTGAGAGCGATTCATAGTCAATTGCGTGTGCGAGTGCAGCGGCTAAGCCTGTTTTATCTAAGCCAATACCAATCGCAATACCACCTGCGACCAGCCACAACACATCCCAGTTAATCAGCTTGAGCTCTTCTTTACCCATGATGCCAGTGAGCGTAAACACAGCCAATGGAATGATAGACACGACATAGGTGTTCATGCCATGCAGTTTGGTGGTCATCCACAATAAGATTGTCGCAGCGAAGGTGATGTAAACCACAATCGCTCGCCAGCTCTTTCTAAATTGTCCATCGAGCTTGAGCACCATGTTTCTTTCTTTAGAAGGGAAGAGTTTTTGTAGAAGAAACCAAGCGATGGTGAGTTGGATGATCACAAAGGGTAAGCCCATCATCATCCAGCTGAGGAAGTCGATGGTATTTTCACCCGTTAGGTATTGCAGCGCGATGGCATTGGGCGGTGTACCGATTGGGGTTGCGATACCGCCAGTATTGGCAGCAATTGGAATACACAACACGAGCGCTTTGATACCCATATCGCCTTTTGGTGCAGATGCCACGATAGGGCCGAGCAGCGCAAGCATCATTACCGTCGTTGCGGTATTTGACATGAACATTGAGAACACGGCGGTGATCAGCATTAAGCCGAGCATAATGAAGCGCGGCTCTGTACCAAATGGTTTGAGAAGCACTCGAGCTAGGTTGTTATCGAGTTCGTACTTGGATGCGGATATCGCAAGAGCAAAGCCACCCATGAAAAGGATGATGATTGGTGATGAAAATGCACCGAAGATGTCGGTATATTTGATTAACTCACCGAGATCGTGCCCCGCTGGTGGATTTCTAAATAGGTGTAAACCTTTATCAGATATCATCACCAGTTCAAGCGCAATGATCAAAATGGAAGTGGCGAATACCGGAACAGGTTCAAGCACCCACAGCAGGGCTGCTAATAAGAATATCGCCAACAGGCGGTGTTGAATCAGCGTGAGATCATCGATTGGTATTGAATCTATCGGCATGAATAACACGCCTAAGGGAATCGCAAAACAAATCAACAGCTTGACCAGAACGCCAACATTGAGTTTAGGCATGTACAAAGACCCTATAAATAAAATATCTTCAAATAGAGTAAGTTATCTGGATTTCTGGTACTTGGAGACGGGTTGGAAAATCAAAAAGTTGTTTAAGGTTTCGACAGTTGTTTTGTTTTTGGTCAATCTTTTATCTGGGCAATTAGAGACAAGAGTGAGAAGCATCAGGTGGCTGGGCAGGGTTTGAAAGATTGAGTTGTTAGAGCTTGAGTAGCAAATGAATCGGTAGAGTTAAGAAAAAGGCGCGTTCTTCTCTGAAATAGAAAAAGTAACGCGCCTTGAAAGCTTAAATGAGTTAACTCAAATTGTTAAGCTTGGTCAGTGTTCTCAGCAGAATCGGTAACAACATCGTCATTTGCTTGCGCTTCTTTGCCAGCAATGTGCGCGAAAGGTGTACCAAGAACCGTTTTCTCGCCATTTTGCATAGTGTCGTCAAACTTGATCGCATCTTTAGCGAACAGGTTGATAACGGTTGAACCAAGCTTAAAGCGGCCCATCTCTTCGCCTTTCTTCAAGATGATTGCTTTGTCACCTTGTGCAGGGTAATCCCATTTGTAAACCGAGTTACCACGAGGTGGGGTGATGGTACCTGCCCATACTTGCTCGATGCTACCTACGATCGTTGCGCCAACCAGCACTTGTGCCATTGGGCCAAATTCCGTATCGAAGATACAAACGACACGCTCATTACGTGCGAATAGGTTTGGAACGTTTTCTGCCGTTAACGGGTTAACTGAGAAAAGGTCACCTGGAACGTAGATCATCTGGCGCAGTGTGCCGTCGCATGGCATGTGCACGCGGTGGTAATCACTTGGAGACAGGTAAAGCGTTGCGAATTCACCGTCTTTAAATTCATCCGCTAGCGCAGCATCACCACCCAATAGCTCGCGAGCTGAGTAGTTATGGCCTTTCGCTTGAATCAGTTGACCGTCAGTAATTGGGCCAAATTGGCTCACACGTGCATCTGCAGGGTGAACAATAACAGACTCACCTTCAGCGATAGGACGCATGCCTTCTTTCAATTCACGCACGAAGAATTCATTGAATGTTTTAAAGTGTTTTGGATCGCTATGCAGAGCTTCATCCATGTTCACTTTGTATTGCTTGATGAACCAGTTGATGATCGCTGTCGTTAAGCCGCCCGCTTTAGCAGACGCAAGTTTGCCGACTAGGCGAGTTAATCCATGTTGTGGAATCCAGTACTGCAATCCAACTTTAATCTTATCCATTGTATTAATTTTCCAATGCTAATTGTTTTTCAATTAAATCTGTCGATGACGGTTTAGGGCGCGAGATGTTACTTAAATTCGCGCCAATTGTCAGTAAATGCACACATTTGTTCACAAAAACGCGATTAGAGATCGGCTTTTTTGTTGCGTGAATACTGACGGTTATCTTTGTTACTCGCCATGCTTTCAATGATGCGGTGGTAGTTGTCGAAACGTAATCGACTGATCTTTCCGTTTTCTACCGCTTCGCGCAGGATGCAGCCTGGGTCATCAATGTGTTTACAGTCACGGAACTTACAACCGCCAAGGTAAGGCTTGAACTCGATAAAGGCTTCAGTGATTTCGTCGGCCTCTAGGTGCCATAGGCCGAATTCACGCACTCCTGGTGAATCAATCAGATCACCACCAGAAGGGAAGTGGTATAAACGAGCTGCCGTGGTTGTGTGCTGACCAAGACCTGAGTTCTCAGAGACTTCGCCTTCTTCAATGTCTAGCGTAGGCATTAATGCATTCACTAGGCTTGATTTACCCACACCCGATTGACCAACAAAGATGTTGATACGGTCTTTGAGTTCAGCTTCCAGCTCTTTGATGCCGTAGCCAGACTCTTTACTCACGAACATCACTTTATAGCCGATCTTCTCGTACTCTTTAAGTGTTTCACGGTATTCAGCAATCTGCTCATCAGTCAGTAGATCGACCTTGTTCAGTACAACAAGCGGCGCGATGTTTACCGTTTCTGAAGCAATTAGGTAACGGTCGATAATATTAAGTGATAGCTCTGGTAGCACAGCCGATACGATAACCATTTGGTCGACGTTCGCAGCTACTGGCTTTAGGCCATCGTAGTAATCAGGGCGAGTCAGCATTGAAGTTCTCGGCTCAACCGCTTCCACAACGCCAGAAATACCGGCCATTGATTCTAAGCCTGCGCGCCAAGTCACTCGGTCACCAGAAACTAAAGTCTCGATACTACGGCGTAAGTTACAACGATGAACTTCGTTAGTTTCAAGATCTTCGATATCAGCATGTTGGCCAAAGCGCGTAATCACGAGTCCGCTTTTGGTTCCGCCAAGCATGTTCTCATCCCATTGGATAGAATCTTCTTTCTTGAGTCGCTTGTTCTGGTTGCTACGTACACGACGTACTTGACCTTTGGTTAACTTCTTTTTTTTAGCCACAATTTTTCACTTAACACATCTAACTTGATGATTGGGGACTCAAACAGGATGTTGCTGGTACCACGTGATTTCGATGGTCCTAAAGCTAGTTTGAGTATAGTTATTTGGGTATAGTACCTCTTTTACACATAAACAAATAGGCGACGCCTTATGTCCTTTAGCGATCAGAACCTTATTTGGGTTGATCTAGAGATGACAGGACTTGATCCTGAAACTCATAAAATCATTGAAATTGCTACTATCGTTACTGATAGTGAGCTTAACATCCTGGCTGAAGGACCTGTTTTGGCTATTCACCAACCTCAGAGTGAATTGGACAAGATGGACGAGTGGTGTACAACGACTCACACTGGCAGCGGCCTCGTGAAGCGAATTCAAGAAAGCACGGTTTCAGAGCAAGATGCCATCCAACAAACCATTGAGTTTCTTGAAAAATGGGTACCAAAAGGTAAGTCACCAATTTGTGGCAACAGCATTGGTCAAGACCGTCGTTTCCTATACAAGCACATGCCAGAGTTAGAAGAGTACTTCCACTACCGCTATGTTGACGTAAGCACTCTGAAAGAGCTGACTCGTCGTTGGAAACCTGAAGTGTTAGATGGTTTTTCTAAGTCGGGAAGTCACCTTGCGTTAGACGATATTCGAGAGTCGATCGCCGAGCTGCAGTACTACCGAAAAACGATTATTAACATCTAGTCGAATAAAATGATCACGTTTATCTAACTTTTCAGGGACATAAGAGCCGTTTTTTTTGCAAATCTGTGTGCTTTTACAGCAGTTGAGTAAAAAGTTTCGTAATTTTGCATTAAGGACTTGCATCACAAAAAAATGCTCTTATAATTCGCAGCCCTGAACGGAGAAAGACGTTTTCAGATTGCGATACTAGCTCAGTTGGTAGAGCGCAACCTTGCCAAGGTTGAGGTCATCGGTTCGAACCCGATGTATCGCTCCAATTTGTAGGTTACGGCGAAAGCGGTAATCGAAAGGTGAAAGACCTTTTATAATGCGATACTAGCTCAGTTGGTAGAGCGCAACCTTGCCAAGGTTGAGGTCATCGGTTCGAACCCGATGTATCGCTCCAAATTCTCTCTCACGCTTTATGCTGAAGATGAAAATGGTTTAGTCTCATTGTCTTAAACAATGCATCCGGACGCGGGATGGAGCAGTTTGGTAGCTCGTCGGGCT